>JADHWW010000118.1 GCA_016783285.1 Anaerolineae bacterium
CAGAATTCAGTCGCTACCGTGGCTACCTTACGCGTAGCCTCCAGAGCTTGATCTGTCTCATCGGACGATCTCAATAGGTATGCCATCTCAAGCCAACCGAGGGTTTCATTAGCGCTTTGAGCGGGTATTCTACCGAGAGCCTTCAATCCGTCTTCTCGTGCCGGCAATTTCAGCAGCCGCTTGCTTACTCTTCGCAGCAGTCGTGCTGACGCTCCGGGGTGCATCGCTGCCTCCTGCAACACACAAATGGCATCGTCCGTCTGTCCCTTCTCAGCCAGCAAATAGGCTTTCGCTGCTTGTCTATAGGGATGCGCCTGGCTCTGCTCTGGCAGGGCATCCAGCCATTCCTCAGATACTCTGCGGAATCTGCCCCAAGCTTCCTGAGCACGCTCCTCCCACTTTGCACGCGTGGTCTTTGGTCCGTGATTCGGTACAGCCTGGATTTCGCACGATTCTTCTGGCGGCACGATCCTTGCCCCTAGCAACCTAGTCAAGGCATTGTATTTGTCGCTCACCTCGTTAACAACACGTCCCGCCAGCAAAGTCAAATCAACCTGATCCCGCTTCCGCCTTGTTGCATACAGGGTGTCATTTAGTGCCAAGATTGCATTCACTCGGTCTAGTACTCCCCACCGTTCGGCAATGTCCAGAAGCGTCTGGTATGCCTCATCAATTATTTCATCTATCTTATCTTCCTTACCGGCCTTCCCAATCGCAACGGCAGCTTCATAGCGGTACGTATGTCGAACTGACATCGCTATTGCCCTGAGGGCTGCCAACCCAATCTTGTGGGCTGGGCCGGCCATATTCAGTAGCGTCTCTGCAAGATGGTAGGTTTGTCTATCATTCAACTCCTGCGAAAGTAGTAGCTCGACTGATACTGTTGCTGCTTCTATTTCTTCCTCTTCTCCCTGTTCAGCCAGTAACATGGCAGCGACCTGCTCATTGGCTGCGTCTAATGTCTTCGCCAGTATTGTCCAAGCACCACGTATCACGCTTTCCCGTTCCTCTAACTGCCTCAGCGCGATTATCGCCCGCAGACTATCCTCACCTTGTGTTGCCAACTCGGCAAGCACGTGTACTCCGGCTTCACGCTCGTCGTGGTATTCTATCAGCCATTCCGCTGCCAACCGTCGCACTCTCTCGACATGACCCTGGGTCGCCAACCTGCGAATCTCACTGGCTGACTCGTCGAGTCGGTACCGGACCCACTGTGCCATCTCCTGTTGTTCTGGGAGAACAAGAACTTCCGTCAGCCGGTCAATGAACGTCCCTAGCTCTGCTTTCGTCAGATGCCTCCCTACGTGGACTGATCCAAAGCTCTCATCTGTCGCAGCAACCGTTGTCTCGGTTGGGTCTGCGTTGACTTCGAGTGCAAGCCCCCGCCCCTCGTACTTTCTGGCCACATCAATGAGCCAGGCAATCGTTTTTTCTTTCCATTTCTCAAGGAGCAACTCGATGATTCGGGCCATTGTACTGGAATGTCCTCGCCTGCTGGCAGCCTCACGCAATGTCAGGAGCAACTCGCGGCTCCGCTCTCGCTCTCCAAGCCTCAACAACGTCTCTGCTATGGCAACCTCTATGGCCCACGGCCTTTCATTCTCCAACAAGGCGCGGACGTGCTCAATTCCTGCTTGCTGATACTGCGTTCCCTGCAGTCCTGCAAAGATACGAACGGCTTCAGCCCGCAGACCCGATTGCCGGCTTAGTAATAGACTGACTAGGTTTCTAAGGATTACGCCTCGCATCTCACCGCCCACTAAAACGCCTTCTCCCAAGCATTTTCCAGCCAGTATGCGATCCCGCCACACAATGCCTTCCCATGGACTTCCAAGGCCGAGAATAACCTGCAAAACCTTAGTTGCTACTACCTTGCTATCATATCCTACCTGTGCCACGAACAACTCAATCACTTCGATCCACTGAGGTTTGTGGACATGATTTAGCACGAATTCCCTGTCATCAGCGTGCCAACGCTCTGCCAGATAGCCCGCCGCCAAGTATTCTGCAAATCGTCGGTGCATGAACTCAAATACGCGCTTTCCCTGCCTGTCCGTCCCCTGACTGGCCAACAGGCCACTCTCTTCGCTGATTAGTTTCAGCCAGCGTCTGCTTCCCTCCCGTGCTCGCACTTCGTCCCACCCGATTACCTCGATAATCCCTGTGGTGAGCATGTCCACCAGTTCATCTTCACCGATCAACCCGTTCCCATTTAGCATATGGTACGCGATAGGCTTTAGAATTTGTCTGACCGTATCTTGATACAGATTTTCTAGGCCAACCTTTGATTGAGGATCATCCCCATACTTGCTCTCTCGCCAGTACTTGATTAGCGTATCTGTAGTAGCCCGGTATACCTCGATTGAACTGCCAGGCAATGTCGTCGTACGCCAATGCATATGTATGATGATGGTCAGCATCAGAGGATTCTTTACCAGCTCCATCAGTTTCGGACGTTCATACAATGCATCTTTCAGATCTTGCGCACCTGGTTGTTCATCGCAACTTCGTCCCTCATACCACCGGTCAATAAACTGGCAGATATACTCAAACTCTTCCATCCGCCTTATCGTCAGAGGTCTAAACCCGCCCAACCTTGTTTGGCGATATGCATCTATACGACTCGTGATTACAATGTGATTCTTTCCATAGCCAGCGGTGAAATCTTGAACCGCTTCCGCGACCTCTCTAAGACAACTTGCTTCGTCCAGACCATCCAGTATCACGACACATCGTCCTGCCCCGAGTTCTTGCTCAAGCAGTGGACCAAAGTCAGACCTGTCAAATGGATCCTCACACAGGTGCCTTTTTAAACTTAAGCCTGGTTCGCCCTCCATTAGCCGACGGGAGTATTTTGCAAGACGCCCTATGATTGGTAGATAGCCAGCAAACCGTGCGTCCGCTTTTGTACCAGGCTCACCTGCCAGTGCTAGTGCCAAATACCGTACTGTTGTGGTCTTCCCGGCGCCCGCTTCACCCAGGATAGCAATTTGGTCCGAAGGGCCTGATGCCAGACCGTCCCACATATCCACAATGCGACCAGGCGCTTCTCGCATAGCCTTTTCTGGCCGGGTCGGCACATACTCGATTTGCCCTTCCCCCTCGCTGTACATCTCGTCAGCCGGTTCGGGCATCTCAGGCTGATCTTCCAAAGTGTCTGCAGGCTGAGCATCTCTTACTGGCTTGCGTGCCTCAAACGTTTGCTGCGACTCCAGTCCCTCTATTAGACTTAGTGGCACGTAGACCTCTGACAAAGCTGGATCCGCCGCTCCCTCCGCTGCCTGGGGAGCCAGTCCGCGCAGTTCCAACAGCCGGTACCGCTTACGCACTGCCTCCATATAATCCTTTCGCAGTTTTTTCCGACCCACTTGCTCTTGCTCTTGTGATGAGTCTGGTTGTTCATGTCCTGAAGGAGGCTTGTCTGTTTCGAGGACCATTGACGCAGGCTCTTTCTTTTTGCCCAGATCTTTGGGCAGGTCAAAGGTGTACAAGCCCGGCGACTCGTCCCCCGTTGTGGCGGTGTCCTTGATCCAACCTTGACGATCCTCGTAGCGTCTCAGGTATACCCTGCCTTTGCCGGTCACAAAATCAAGATGGACATAATTGTAAGCATTGGCACAGCGCGAAATCTCTGGTTCGCGACGGTCATAGCTGGGACCAGCAGGGATGATGACACAGTCGCCTCCTGGGCCTAATTCGATATTTACACGTGGCTGGTGCTCATGCCCTTGTAAAACAAAATGACACGCTTCCCTTAGCCGATCACACACCAAATCCCGATCAAATTTGATCAGCCAGTCAAATGGATGGTGCATTACGGCGATGCGCACATCAGCCTTGCAAAAATCCTCGTTATGCAAGAGATCGTAGATCTGCGGTTCGCCAAGGATCAAGTAACGGTCATCGTTGATCACTTCCCTGCCATCTCTGACCTCATTATGCCGTCCAGATAACAATGCAGAGTTGAGCCCAATCAAAGCAATGCACTTGCCGCCTGCTTTGAACTGTCGCAGATAAGCATAGGCTGTCTGGGATTGATCCACATGTTCAGCAATGAAGTTGTCGTACTCTTTGAAAGGACGCAGAAGATTGGTGATACCTTCCGGATCAGTGAACCATTCCTGTACCTCTGAATTAGAAGTCAAAGGTTGCTTAAGAGCCCCAAACAGGTACTTGAAAGCGTCTCTATCCAGGTCGTGGTTGCCAGGAACGATAAACAGCCGGTTATGGCTCAACCCGGCTGCTTCAAGCACAGGAGCAAACAAGTGTTCAATCGCAGTGCTGTATTCCTTTGCCTTTCCAGCATAAGCCACATCGCCGCTAAAGACGATAAAATCAACCTGCGCCAAGTCAGGACTGATGCACGCTCGTTCACGGATGTCCTGAATCAGAGCGTCGCGCACAACCCGTCTGTCAAAATCTTCCCCTCGCTGGTGCCAATCAGAAAAATGGAGCCAAGTAAGCCCTGCCATAGATCATCCCCATTGATTAAGAGAAAATGAGTAAAATCGAACCTACGAATCTACGAATTTACGACATCCTTCAAAAAGCGCCTCTCAATCCCCATAATCTTATCCACCCGCCGCGCGTGCCGCCCGCCGCCGAAGGGGGTCTTAAGCCACGTCTTGACGATCTGCCGGGCCAGGTTGGGGCCAATCAGCCCGGCGCCCAACGTCAACACGTTGGCATCGTTATGCTCGCGGCTATTGGCGGCTGTGGCCTGGTCGTAGCAAAGGCTAGCGCGCACACCTGGCACCTTGTTGGCCGCCATGCACGAGCCGATGCCCGCGCCGTCCACAACGATGCCACGCCAGGCGCGGCTCCGGGCCACCAACTGCGCCACCGCAAAGGCGAAGTCCGGGTAGTCCACCGAGTTGGTGCTGTCGGTTCCGCAGTCCATGACACTGTAACCCAACTCGCCCAGGTAGCCCTTCAGCATCTCCTTTAACTCGTACCCGCCGTGGTCGGCTCCGATGGCAACGGTCGGTTCGGCCGGGCCCATCGAAGTCCGCTGGCCCGCGGTGGTGGGGTCGGTACACGGTACGTCAGTCAACGACAGTGCGGGCACTGCTGCTCCTGCCCCCACCATGGTCACGTGCCGCTCCAGGGCCACCTGCCAGGCCAGGGGAGTGATGAGCGCCCCCTGGGGAACGGAGATCTGTTCCCCAACCGAAACAGCCTGGACATCCGCCTCTGTCACCAGGGGCCGGGTAGCCACCGGCCGGGAGACTTGTGGCAACCCCAACGTGCGGTAGACCACACGGCGCACCATTTGGCGGATCTGATTCTCGTCCAGCACCTGATCTCTCCCCGTTATCTCTCGAATTACTGGACACGGATTATACCACTGTCGGACGTGGAAGCCAAGTTAAGTAAAGAAGGAAGATGGAAAGCGCAATTACTTCTTACGCGTATATTTGTGAATGTTGACTTTTCCTCGTCTCCCCGGTAAAATGGGCAAAACCAATGACAGATCCCGACCGCCGAGAAAGGGTGACTGATGATCCATCGAATCCTGATCGTAGATAGCAACGAAGCCTTCGCCACTATGCTTCAGGAGAGCCTGGAGCAGGGGGGCGAGTACGGCGCAACCGTGACGACCAGTGGGGACGAGGCGCTGCAGGAACTGGGCACCTCCGAGTTTGACCTGGTCATCATAGACATGGGCCTGACCGATCCAGATGGGGCCACGATCGCCCGCATGCTGCGCCAGCAGCGGGCCAACTTGCGACTGATGCTGATCCCGCTTGTAGGAGAGGAACTCCCCCCCGAACTGGCCGACCTGGACGTGCAGGGCGTCCTGCCCAAGCCCTTCTTCCTCCCTGAATTGCCGGGACGTATCGCCGACGCGTTGGCGCGGCCCATGGTTGGAACTTCAGACACCGCCGAGGGTGTAGAACCGGACACGGCATCCGGCCGGCTTGCCGTGAGCAGCGCTGAAAGGATAGATGTGCCGCCTGAGTATATTCCAGAGATCGTCCAGGAGATGACCGTGCTGTCTCAGGAAATCAACGCCGAAGCGATAATCTTGACTTGCGAGAGAAAGTTGATTGCCCACACTGGCCGGCTCTCGGCCGAGGAGGCAGGCGAACTGGCGCAGGCCGTCGCCGAAAGTTGGCATACCTCGGCCCGCGTGGCGCAAATCCTGGGCCAGGAGCAACTGCGCTTTGAACAGAGTGTGGATGGTGGCGAGCACATGTTCTATTCGCTGGCTATCGCCGAGGGCATTATCCTCTCGGCGGCCTTGCGGGCCAGCGTGCCGCTTGGCATAATCCGTCACCGAGCCAAGGAAACGGCAGAAGCACTGAGAACTCTGATAAGCGCATCCCAATAGCCAGTATCCAGTTTCCAACATCCACCATCAAGGAGAGGCATGCCCCAAAAGAAGAAACTGGTCTTGATCGACGGCCACGCGCTGGCCTATCGTGCCTTCCATGCCCTGCCCGAGGATATGAAGACCACGCAAGGCGAGTTAACCAATGCCGTCTATGGCTTTATCTCGATGTTGCTCAACGTCTTGCGCGAAGAGCAGCCTACCCACGTTGCCGTCACCTTCGATAAGGGACGTACCTTCCGCTACGACATGTACGCCGACTACAAAGCCCACCGCGCGAAGATGCCCGAGGAGATGGTTCCCCAGATGGAGCGAATCCGCCAGGTGGTGAAGGCGTTGAACATCCCCATCTTCGAGCAGGAGGGGTACGAGGCGGATGATCTATTGGGGACACTGGCCCGCCAGGCGGGAGAACAGGGAGTTGATGTGCTCATCGTCACCGGCGACATGGATCTCCTGCAACTGGTGGACGAACACATCCACGTCCTCACCTCCCGCTGGCGCTTCTCCGACACTGTTGTCTACGACCTGGAGGGAGTGAAGCGGCGCTACGGGCTGCCCCCGACTCAATTGGTAGATCTCAAGGCCATGATGGGGGATAAATCTGATAATATCCCAGGTGTGCCCGGCGTCGGTGAGAAAACCGGTGTCAAGTTGCTCAAACAGTACGGATCGTTGGAGAACATCTACGAGCACCTGAACGAGATCCAGACCCGTTTTCGGAACAAACTGGAGACAGGGCAGGACCTGGCCTTTCTCAGCCGCCGCCTGGCGACCATCGAGCGCGACGCACCGGTGCAACTCGATCTCGACGTGTGCCGCGTGCACGCCTTCGACCGCGAGCAGGTGATGGACCTCTTCCGCGAATTGGAATTCCGTTCACTGGCCGATCGGCTGCCGCAGCCGGAGGCTCGGTCGGGAGACCGGCCCCAGCAAGAGCCAGCGGGAGTAGTTCACCAACTCAGCCTGTTCGGTGAAGCACCCGCCTCGACGCCCGCGGTGGCCCCTGGGGCCGGTTACCAGATCGTCGCCGACGGGGAGGCCCTGCGCCAGTTGGTGGCACAGTTGGAGAGCGCGCCGGCGCTGACCCTCGATACCGAGACGACCGGCACCGATCCGATGCAGGCCGAACTGGTCGGCATCGCTCTCACCGACGGGCCCAAGCGGGGCTACTACATTCCGGTCAAGGCTCCGCCCGACGACCCCCAACTGGAACTGGGGATGGTGCTAGAAACGCTGGCCCCACTGCTGGAAGACGCCGGACAACCCAAGTACGGCCACAACCTCAAGTACGACCTGACGGTATTGGAACAAGCCGGAGCGCGGGTGGAAGGGTTGGCCTTCGACACGATGGTCGCCGAGTGGCTGATCAACCCGGCCTCCAAGAACCTGGGGCTCAAGAACCTGGCCTGGGCGCGGCTCAAGCAGCAGATGACTCCCATCACCGATCTCATTGGCAAGAGGGAGGGCAAGGGCAAAGGGCAACTGACGATGGATCAAGTGGGAGTCGCCCAGGTGGCTCCCTATGCTTGCGCTGATGTGGACATGACCCATCGCCTGGTTACGATTCTTGCGGCGGAATTGAAGGAAAAGCACCTCTGGTCGCTTTTTACCGAGGTGGAGATGCCGTTGATGCCGGTGTTGGCAGCGATGGAGATGGCCGGCATGAAGCTCGATGCCACGCTATTGGAGCGGATGTCGGAAGAACTGGACAGCCGGCTGAGCGAACTGGAGGTCCGTATCCAGGAGATAGTCGGCTACTCCTTCAACGTCAACTCGACCCAGCAACTCTCCGACGCCCTGTTCAAGAGACTGAGGCTGCCTACGCAAGGATTGCGGCGCACGAAATCCGGCCACTTCTCGACGGCGGCCGGGGTGCTGGAGAGGCTGCGAGGGAAACACCCGGTGATTGACCTCATCCTGGAGCAGCGGACGCTGGCCAAACTGAAATCCACCTACGTGGACGCACTGCCCCGGCTGGTCAATCCGCGCACCGGGCGGCTGCACACCTCTTACAACCAGACTGGGACTGTAACGGGGCGACTGAGCAGCAGTGACCCCAACCTCCAGAACATCCCTATCCGCACACCGTTGGGACGTCAGGTGCGGCGGGCCTTCGTCGCTGAGCCGGGCTGGAAACTGATCGGCGCCGACTACTCGCAGGTGGAGTTGCGCGTGATGGCCCACATCTCTGGCGACGAGGGACTGCTGGGCGCGTTCGCCCGCGGCGAGGACATCCACGCCAGCACCGCGGCTGCCATCATGGGCGTCCCGCTGGCGGAAGTGACCCCCGATATGCGGCGGGTGGCGAAGGCGGTGAACTTTGGCCTTTCTTACGGACAGACCGCTTACGGGTTGTCCAACGCCACCGGTCTGACGCAGGCCGAGGCCGAGGATTTCATCAGGGCCTACTTCGAGCGCTTCCCCAGAGTGCGGGAGTACATTGACACAACCAAGGTGCTCGCCACGCGGCAGGGGTACGTGGAGACGCTGATGGGACGCCGGCGCTACTTCTCCGAGTTGCGCCCCGGCAGCAAGGCTCCCCACAACGTGCGCCAGGCCGCCGAGCGTATGGCGATCAACGCTCCTATCCAGGGCACCGCCGCCGACATCATCAACATCGCCACCATCCGCCTGCACCGGGCGCTGCGGGAGCGTTCGCTTCGGGCACGCATGATCCTGCAGGTGCACGACGAGTTGGTCGTCGAGGCTCCCGAGGAGGAGGTGGAGACCGTCGCGCCGCTGATGCGCGAGGTGATGGAGAACGCCTTCGAACTCAAGGCGCCTCTCAAGGCCGATCTCAAGGTGGGGCAGAATTGGGAAGAGATGGAGCCGGTGTCCAACGCCGAGGGAAAGTCCGTTTGACAGATTGAACAAATCCGTCTATACTCTGCTTCGATACAAATTCCATCAGGAGGACAAAAATGCCTGAATACACGAGCGCATCCCAGGCACTGGAAGCGCTAAGATCGGTTGATCCCCAGAAAGTGGCTGGGGTAGATGCTGTGATACTGTTCGACCTTTCCGGTGAGGGAGGCGGGCAGTGGACTGCGACCATCGCAGATGGTCAACTCAGCGTCACCGAGGAGGCCGCAGCAACGCCAACGATGACGTTGAAAATGGCGGCCGCGGACTTCGTGGCGATGGTCAACGGCGACCTGAACGCGATGGCTGCCTTTATGCAAGGCAAGATCAAGATCGAAGGAGATATGTCATTGGCGATGCGGTTGCAGACGTTCTTCGGCTAGGTGGTGCATCTGGCTTGCTCGTGATGGAACGCCGGCGCTTAAAGCGCCGGCGTCCTCTTTTCTGGGACAAGCCTGGTAAGGTATTGACATAGTCGAGGAGCGGAAGGATTGGGCTTCGGTAGGGCTTCAGGCGGAGGCGAAACATGAATACCGAGAAGAGGATTGATCCCGTCGCCATGCGGGCTGATTTTCCCATCCTGGCACGGGAGGTGCACGGCAAAACACTGGCTTATCTGGACAACGCTGCTTCGTCGCAGAGGCCACGGGCGGTGATTGAGGCTTTGGACGAGTTTTACCGCGCCCACTATGCCAACATCCACCGGGGGGTACACACGCTGAGCGAAGAAGCGACCGCCGCATACGAAGAGGCGAGGGACAAAGTCGCCGCGTTTATAAATGCCCCGGCCCGCTGCGGCGTGATTTTCACCCGCAACACGACGGAGGCGATCAATCTGGTGGCCTACACCTGGGGACGGACCCACGTGGGGCCAGGCGACCGCATCGTCGTCACGGAGATGGAGCACCACAGCAACCTGGTGCCCTGGCAGTTGCTCGTGCGGGAGGTTGGGGCTGAACTGGCCTACGTCTCCGTGACCGACGAGGGATGTCTCGATCTGGAATCCCTCGACCGGTTGCTGCAAGGCCCAGTCAAGTTGGTCGCTTTCACGCACATTTCCAACGTGCTAGGCACGGTGAATCCGGCGCAGGAGATCATAGCCCGAGCCCACGCGGCCGGTGCGCGGGTGCTGGTGGACGCGGCGCAGAGCGTGCCCCACCTGCCGGTGGACGTCGAGGCGCTAGATTGCGACTTTCTGGCCTTTTCCGGCCACAAGATGTGCGGGCCGACGGGCATTGGCGTGCTCTACGGCCGTCCAGAACTGCTGGAGGAGATGCCGCCCTTCCTCAGCGGCGGGGGAATGATCAAGCGGGTGGGGCGTGCGGAGGCGAGTTGGAATGACCTGCCCTGGAAGTTCGAGGCCGGCACCCCAGCCATCGCTCAGGCGGTGGGGCTGGGCGCGGCGGTGGACTACCTGAGCACGGTGGGACTGGAACCGGTGTGGGCACACGAGCAGGAGTTGGTGGCCTATGCCTTGGAGCGATTGGCAGAGATGCCGGGAGTACACGTGATCGGGTCGCCGACCGGGAGGCGGAGTGGGGTGGTCGCTTTCACCGTCGAATCCATCCACCCCCACGATTTGGCTCAGGCGTTGGATTGGGAGGGCATCGCCATCCGTGCGGGCTTCCACTGTGCACAGCCGCTCCACGAGCGCTTCGGGCTGCAGGCCACGGCACGGGCCAGTTTTTACCTCTACAATACCCGTGAGGAGGTGGATCGGCTGGTGGAGGGAATCCAGAAGGCACAGGGTTGGCTGGCAAATGGAGAACTGAGGGAGCCAGGTGGAGAGCTTATACCGTGAGCATATCCTTGATCATTACCGCCATCCCCGCAATCGGGGGACGTTAGAGGACGCGGACCTCTCCTGCGAGCAGGACAACCCGGTCTGCGGCGATGTGGTGCGGCTCGATATCCGGCTGGCCGACGGGCGGGTGAGCGATGCACGGTTCAGTGGTCGTGGCTGTGTGATCAGCATGGCATCAGCCTCAATGTTGACCGAGGAGATTCTGGGCAAGACAGTAGAGGAGTTGAAGGCGCTGCAGGACGAGGACGTGTTCAGCATGCTGGGCATCACGTTGGGGCCGGTGCGGGCCAAGTGCGGACTATTGCCGCTACGGGTGCTGCAGAGCGGGCTGACCTGCCTGGAGAAGACTTAAGAGGCACCTCACAAGTGGTCAGGTCTCCGGCGTCGAACCGAGTTCCCTTTCCAGCATCTCCATGAGTACGGCGGGCAGGCTATCTCGGTTATGGGGGGTCACGGCGAGGGCAGTCGTCGAGCTGATTGGTAGTTGGAGTTGTGCCTGCGCCACCAACTCAGGGCGGACAACGACGAGCGCCAGCGCGAAGTTGGTTCCTCGCAGCACGTCAAACGCTTTCAGCCAGCCTTTCCCTTGTTCGATTTCCAGTGGCCCCAGTTCGTCCACCACGAGCAGGTGACAGGCATGCGCGCGGGCCAGCGCAACGTTCCCCCATGCCAAGGTTCCAGGGTCGAAGCGGAAACGCCCCTGGATCACGGCAGGTCTCGCGTCATGTTCCAGGGTCAGCCGACGCACATCGCCACTGCGCACGTCGAGCACGTTCCGGGTGCCATTAGGGCGGCTCGTGGTCAGGACGCCGCCACAAGTGTATCCCCTGGCCTGCACCAGAGCGATGGTCTCATGGCAGACTGTGGTCTTGCCTATGCGGCGCTCGCCGGTCAGAATGACGATGTGTGTAGCCACTTTGTCTTGCCCTATACAATAATATACCATATCGAATCCAAAACCCCAAATCTCAACCTCCAGCCAGTTGCGCCCTGGTGCTATGTGCGGTATACTTACCTCAGGTGGGAGGCGGCTTATGCCGCAACCTGCGAGGGGAAAGGGCTGACAGAATGGCCATTCGCGTACTATTGGCTGACGATCACACCCTGGTTCGGCAGGGCTTGCGAGTGTTGCTGGAATCCAAACCCAGGTTCACGGTGGTCGGGGAGGCTGACGATGGGCGGGAAGCATTGCAGTTGGTCGAGAAACTGCATCCCGACGTGGTCGTGATGGACATCGGCATGCCCGGTATGAACGGCCTCGAGGCGACGGCCCAGATTACCGGCCAGGAGTCTGATACCAAGGTTGTCATCCTGTCTATGTACACAGACGAGATCTACGTCCACCAGTCACTGCGAGTGGGCGCGTCGGCGTACGTGCTCAAGCGCGCTGTGTACAATGAACTCCAACTCGCCATCGAGGCAGCACATCGAGGCGAGAAATATCTCAGCCCCGGCATCTCCAATGCAATAGTGGATACGTATCTTCGCGCAGCGCCCGTGGATGATCGACAGCGGACCTACGAACTTCTCACGTCGCGTCAACGGGAGGTCCTGCAGCTCATCGCCGAGGGGCGTACCCGGCAGGAAATCTCCGAGATTCTGTGCATTAGCCCCAAAACCGTGGCCCGGCATCGGGAGAATCTGATGGCCAAGCTCGGTTTCCAGGACGAGGTAGAATTGGTGAAGTTTGCGCTGCGCATTGGCCTTTTCACCGACAGCACCGGACAGTGATCGATGACCAAGCCGCTGGAGCCCCAAAAACCCGATTTCTGATCTACCCCCTGAACGGATACCTTTGGACGAGCGTTAGTCCTCGTATCCTGGGATCGGCCCGAAGGCGGCCTCAATCTCCTCTGGCTCGAAAACCTCCAACATACAATCCCACCAAATCAAACCATCGGTCTTCTGAAAATCCCACCACCGGATGTCTGGCCAAAAGTATCGCCATCGCCATAGGGCAGGCATCCGCTCCCAGCCGTAGTCGCTGGCGATGGTAGTGAAGTCCACGTAGTAGCCGGACGGGATGCTCGACTTGGGCGCTCCACCTTCCACCCGGGCGCGCCCGCCCTGCTGGCGGGTGTTCAGGTCCCACACCGCTTCGCGCAAAGGCTCTCCCATACTACCGTCCTGCTCGGCGGCGCGAATAAAGACGCGCCAGTACGTGACGTTGCCCACGTCCTCCCGTATCAGTTCAACCTGTGGTTCATCCTCCTCGTAGGGCTCTTGGTCCAGACCGATCGCCCTGCCACAGACGTGCCAACTCATACGCGAGTGGCCCGAGGGTGGGGTATAAGTCACCGGCCGCCAGGAATCTCCCAGGTCAGCCAGGTAGTCCCACCCCACCTCCTCAACCACGCGCTGGCGCAGCGCGTTGAGACTCTCGTTCACCCGGTCGGAGAGAAGCTCCCCATCGCCGTCGTTGACGTTGGGAAGCAGGACCAATCGGTAGGGCGGGCCGCTGGCTGGCGTCGGCTGCGCCAGTTCCACGTAGAACGGCGGCTCATCGGCTGGCTCGGCAGCCTGGGCCCGGGCCACGACGCGGGGAGAAAGTGCAAGGTCCGTCCACGCCAGATCGTCCAACAAGCCATCGGTGCTGTAAACCTGGTGGAACAGCGCCCATCCGGTCATACTGGCCGCGATGAGGTGGCTGTTTCCGCCCCGCTCGTAGGTATAGATGAGACTTTGCCCGTCGGGTGACCAGGCTGGGGAATCACCAACGCCGAAGAGTTCAGTTTCGGCCTGGTTGGCCGTCATCGCGTCCCAATCGAAGGTGGTGACCTGGATAGAAGGGTTACCGCGCGGCCCGCTGACGTACGCCAGTTGTGTGCCGTCGGGTGACCAAGCCGGGGCATCCTCGTCCAGATCGGGGCTATGGGTGATGTTGATGATCTCTCCCTCGCCATCGAGGAGGTAGAGGTAAATGTCCTTGTTGCCGTCACGGAAGGAACTGAAAGCGATAGCGCGGCTGTCAGGCGACCAGGCCGGCCCGTAGTCGGGTGCGCGGTCGGTGGTGACGCGCCGCACCTGCTCTTCGGTGGTGCTCATCACGTAGATGTCGAGGTTTCCTCGGCGGTAGGATTCAAAAGCAATCCAGCGGCCATCGGGGGACCAACTGGGGTTAGCGTCGAAGCCGGGATCGTGGGTCAGGCGGATCGGCGGCGCGCTGCCGGCCAGGTCCAGCAGATAGATGTCCCAGTTGTGGGCGCGGTTCGAGGCGAAGGCAATGTAGTTGCCGTCAGGCGACCATGCCGGGTTGCGATCCTCGGCCGGGTCGTAGGTCAGCCGCACCAGTTGCCGCTCGGCCTGATTGAGGGCGTAGATGTCGGCATTGCCGTTGCGTCGCAGGGCGAAAGCGATGGCCCCGCCGCTGCCCAAGGGAGTGGGTGTGGGGCCAGATGTGGGGGAGAGACCAGGTGTCGTGGTGGCGACGACGAGTTGGGGAGGCCCCTCCATGACCGTCACCGTAGCCGCCTGGTACAGCGCGATGGTCAGCAACACCAGGACGAGCAGGTTGCCCAGGATCAGCAGGACGAGCAGCCGCACGCCGCGCGGCCGCAACTTGAGGGGCTGCCCGACCTCGTCCGGCCTGCGCAGCCAGGCGAGCGCGAAGGTGATGCGGCTCCAGAACCGCCGGAGCGCGCTCCTCTGCTCATCTGGTGTCTCTGTCTGTGGTTCGTGAGACTCTTCTTGCTGCACTTCGTCTCGCTCTGCTTTGTCGGCCATGCCCTTCTCACTTGCGCTCAGACTGGTTTCTTCCCAGTGCTGCACTTCGTCTCGCTCTGCTTTGTCGGCCATGCCGAGCCAAGTATACGTCTCTTGGAACGCTTGTCAAGCCCGCCACAATGGGCTATACTTAGTATTGGAGGAAAGGATATGTATCGCGTCTTCGTGACATCTGATGGTACTGGAGTGACGGCCGAGCAGGTCTTGAACGCGGCCCTGACGCAATTTGTGGGTGCAGCGGTGGAAATCAAGCGCCGGCCAGGAGTGCGCACCGAGGAGCAGGTACGCCAGGTGGTGCAGGAGGCGGCGCAGGCTGGAGGCTTCATTATGCACACACTGGTTTCGGATGAGATGCGGGGGGTGATGTTGCGCACGGGCCGGATGCGCAACGTCGAGACGATAGATTTGATGGGGCCGCTGTTGGCGCGACTCTCTCAGCAGTTGGCCGTCTCACCGGCCGAGAAGCCTGGTCTCTTCCACCAGTTGAACGAGGAGTACTTCCGGCGTATTGAGACGATGGAGTTCGCGCTGCACCACGATGACGGCCGCCGCGCCCACGAACTTCCGCAGGCGGAGATCGTGCTGGTGGGTGTCTCGCGCACCTTCAAGACCCCGCTCAGCGTCTATCTGGCGTTCAAGGGCTGGTTTGTCGCCAACGTGCCCATCGTGCTGAAAACGAAGCCACCGCCGGCTCTGTTCGATCTTCCCCCCGGTCGCGTCTTCGGCCTTACGATTGACCCGGTCCGGCTGGCGGAACTGCGGCACGTGCGGCACGAGCACCTGGGCGGAGCCACGGGCGAGTACGCCGATCTGGACTTCGTGCGTCGCGAGGTGGAGTACGCTTTGAGCATCTTCCGCAGCCAGCGTGGGTGGCCCGTCGTGAATGTGACCGACAAGCCCATCGAGGAGATCGCTTCCGAAGTTCTGGCGCTGGTGGGGCAAGCATAACAACGGATTTACAGAGCCACGCGCATTGGCCCAACCCCCACGTGGTGAACTACAAGTGCGGATATATGTAGCAGCTTGAGGATGAGAGAGTCATGAACATGTCCCAACAGAGAAGATCATCCTCCAAACCAACCGGTATGAACCTATGCCCAAAGTAACCCCTGTTCGCAAACAGTATCTCCAGATCAAGGCCCGGCACCCGGACGCCATCGTATTCTTCCGGCTGGGCGACTTCTACGAGACCTTCGACGAGGACGCGGAGACCGCCTCCCGCGAACTTGATCTCGTCCTGACCTCGCGCCCGGTGGCCAAGGGGACGCGCGTGCCGATGGCCGGCGTCCCCTACCATGCCATTGAGGGATACATTGCCCGCCTCATCGAGAAGGGCTACCGCGTCGCCATCGCCGAGCAGGTGGGTGAGGTCACCGGCAGGGGGCTGGTCGCCCGGGAGGTGACGCGCGTCGTGACCCCCGGCACCGTCGTCGAACCTGCGCTCCTGGACGAGAAGCGGCCCAATTACCTGGCTGCGATCGTGGTCGAGTGCGACCATTCTGCTCCACCCAGGGCAGGCCGGGCCGGCCTGGCTTACGCCGACATCACGACCGGCGAATTTGCCACCACCCAGTTGGACGCGGGCGAAGTGGCGCAGGAGTTGGCGCGGCTGCAGCCACGAGAGTGCTTAATCCCCGAAGGGACAAGTTGGGGGCAAGAAGCAGGAGGCAGGAGGCAAAAGAGCAAGCATCCAGCATCCAGCATCCAGCATCTAGCATCTAGTATCCACCTCACTCCGCTCCCCGCTTACCGTTTCGAGTTGGGGGCCGCTCGCCAGGTGCTGCTCGATCACTTCGGCGTGGCGACGCTGGATGGCTTCGGCTGCGCGGGTAAGCCGCTGGCCGTCCAGGCCGCCGGGGCCATCGTCCACTACCTGCACGAGACCCAGAAAGGGGCATTGGCGCAGATTGTAGAACTCAGCACCTACGCGACCTCCCGTTTTATGGTGCTCGACGCGGTCACGCGCCGCAATCTGGAGTTGACCGAGACGATCCGCGAGCGCAAGAAGCGCGGCTCACTCCTGGGCGTGCTGGACCTGACGCTCACCCCAATGGGCGGGCGGTTGCTACGGGCACGGTTGGCCCAACCGCTGCTCAATCAGGCGGAACTGGAGGCGCGGCTGGACAAGGTGCAGGTGTTCTACGAGGACACTATCGCACGCGGGCGGGTGCGCGAAGTCCTCGCCGGGCTGCCCGACCTGGAGCGGCTGGTCAATCGGGTACTAACGGGCATCGCCACGCCCCGCGACCTGGTGGGCATCCGCAAAGCGTTGGAAGTGGTGAGAAGGATAGGGAGCAGGATGCAGGATGTAAGAAATAAAAAAGCCTCGAGAGATGCTTCTGCAACCCTGCCCCCTGATTCCTGCCTCGTGCATCTTGCATCTTCTCTTGACCCCTGTAGCGACGTCGTTTCTCTCATCGGTTCCGCCATCGTAGACGACCCACCCGCGAGCGCCTCCGGTGGCAGGGTCATCCGGCCTGGCTTCTCCGCCGAACTGGACAGCATCGCCACGGCAGCGCGGGACGCCAAAGCCTGGGTCGCCAGCCTGGAAAAGCGGGAACGCGAGCGCACCGGCATCAAGAGCCTCAAGGTGGGCTACAACAAGGTCTTCGGATACTACATTGAGGTCACCAAGGCCAACCTGAGCGCGGTGCCCGACGAATACATCCGCAAGCAGACGTTGGTCAACGCCGAGCGGTTCATCACGCCGGAGTTGAAGGAGTACGAAACGCTGATCCTGAACGCCGAGGAGCGGCAGGCCGAGGTCGAGACGCGGCTGTTCAAGGACGTCTGCCAGCAAGTGGAAGCGCGTGCTGAGGCTTTGCTCAAGACAGCACGGGCGCTGGCGCGACTGGACGTGGTGACGGCGCTAGCCGAGGTCGCCGTGCGCAACCGGTATGTCCGCCCCGAACTGGCCGACGAGGACATACTGGAGATCGTCGCTGGCCGCCATCCTGTCGTCGAGCAGACGCTGCGGGATGAGCCTTTTACGCCCAACGACCTGCACCTCGACGCCGACGAGCGCATCCTGATCATCACCGGGCCGAATATGGCCGGAAAAAGTGTGAATCTTCGTCAGGCGGCCCTTATCGTGCTGATGGCACAGATGGGTAGTTTCGTGCCCGTCGACCGGGCGCGGGTGGGCCTCGCGGACCGCATCTTCACCCGCATCGGTGCGCAGGATGAGGTGGCCTCCGGCCAGTCTACCTTTATGGTCGAGATGATCGAAGCGGCCAACATCCTCAATCACGCCACGGTGCGCAGCCTGCTCATCCTCGATGAGATCGGGCGTGGCACCAGCACCTACGACGGTCTCTCCATCGCCTGGGCGGTGGTCGAATACCTGCACAACCACCCGGAGCGGAGAGCGCGGACTCTCTTCGCCACCCACTACCACGAGTTGACCGAGATGGCGGAGCGGCTCCCGGCGGTGCGCAACTACAACCTGGCGGTGGTGGAGGAAGGGAACCAGGTTATCTTCTTGCACAAAGTAGTGCGCGGCGGGGCAGACCGCTCCTACGGCATCCACGTGGCGCAGTTGGCAGGCGTGCCACGCCCGGTCATCCATCGGGCCGAGGAACTGCTGGCGCAACTGGAGAGCGGAGAGTTCCGCCCCGGCACTCCTGCGCTTAAGCCCCACCAGCCGGTGCTGTTCGCCGACGAGCACCCGGTGGTGAAGGAATTGCGAGAGTTGGACGTCTCGACGATGACACCACTGGAGGCGATCAACAAGTTATATGAGCTACAGCGCCAGGCGAGGGGGGGGAGCCTACCAGTGATTACCCACATCTCATCGGATTCCCATATTTAGCGGTCTGCCGGGCCCAAACGGACATGTGGGTACGCCAGAAAGAGAATTTGGGGGGTTGACAAGAGTCATGCAAATGTGGTATAGTAACATCTAAGACGGAGGTGACTACGCCACCGCTCGGCTGGGCGCGGGAGCACATTGCCTGATTAGATGTCAAGCATTGTGCTCCTTATCACTGCGTGATTACGATGAAGTTAGATCAAGAGAACGAACTGGTAGAAATTGAAGAAAAGACAAGCAGCGAGGAGTACTTGCTCGTCAAGGCGGCTGAGCAGGGCTTTGTCACGTATGATGACATCCTGATCGCTTTTCCCGAGGCCGAGGAGAACCTGGAGGAACTTGAAGATATCCTGGCCACCTTGATAGAAACTGGCATTAAGATAGGCGTGCCGGAAGGAGAGGAAGAGCAAGAAGCAAAGATTGACAGGAAGGCCAGTCAGACTGATGCAGCGGCCGATGAGGAAGCATACTTCCAGACTATCGCGATAGACGACACGGTCGGTCTCTACCTCAAGGAGATTGGCCGGGTGTCTCTGCTCGTGGCTGAAGAGGAGGTCACGCTGTCCAAACGCATGGAGGCTGGCCAGATTGCCCAGGAGAACCTAAGCGAGGATGGCCTCAACCCTGAGAAACGGGCCGAACTGAATAAGATTGTGCAGGACGGTCTGGCTGCCCGCGAACACCTCGTTCGCGCCAACTCTCGCCTGGTGATCAGCGTGGCCAAAAAATACATTGGCCGCGGCGTGCCCTTTCTCGACCTGATCCAGGAGGGCAACATCGGGCTCATACGCGCCGCCAACAAATTTAACTACAGGTTGGGGCACAAGTTTTCGACTTATGCGACCTGGTGGATCCGGCAGGCAGTCACGCGGGCAATCGCCGACCAGAGCCGCACAATTCGCGTCCCGGTCCACATGGGGGACCAGATCAACAAACTGCTGCGAACTGGCCACCGGCTGACGCAGGAGTTGGGGCGCGCACCTGCCACCAACGAATTGGCCGCCGCACTGGAGATTCCCACACGCAAAGCGGAGGAGATGCTGAAGGTGGCGCGTCGTCCTCTCTCGCTGGAAATGCCCACCGATGCCGAGAAAGACAGCGAGCTGGGCGATTTCATTGAGGATGAGGACAGCCCTGCCCCCGAGGACGAGGTGACCTCTTCGATGCTGCGGAAATTGCTGCAAGAGATTCTCCAGGATCTACCGCCGCGTGAAGTGCGCATCCTGCAACTGCGCTACGGGCTGGTGGACGGCGAAACATACACCCTCGAGGAGGTGGGCAAGAAGCTGGGCGTGACCCGTGAACGGGTGCGGCAGATAGAGGCCCGAGCACTCAGCCGCCTCCGTCATCCCACTCACTCCCGCAGGTTGAAAGATTTTCTGAAGAAGTAAGAGTGAACCGCCGATGCCCACTCCGGTCATGCACCTGGCCCTGGCCGAGGAAATCCTGCGCGGGGATGCGCTCTCCTCCAGCGCCCGACGCCTGCTGATCCAGCAGCGCGGTCCCTTCCTGTTGGGTAACACCGCGCCCGACGTCCAGACCATCAGCGGACAGACTCGCGAAGAGACCCACTTCTACACCATCCCACGCACTGCCGACCGTCCGGCCCACGAGGCGCTCTTCGCCGCCCACCCGGTGCTCGCTCGGGCGGAACCACTCCCACCGGCACAGGCGGCCTTCATCGCTGGCTACATCGCCCACCTGCTGCTGGACGAACTCTGGCTCGACGACATCTTCCGGCGCTATTTCCTGCCGGATTGGAGCCCCCTGCGCGAACGGCTGTTCCTGCACAATGTCCTGCGCACCTGGATGGACCGCCAGGATCAGCAACGGCTCAACGGCAGCGTGGCTGCGGCGCTGCGAAAGGCGCAGCCTCAGGGCTGGCTGCCCTTCGTTAACGACGAGTACCTACGGGCGTGGCGTGACTGGCTGGTCGAGCAACTCGGCCCGGGCCGCAGCGTGCAGACAGCCGAAGTCTTTGCCCAACGGATGGGGGTGCTGGCGGCGGATGTGGAGGCAGTGCTGGAGTCGCCGCAGCAGATGGAGGCGCGCGTCTTCTGCCACATTCCACAGACGGCGCTGCAATTCTTCCACGACACAGGCTACGCGCGCAGCGTGGCGTTGATCGGCCAATACCTGGCATTCGTGTCATTCGTCCACTCGTGACACTCGTGTTCCTTTCACAACCCGTACAACTCTCCGTACTTGTCCCGAAGATACCGGACGTACGGCTCAACACTCAGCGGCCCGCCAGTGACGCGCTCAATGAGTTCAGACGGCGTGTACTTGTGCCCGTGTTGGTAAATGTTCTCCTTGAGCCAACTGTGCAACGCGCCAAACTTCCCCTTTTCAGTCTCGCTCGTGATCTCGGGGGCAGCCCGCAGCGCAACCTCGAAGAACGCCGCGCTCATGATGTTGCCCAGCGTGTAGCCCTGGAACGCGCCACCGATGAGGCCACCGTACCAGTGCACGTCTTGTAGCACACCGTCGTGGTCATCCGGCGGGACGATGTCCAGGTCGGCCCTGAAGCGCTCCCGCCATGCCTCCGGCAGGTCGCGCACAGCCAGGCGACCTTCGAGCAATTCCAGTTCAAAGTCAAAGCGCAGTAAGACGTGCAGGTTATAGGTTACCTCGTCGGCATCTGTGCGGATCAACGAGGGCTCGACCTTATTGATCGCGCGGTAGAACGTCTCTAGCGGCACACTTCCCAGTTGGTCGGGAAAGACTGCTTGCAGCCTGGGGTAGAAGAATCGCCAGAAGCCCCGGCTGCGCCCGACGATGTTCTCCCACAGGCGAGATTGGCTCTCGCGGACGCCCGAGGATGTCCCACCGGCCAGTGGCGTACCTTCGAAGTCCACATGAACACCCTGTTCATACATCGCGTGGCCGGCCTCGTGCATCGAACTGAACAGCGCCTCGCCCAGGTCGTTCTCCTTGACGCGGGTGGTGATGCGCACGTCACCGATCGAGAATTCCGTCGTGAACGGGTGGTGGCTCTGGTCCTGCCGCCCGCGCTCGAAGTCGTACCCGAAGCGCTTGATGACCTCGAGCCCGAAGGCCAACTGCTGCGCCTCGGGGAAGGTCTGGCGCAGGCACGCGTCGTCCACGACGGGCTGACCGGTGATCGCCTGCACGAGGGGCACGAGTTGCTCCCGCAGCCCTGTGAAGATCGCGCGCACGGTCGATGCCTTCATGCCGTAGTCTGAGTAGTCGATCAAGGGGTCGGCGATGTGCTCGTAGCCGGGGAAGAAATCTGCGAGTTGCCGGCTCAGGTCGAGCGTCTTCTCGAGATGGGGCTGCACCCTCGCGAAATCGTTCGCTGGCCGGGCCTCCGCCCAGACCTGGTAGGACGCGGACATGTGGTCGTAGAGCTGCGCGATGAACGAGGGCGGCACCTTCACCGCCCGCTCGTAGTCGCGCCGTGTGACGCGGATGAGGCTGGCTTCGTCCGAATCGTAGGGCAGGCTCTCTTCGTAGGACCGCAGGTCGTCCAACAACTTCCCGATAGCCGCGTCGGTGAATTGCTCGTGCACCAGTCGCTGTAGCGTGGCGATCTGACGCGCACGGGCCGGCGCGCCGCCAGGCGGCATGTAGGTCTCTTGATCCCACTGCAACAGCCCGGCAGCGGACTTCAGGTCGTTGATCTCGACGAGGCGAGTTTTCAGTTCCTTCAGTTTGGTTTCCATGTCTTTTCCTCCTATTCACGTATGATGGCTTGCCAGGAAATGCTACACAGGTTATAATGAGTAACTAATGAGAGAGAAGGAATATGCCAGCGTACCGTAGGGCCAGCGTTCGGGAATTGGCTTCAGCCGCCTACGAACTAGATTCAGGCGTTGTCGAAGGTCGCCTACGTCGCAGCGGGGAAGATAGTCGTTGGATGGTGGACGACGTGGAGTTGAACGAGTGGCTGGCCCGGTACGATGGTCAGGAAATCGTCCTCATCGTTGCTTCGCTGGAGGATGACCGCCCCATTCCCCCTAAAGTATGCCGCACTTGTGGCAACGAATACATAGGTGTCGAGTGCCCACGCTGCCGCGAGATCCGCATCCGACTGCGGGGTCATTAAGCGGCAGCCACTGCGCAGGTGAACAAGGAAGGCCACATCTGGCTTCCCTCTTTGCTTGTGAGTGTGGCCAGGGCCCAACCTTATCCCATGTCAACCGGTCGGAGCCTCGGCCAGCACGTCCTCCTGCAAGATTGCCTTGGCCTCGGAGGCGATGCGGCCCATGTCCATAAAGACCAGGGCTAGCTTGGCGTCGGGGTTAGCCAGCGCGACCAGGATAGCATCCTCGCCGATAGACGTCAAGAAGACATAGCCGGTGCCCTGTCCTTCAACATAGACCTGCTTGACCCGCCCCGACAGCAGCTCTCTGGCGATGCGCTCGCCTAGAGTGAGTACGGCCGCCGACATAGCGCCGATCTCCTGCTCGTCGGTACCGGAAGGCAAGGCCGACGCCAGCACCAATCCCTCGGAGCTGACGATAGCCGAGGCTTCGATATTGGGCGTGAGCCCCTGCATCTGGCGCAGCAACATATCTAGTCTTCGGACTCGATCATCGACGCTAACCATTTAAGTGCCCTCCTCAAGAATGAACTTTGTTGGCCCACCCGTTCAGCTACATCTTGGCCTGCGATCACCGAAGATAAGACAGGCGGGGTTATGTCTTGCTCTAACGCAACCATCACATCCTTCTCTAATGTCAGCAACTCGGCCTCGACCTCTTTGAGATGATGGGGATACTGCAATCTGGCACGAAGGGCGTTCACTCGCTCTGGGAAGAAGCCCAGGTCCAGCGATTCGAGTTTGGACCGCAGGTCACCCAGGCGATCCTCCGGCATCCCAACCGCCTGCCCCTCACTGACCAACCTGCGCAGCCTTTCGATGGATGAGGCAGCCTCGGTCCATTTACCCGCCTCGCGCGCTGTGATTCCCATGACCCGGGCCACGTGCCCCTCAAGCATGTCCACGTCGTGCAATACCAAGGCCAGGTTAGCGTCGGCGGAGGCGATGGTCAGCAAAACTGCTGCTTCGCCGATGGTCCGTAAGATGGCGTATCCGCCCTCTCCCTCGACGTGCGCCTGACGCATATCGGACCCCAGTTGTTCCAAGGCAACACGCCGCCCCAGCAAGGCGACGGGCGCGGCCATCGCCGCCACGGTCTCCGCCTCTACGCCGTCCGGCAGCGCCGAGGCCCACAGTTTTCCACCGGGGCTGATCAAGGCCAGAGCCACGATGTAAGGCCGTCGTCGAATGACCTGCGTCAGCAGGCTCTCCAGAGAATCCCTTGGTGGTACCGGGAGGGCGTACTCTCGAGTGCCGAGAGTCCGCTGGAGCCCCTCTTCCGGCAAGGTGTTCTTGTGCGATTCGTTCATTTTTTGCTCCATCCCGTCTTCACTTGATGTGCACTGCGCCCAGCCTGTTCTGCAGAGAGTGCTGCGCGTCGTGCGAGTCGATTGTCAGATAGGGCGTTATCGTTTCCAGGACGGATAGTACACTGCTTCGGTCGCAAGCGACGCAGCCAGGGATCGGCAGTAGGGCGACCGCGCGCCCGGCCCGGCCTGGGCCGACCAGGTTCAGTGCTCGGCTCACCTCGTCAGGCGATAGCGCGCCGGGTAGATCCTGCTTGTTGGCGACGACAAACATCGAAACGCCATTGGCGCGGGCAGCAAAAAAATCGAACATTAGGCCAGCGTCGGCAAGTCTGGTCGGGTCGCTGCTGTCCACCAACATCAGTATACCGTTGCATTCGATGACGAGCGTCTCCCACATAAAGGCGAACCGTCGCTGTCCTGGTGTGCCGACCAGGTGCAACGAGGTGCCATTCGGCAACGTGACCCGGCCGAAGTCCATCGCCACCGTCGTCTGCTGCTTAATGTGACTGCCTGCGTCGGTGTCCACATCGGTGTTCACACCGCGAATCTCGTTGACAGTATTGATGAGCAGCGTTTTGCCAGCGTTAAAGGGTCCTGTGACGACGAGTTTGACGTAAGCCATGTTCATCATTCCCTTGCATTAAGACCGTGGTTGGTAGCCCAGTGCCGGTGCAATTAGGAAATGCCCTGCCAGCAAGCCCGCGCTCAGGGCCAGGCCAACGGCAGTTAACGTAGCCACTCCGGCCAGAGCCAGACTCAATGGCGGCAGCGCCAATGCCAGCGCTTCGACATTGGGCACCGGCCCGCCTGCCATTCGCCCTCCCACCATGGCCACCAGAGCCACGCCGACCAGGGCGATGGCGCTAGCGTCTATGTGCCATAATACCACAGATGTCACTCCCACGCCAGCGACGATGCTCAACACAGCGCCAGCGGCCAGGCGCAGTGCAGGCCCGGCCTGCGACAGCGTGCCCCAAGCGAACAGCATCACGGCCAGCGCAGCCACGACGACGCCAAGGGCGAGCAAGTCTTGCAGCGCCCACGCCCGCCGACCTGCCGCCATAGCAGATGTGCCGGTCAATGCCAGTTCACTGTCGGCCAGCGGGCTGCCGGCCAACCCCCTCTCGGTCGCCTGTACCAATGTCTGCGCATCATCAAGAGTGTCCGCGGCATACGGGTCGCCAGCCGGGATGAGAACCAGGCGAATCAGATCGTGGCTGACCAGGTAAGGATCAGGTGCGGAAGGGGTCGAATCGCCCAGTGCAGCGCCGGCCCACATCGCCTCAGCGGCGGCCAGTTCGGCGCGCAGAAAGGTAGCGTCGGTGGCTACAGTCTCAAGGACGGCCATCGAATTACCCAGATCTGCTTTGATTGCAGTCAACGGGTTGTCCTGAGAATTGGCGTTGGGTGTGTTTTGAGCAGCGAGATGTTGCAAATCGGCCGTGATCTCGTTCAGATCGGCAACGGCAAAGTCAAGAGTAGTTGGTAGCGCATCCAAGGCAGGTACGTCGTTCATGCGAGGAGCAATTTCGGGAAACTCTGTGGGCACGCGGATCAGCCCAGCGGAAGCGTCGGCCAGTTCCTCACTCACGTTAACCAATCGTTCGCTGGCCTCGTTCAACACCATCGCGACAGAGGTAGTCAGAGCGTCGCTGGCTGCCAGGTCCAGGTTCTGTAGATCGGCAGCCACCTGCGATAGTTCACTGGCTTGAGTGCCTAGCCTGACTTCCAACTCGGCAGCCATGCGCCCCAGCCGGGCCAACAGAGCAGTCTGCTCGGCAGGGCTCAACTGACCCTCGTCGGTGGCAGGGGAGGGCTGGAGCGTAGCAGCACCCTCTACCGCAGCTATAGCCGGTCGGGCGTTCAGTTCCTCAGACAGGTTCCGCAATGAGTCCAACCCGGCCTCGCTGCGGGCGACGCCTGGTGCCTGGATCAACAGGTGCAAGGGCAGCAAACGACCAAGGGTTAGTGCATCTTCCCCGGCCCCATCCTCATTCTCACTGGCGGTGACCAGAAGCTCGTATCCAGTGGCAGCCTCCATTCTGCGCGACACAGTGTCGGCTGGGTGTGCGCTCAGAGTCAGCCAGAGCAAACTCACGACTGGGATCAACGCCAGCGCCAGGAGGAGCCACTTTCGATGGGTCGTAACCGGGATGGGTCGGGGGCGACGCGGTTTAGTGAGCAAGGCGATGAGAGCGGGAGTGCCACTCAGGCTGATGACGACGGCAACGACCAGGCTCAGCAGTAGGGCAATGCCGGCCCGAGCGTCAAACAAGAATCCGGTCAACCCAGCAGCGATGATTAGCGCCTGGAGCAGCGTCCCCTCGCCCGCCTGGATGATCGCGCGCTGCAGGGGCGTGATTCTCCGAATCGGTGGCGAACTGGAGATTGGCTTTTTAGGAGAGACGGGCGGCGGCGCACCAGGGCTTAGCCTTGGGGCGGGAGCAGGCGGTGGCGAACCGGGTCTTGACTTTGGGGGGGAACCAGACAGCGGGGCTGCGGGATGGACGAACCATCGTGGCGTGAGTAGGCGCACGGCCCAGGCCCCAGCCAGCCCGGCACTGACGACAGCGCTCAAGGCGACAGGAGATGGTGGAGCCACGAGTGCAGCCAGCACGCTTGCCACTGCGCTGGCGCTGCCAGCGCAGACGCCGACGACGAGGGCACGACGCGGGCCGAGTTTCCCGAATAGCGCGACGAGCCCGGCGATGAGGGTCACGCCGACCAGGACCAAGGGGCGAGCGCGCCGCCAGGAGATACCGGCGTCGTAGGCAAAGGCCGCCATGCCGGTAACATATACCTCCAGATCATCAGGCACATCCTGAACGTCTGCCCGCAGGTCGGGCACGTCGGCCACGCTGGCTGCCAGAGAGACGACGCAGGTCTCACCGGTGTCATGGCCATGAATCTGCACGTCACCCCCGGCGGCTTGCAGCGCGCGACTGGAAGCATTCACATAGACCAGGTCGGCCGGCGTGAGACCGCCGGGGCGATGGAACACGATCAGGGTCGGCTCGGGGGGCAAATCGAAGGCACGGCGCAAGCTGCTTTCACCCGGTCTCTGGGGCCACACAGTCGCCAGCGGGTGCGGTGAGTACAGGATGGCCAGCAGGATGAAAGGCAGCCAGAGAGCAATCAGGGCCAGGGGCCGGCGGCGCGCGGTCGCAGAACTACTGGGTCTCTGAGACATCTGATAGCATCTGCCCATAAAGGGCGAGGTTGCCATTGTTGCGGTCGTCTTCCCACACGGCGAAGAAGGCTCCCGTATTCTGGTCAAAGGCCAAGGCCGGCCAGTACTGGTTGTGGCTGTCAGTGGACAGGGCAAAGTTAATTCCCATCGGAACACCAGCCGACGATAGCCACTGACCATAGATGTCAGTGCCGTGGCTGTCCTGGTTACGCCCATCCTCCCACACGATCAGGTACTTGCCATCGGCGTCAATGGCGACCACCGGTTTGTACTGGAAGGGGCTCTCCAGCGAGACTTCAACCTTAGCACCCAGTGGCTGGCCGTCGCGGGATACACGGCGGCAACTGATGTCGTCATTCCAGACAACCATGTACTCGGCGCTAACCGGATTATAGACGGCTGCCGGGGAGTCTTGATACCATCGCTCGACAGCCACGTCTATCTTGTCGCCGATCGCATCGCCGCTGGCGGCATTGACCAGGCGGCCCATAATATCCGTGTAGAAAAAACTGTTGTTCCGGTTGTCCATCCACACGACCAGGCAATGGGGCCCCTCGGTCTCGCAGGCAACACTGGGGATGAGCTGGTCGCTGGAGACGGAGCTGACGACGAACTCTTTGGCCAGGGCTGGGGCGCTGCCGTCCGCCACCGGTACCAGACGGGCATACAGGTCAACGTTACCCATGCGATTGTCCTGCCAGGCAACGACGAAGATATTGGCATCCGGAGCGTAGGCGACGGCGGGGCGAAGTTGGTCGCCTTCGGCGATGCAAATAGCAAAGGAATCGCCTTGTGGGCGGCCCTCGGCGTCCAGGTGGCGGGCGTAGATGTCAGAATCGGCATCGCTGCTTCGTTGGCTGTGCCACACGACGAGGTAGTTTCCGCCCTCGGTGCTGGAGGCAATAGAGGGCACTGCTTGATCGCCAGGACCGCCACCGATGAGAAGCGGCTCACCCTGAGAGCGACCGTCGTTATCTAACCGCAGACCAAAGACATCTAGACCGTCTCCGCCCTGGGCATACCAAATCATCAGGTCCCCGTTGGCAATGGCAGGGCGCAAGAGATCATCTGGCCCCTGAACGATGGGGAACTCTTGATTCGATGGGGAGAGTGAATGGGGTAGGAGATAAGTGCTGGCCCCTGCCCTCCTGACCAGATTTAGGGTCAGAAACAATCCCACGAGGACCAGGACCAGCCCGGTGCTGACTATACGCTGGTAGTGACGTGCTGTCTTCATTTCGCCTCCTTTTGTTCCGTTGAACCTACTCCGTGGCGGCCAGCCATTCTTGGGCAGCCCCTTAGTCCGAAGATGCCAGGCTGAGGAGACTGGCACCGCAGACAATACAGTGACCCTTGACCGCGCGACGGCCGTCGGGCATGACGAGTTCACGCGCTTCTTTGATGGGGCGATGGACGTGGCAGGTCAGACAGTAAGCAGTGTGTTCCTGCCGTTGTTGCCCAATTTGGTCTTGGCTTATCTTATAGTCGGCCTGCAAGCGGGCGATTTCTGCCTCTCGTTCGGCCAATTGGTCGTCCAGTTGAGCGATCTGATGTCGTACGTCTTCCAGGTCCGCAGTGAGCCGAGCGGCGGCGGCCTGGGCCTTCTCACATTCGGCCTGGAAGGTATCTCGTTCGGTGACGGTCTGCTCTAGGCGGTGGTGGGCGTCGTCGAGGTCAGTGGTCAGGCGCTTGATGTCGGTCCGGGCATCCACTCGCTCGGCGTCGAGCTGTTCGCTCATTTGCTCCATGCGCTGGCGGGCGGCCTCGAGCTCGGCAGAGACGTCGTCTCGCTCGACCCGAACGGCGCTGAGCGCGGCCGTGTGATCGCTGCTTAGACGCTCGATCTCTGCACGGGCGGCCTCGAGCTCGGCGGAGACGTCGTCTCGCTCGACCCGAACGGCGCTGAGCGCGGCCGTGTGATCGCTGCTCAGACGCTCGATCTCTGCACGGGCGGCCTCGAGCTCGGCAGAGACGTCGTCTCGCTCGACCCGAACGGCGCTGAGCGCGGCCGTGTGATCGCTGCTTAGACGCTCGAT
>JADHWW010000089.1 GCA_016783285.1 Anaerolineae bacterium
CTCGATATTTTGGGGCAAATATAGGGTTGTTCAATTCTCGACAATCCTCCTTGTTCTGTCATTCTGAGGAGCGGAGCGACGAAGAATCTCGTTCTCACGGTGCAAAGTGGAGATTCTTCGCTCCCTACGGTCGCTCAGAATGACAGTTATCTGAGAACTGATCTGCTCTGGGAGCAAATAGCCCCCGGGCATCGCCGCTGGTATGGATGCGCCAACTTGTTGGCGTTTTTGCCGACCGGAACCTGTTTCCGTAAGACCGAAACAAGTTTCGGCGTCCATATTCCCCAATTTATTGATCTGCCCTGGGAGCAAATAGCCCCCGGGCATCGCCGCTGGTATGGATGCGCCAACTTGTTGGCGTTTCTGCCGACCGGAATCTGCTTCCGTAAGACCGAAACAAGTTTCGGCGTCCATATTCCCCAATTTATTGATCTGCATCACGCTCCGGCAATGCGTTGCCACGCCCGCGGTAGACGCGCGAGGACATCTCCGGCAACCATCCCCGCTGCTCCCAGGTCCGCTCGCGCCAGTTCCCCGGCCAACCCGTGCAGGTAGGCTCCGGCCGCGGCCGCCTCGAACGCGCTCAACCCCTGCGCCCGCAGGGCCACGATGGTCCCCGCCAATACGTCCCCGGTGCCGGCCTTCGCCAGCCCGGGGTTGGCGAAGGGCTCAATACCGGTTCGACCGTCGGGCGCGGCCACGACGGTGTGCGCGCCCTTGAGCACGATCACCTGGCCCCAGGCGGCGGCCTGCTCCTGCGCCACCGCCACCCGGTTGGCCTGCACGTCGCCGGTGGTGCACCCCATCAGCCGCGCCATCTCGCCGGGGTGCGGGGTCAGGATCACCTCGGGGGGCAGTCGCTTGGGCCAATCCTCCATTTCGGTCAGGATGTTCAACCCGTCGGCGTCCACCACCAGGGGAGGCAACGCGGGCAGCGAGGCCGTGCTTCCGCCAGTACCCCCAAAGCCCAGGTGTCTCTTTCCCACGCCGTGCAACAATGTTTTGACGAAGGCTGTCGTCTCCCGCTCGCGTCCCAGCCCCGGCCCCACCAGCAGCGCGTCGTATCCCTCTAACCGCTCTGCCAACACGCTGACGGCGCTGGCGGCGATGACTCCGAGTTCGTGGGGTAGTAACAGGTAGGTCGCCTCGGCCAGGCGGGCCGCGACCGCAGTGTGGATGGCGGCGGGCAGCGCCAGGGTGACGAGGCCAGCCCCGGCCCGGGTCGCCGCCGCCCCGGCCAGGTAGGCCGCTCCGGTGTAGTTGACCGATCCGGCCACGATCAGCGCCTTGCCGAAGGTGCCCTTGTGGGCATCCGGTGGGCGCGGCGGCAGCCACCCCCGCACCATCTCCGGCGTGACCACCTCTAGTCTCACGTCGGCCGCCAGGGATGGGTCAACACCGATGTCGGCGACGACCAGTTCACCCAGCGCGCCCGCGCCGGGGAAGCGCAAGTGCCCCGGTTTGGGGTAGGCAAAGGTCACTGTGAGGTCGGCCGGGACTGTCACCTCGTCCAACGCGCCGCTGTCATAGTCCAGGCCGGAGGGGCCATCCACGGCGACGATGAACGGCTGCCCCCCCCTCATCCCCCCCAACTTTGGGGGGGAAAGAGGGGGGGCGGCGGTGGCGACCAGTGAGGTCAACGTCTCGCGGGGAACATCTCTGCGCGCTGCCAGCGATTGTCCCACCAGGCCGAGCATCTCTGCCAGCGCACCGCGCAATGGGAGGCGCGTTCCGGTGCCCAGCAGTGCATCCACCACCACGTCGGCTTCGCGCACCAGGCGCCGGAGACGGCGCCATTCCTCGTCCTCACCGGCAAGCACGACGTGCAACCCCCGCTCCTGCACCAGACGCCAGTTCTCGTCCTCGGCGGGGTCACGTGGCTTGAGCAGATAACACACCACGCTGGCGCCGGCCTCGGCCAGGTAGCGCGCCGCGACCAGCCCATCACCGCCGTTGTTGCCCGGCCCCACCAGGATCAGTATTCGCTTGCCCCGCACCTCCCGTCGTGCAGCGATGGCCTTGGCCACCGCCCGGCCGGCCCGCTCCATCATCGCCGCGTAAGAGTGACCGGCCGCGTCCGAGGCGGATTCGATGCGGCGCATTTTTTCTACAGTTACGACCTTCATTGCTCCCTCCAGGTTAAACGCACGATCAGCCGTGTCAGCCAGTTCGTCGGCCCCAGGCCCAACTGGCGGTACCACGCCAGCGTCGCCCGTGCGCCCTCCTCGAACGGCGTAGGGACGAAGCCCAACTCGCGCCGGGCCTTCTCGCTGGAGACCTCCCAGTCGCAGAAGACGTAAGATATCAGATTGATGGGATAGTAGGGCTCTCGTCCGGTGTAGCGCGACAGGTACGTCCACACCCGCGCTCAACGAGATAGGGGCACAACGTGTGCCCCAGGAAGCCAGTGGCGCCGGTGACGAGGATGCTCATAGAACGCGGATGGGCGGGATTAGCGGATTTTCATACGCCCCAGGCAGGACTCGAACCTGCAACAGCCGGATTAGCCTACCCCACCGAGTTTCCCCGGCCAGCCCTATCCTCCGGCTGTTGGAGTCTGGACTATATCATCACCTTCGGTCTCACCCGGTCAGGTGCCCCGCGTGTAGTCTCTGAGGAGTCCCGACTCTCAAGTAGGGTTCCCTGCTGATTGCCCAATCCGCTGTGCTTTTTAGAGCCTTCACGCCTGTCCTCTCGGACTACGTTGTGGCGACAGCGGCTTCAGGGTGTTCCAGCATATAGCGGGGTTCTACGCTGCGCATTTCTGCGCAGGCACTCCTTTGTTAAAGTCCGGCGCTCTGTCCATTGAGCTACTGGGGCACGATGATGATATTCTAACCCGATGGCACATCCCTGTCAAGCCCCCCATCGGCGACGAACGCCGCGAACGCTGCCACGTCGGGAAAGACGCGCTCGGAGAGAGAATGTACGACCCAGTTGTCCGTCAGCGGGGAGATGGTGTAGATGCGCGCTCCGCCCTGGTAGGCGTTCCACATCTCGATGGCCGTGCCCATACTGGCCGACGGGGCGTAAGCCACCAGCACGTCCACCCGGCCGGCCAATTCGACCAGTTCCAGAAACGTCCGCCGGGCCTGTTCCGGGCCGTAATCCACGCTATCGGGATGCAACTCAAAAGGGTCCAACACGTCAATATTGGGATCGTACTGCCGCGCAATCTGAGCGATTTCGCGGCGATAGTCCTGGCCCTCGATTTCCCCATCACTGCGGGAGCCCTGCATAATGCCGGCAATGAACATACGCACGATAGTCTCCTTCTTGATGTAGGTGAATAGCAACGCCGCGACGATTGTCGCGGCGCGAGAATCACAGCCTCAAACGTGGCTAATCGTATCCTCTCGATATTTTGGGGCAAATAGCCCCTATCTGTCACCGGTGATATGGATGCGCCAACTTGTTGGCATTTTTGCCGGCCGGAACCTGCTTCCGCAAAACCGAAACAAGTTTCGGCATCCATATTCCCCAATTTACTGAGCAGATGTGGCTAATCCTTCTGTACCGGCCGGATCCCCTTGTACACCTGCCGGCCTGCCAGGGTGCGCAAAATCCTCTCCGGCGGACGGCCAGTGATACTGCCCAGTACCCGGCACGTCAACGGCACGTTGCCATTCGCCAGAAACACACGAAAAACCACATCTACCAACGACAGGTGCTCGCTGATATAGTCGGGCTGCTTGCTGCAATGAACCTGCAACACGTGCTGCAGCCCATCTACCTGTGTCACTTCACCTGTCTTTTCATTTATCCAGTCAATCTTTTCTGTATCAAAGTGTTCGCTGAAAACAGCCCGATGCTCCTGGCAGAGGTGGGAACGCAATTCCACGCCTATACGCAGCCCTTTCCGCTCCCACCATCCATAGTCAACGTGAAACGGCGTGTCGAGTGTAGGCTTGACCAGCGTGGGCAGCGAAGGAGGAACAGTAATTCTACTCATTGGCAGACCTGATTCCACTGGGACCCGCGTGTAAGACCCAGTAATTGTCGCCCACTGGCGCGTACACATCGCTGGTGACCAGTTCCGCCAGCAGTGGCCCGGGCGGTGTGCGCATCGTAATGTTGACCGCGTTGCAAAGCGTAGCCGCGTGGACGGTTCCTTGAGGGCTCAATTTGGCCAGTTCAGGAAAGATTTCGGCAATCAACTGGCTCAGCAAAAATCCCCGCTCGCGTGTACGGGTCCACACCGTGTCCATCGCTTTGGGATCTTCTCCTGCCACAACGATCAATTCGTCGTGCTCGCAAGCAATGAGCCTCTTGCGCATCCCAAAGGTCAGCCGGCCATTCATTGGCAATGCGACCCATACCCACTCCCGCCTGGGGCGGTGGCTGCGCCGTCGAATTACGACCGTTCCCGGCTTCTCACCCCGGGCCAATTCCAGGTAGGCTCCCGTGGGCACCTCGTGTGTCCTGTACCACTCCTCCAGGCCGTAGACATAACGCCCTTCTCGCACAACCCAACCCGGCATCTCTGCGCCCGTCTCGCCATCCACGAAGGTGAAACGAATACGATGTGTACGGCCGGTCGGGAATATACGTGCCAGGCGACTCGAAAGCGGCAGGGTGCCGGCCCTCCAGTGTGGATAGGTCAGTACGACCGTTACTGGCTCAGGCGCCTCGGCAGGACTCGCCAGGTTCGACCATTCGTCGTCCAGGTCTCGCTCTAATGCCAGCATCTCGCTCGTCAGCAGCGCGGGATCATAGTCCAGAGGCTCATACTCGAGCCAGGGGGGAACCGATTGCACGCTCTCAGGTTCCAGACGGTGCAGGAACCAGAGCACTTGGCCCGCCGGCCCCACCTCGTCGAAACGCTCGTCCTCTTGAAGCGCATAGTTCAGCGAGAAGACGCGCAACTGGGTGGTAATTTCCTCCGGCAATTCCAGATCACCCAACAGCGCGTCCGTTGGCAGCGGGCCACCTTCTGCCACGTCGAGCACGGCCTCCGCCAGGTTCAGGTGGTGAGCGTTCACCTCCACCAACAGGTCCTTGCGGAACCACTCGCCGGCCAGGCAGACGAAATCAGGCTCGGCTTCGAGACGCTTCTCCAGCACCGCGCCAACTTGCGGCCCGTACAGCGCGGCCAGTTCCTCTGGGGAGCGAAGGTCGGTGTCCCCGGCCCGCACTTCACGATTGAGCGGATGGTCGGCCATCAATTCGGACGCGAACTCGCGCCTCTTGCCTCTCTCGAACTTTATCTGGATGACCTGGAACGGGTCGTATTCGGGGTTGTGGCCAGGCCGCACGCCGATGACCTCTCCCACCCGATAGTCCAGTGCCGGGAAGACCACTTGCTCACCTATTTCGTAACTGCGCCTGGGCTGATACGGGGTGCCCTTGGACAGTGCGCGCTCTATGAGCGCTTCTTCCTCCCGACAGCGGTGCAAGACCAGCGCCCGGCCCAATTCTTCTGCCGAGCGCGGTAACTCGTCCTCGACGAGCAACGTGCTGAGGTATTGAAGATCGTCAGGGGTAATTGTGAACTCGTCACCCCAATAAGCAGGGTGCTGAGTTTTCCGCCGAATCAAAATCACGTCTCCTGGGTAGTGGTCGTCATGGGAATACAGACGCGATTATACCAGCCTTGTGCCCGTTTGACAAATGCGCCCAATTGAAGCATACTGAGGATGCAGGAAACAAGAGGCAGGAGGTAAGATGCAAGACGAAAAATCGCGCCATTCTGGGTTGACCACGGTTCACGTCACGCAAGGGCTTCTGAGGGCTCAGGTTATCAAGGCCAAGTTGGAGGATGCCGACATTCCCGTGCTGCTCAACTACGAGAGCGTAGGGCCAGTCATGGGCATCACAGTGGATGGTCTGGGGGAGGTGCGCGTCTTGGTGCCGACCGAGTATGCCGGCGTGGCACGGACGCTCCTCGAAGAAGTGGATGAAGCGGAAGGGGATGACTTCTACGACGCCGATGCTGTTGACTAATCGCTAACCTCCAATCGCCAACTGCTCGGGCCAGGGGCAGAATTCCTCCAGCCACTGGAGGCCATTCACGCTGTTCCCGCCAACCCACGTCTCCCAATGCAGGTGCGCGCCCGTGGATAACCCTGTGTTGCCCACTTTGCCGATCAGGTCACCGGGCGCAACCTGTTGCCCCACCTGTGCCTCGATGGCCGAGAGATGCCCGTAGCCTGTCAAAACGCCCCAACCGTGGTCTATCACGACAGCGTTGCCCCACAATGCCGTTGGCTCAGCCAGCACAACCGTGCCCGCCGCAGATGCGTACACCGGCGTTCCCCGTGGCGCCCGAAAGTCCACACCGGAGTGATAACTGGTGTAAGGCCCGCCGTTGTAGGAACGATGAGAGCCAAAGTAGGATGAGATGGATCCCACACATGGGCGTTGAAAGGGCATGGCCCAGAGCCGCTCCGGGGTAAAAGTGTGGCGCACGGCATCAAAACGCTCGCGATCTCTGGCGACGGTGGCCGGGTCGAGCAGGTTGGCCCGGCTACCAGAGACGTTGATCCGCTCGTAGTAAAAACGTCCGGCTTCTACCACGACCCCCGTGGTAATCACCGTTTCTTGCCCCTCGCCATCCACGGCTGCCAACTCCAGTTCATACAGACCGGGCTCTGTGAACACATGCACTCCCACCAATCCGTAATACACGCCTCCCTCCTCGGCAAAGTGCACTTTTTGCTCAAACAGCCTGCCGTCCAGTGTGACAGGTGCCGTCGTGCGCACCGCGATGACCATGGTTGTTCCCTGGGCCGCCGGCAGCGGCTGCACCTCGACGGAGGCGAAAGGCATGGGCAACAGGCCCGGCCCTTCGCCCGGAACCACGAGTTCCTGCCCCGAGTAGATCAGCGCCGGGTTCGCGACGTGGCCGGCAACCGCCAACGTCCAGGGTGAGACGGAGTAGCGTAACGCGATGCGGAGCAGCGTATCGTCGGAGCGCACGACGTAGACCGCGCCTCCGCTCCCCCCCTCTTTCCCCCCCAATGGGGAGGATGCAGGGGGGGGCGGCACCTGGATGACCTGCCCCGCGTGGATGGCGTTAGGAGAGAGTAGGCCGTTGACCCGGGCGAGCGTCTGCCAGGTGGTGTTGTAGCGCCGGGCGATGGAAGCCAGTGCGTCGCCCGCCTGAACCACGTAGGGCGCTATCTCCTCCACGCGGGTGTCTATTTTGCCGCCAGGAATGACGAGCCGCTGGCCGGCGTAAATCTGTCGCGGGTCGGGGATGTCGTTGGCGTGGGTGACGGCGTTCACCGTCAGGCCGTATCGCCGGGCGATGGAGAACAGCGTCTCGCCCCGCTGCACGATGTGCACGCTCGTCTCCGGAAGCGGCCCGCCCGATTGGGCCCTTCGGTTATACTCAGGACAGGCCTGCACCGTCCCCGCCCACGTTCCGACCACCAGACACGCGATCAGCCCAATCAGGATTATTCGATTCACCAGATTATCCTCCGATAGCATCTCAACCCGGCTCATCCGCGTCCTCACCAATGTCACCAACTCTGGTGCGCACCTGATCCAGGTTCAGCACGCACATCGTATCCTCGCCCATGGCCACAGCGTAGATGCCTTGCTTTGTCAGATAGGTCACGATGTCTGTGGGCAGGTACAACGACGAAAACAC
>JADHWW010000195.1 GCA_016783285.1 Anaerolineae bacterium
ACACTACGGCCCATCCCGCGTCGTAGGTCCAGTCGAGCCAGTTGGCCGCCACGATAGCGCCAATTACATCGTCACTCGGCGCAGGCAAGTCGAACCGCTGTAGTCCCAACAGCCGCCCGACGACCGCATCGTGGCCCCATAGGAGCACGGCGAAGGGCACGCCGATGTAGTACAACAGCCGGAGGAATTGAAGCAGATATGGGGAAAAACGCCAGGCGTTCGGCCGAGGCCTCAGCCCGAGGGCGATCAGGCGAGTGACGAACTCACCTACCGCGCCAGAGTGGGGTTGACGGAAAAACCAGGCCAGGTTCGCCCAGAGGACGGCCAGGAGTAGTGAGCCACCCAGCCACAGCCAGCCTTCGCTCCACGCCATAGTCATCTCGGGCACATGCCTATCTCCCTGGCAGAGGGGCAGTCAGTGTGATCCGTGTGCCTTCGCCTGGCGCAGAGACAATTGTCAATTTGCCGCTGACCAACTCGGCCCGCTCGTACATGTTGATCATGCCCAAACTTCCGCGCTCGTCGTAGCGCGTCTGCACCGCATCCACGTTGAACCCCTGGCCATCGTCCTCCACCTCGGCGACGAAGGTGTTGTCCCGACGCAGGTCATTGTGACCAAAGAGCATCACCATGCTCACGTGGACCGTGGTTGATGAGAATCTCTGTGAAATGACGAGGGCCACGCTTACCAGGAGTAACCATCGCAGGCTGCTGATTAGCCAGTCTACCTGGAGACGTTCCTTGGTACTCTCAGGCGCAGGCATAGTGTCTTTCCATTGCGTATGCTAAACAGGCCGCGGGCATCAAGCGGAGGGGATAGTCCCCTTCCAGATGGCCGTGGCCTGTAGTCATGACAGTGGGCGCGAAGGGACTCGAACCCCTGACCTCTACAATGTGAGTGTAGCGCTCTGACCAACTGAGCTACGCGCCCAAGTCGAGGGAATTATAGCACTGACCGCTCAAACTGCAAGTCTTGACAGTTGTCCACCTTTGTGGTATCATCGCCCGTAAACTGAATACCCCGGCGACGCTCTTATCCAGAGAGGTGGAGGGACCGGCCCTGCGAAACCTCGGCAACCAGCCAGCCGCTAGCGGCTAGCCAGGTGCCAATTCCGGCAGAATGGTGTTTCTGGAAGATGAGAGGTGGTCACGCCAGTCGTGCCCCTCCTGTCATCCAGGAGGGGCTTTTTTGTCAGCGCCAGCCCTGGCCGGGGGGAGATTGCAAGAGACAAAAATTAGGAGGCATAAGATGACAAAGCGTAACATTATGGTAGTTGAGGCCACCGGCCAGTTCATCGAGGACGTTCCGGTTGAGATCGTCGAGCGCAAGGGCATCGGGCATCCCGATAGCCTGTGCGACGGCATCGCCGAGCGTATCTCGGTCGAGTACACCCGCTGGTGTCAGGAGAACCTGGGTACACTCTTGCACCACAACTTTGACAAGGTGCAATTGGTGGCCGGAGAGGTAAAAGTCGGCTACGGCGGCGGTTATGTGCTCAAGCCCATCCACGTCCAGATCGCAGGGCGTGGCACCCCTGCTTTCCAGGGCCACAAGGTGCCGATGGACGATATCGCCATCCAGGCCGCCAAGCAACACGTGCGTGAGACCATGCGCTACCTGGACCCCGACAGACACATGGTGATTGATAGTTACGCCGGTCGGGGGGCTGAGGAACTGCAGTACGTGGTAGACCACGTGACGGCCAACGATACCAGTTTCGGCGTGAGCCACTGGCCCCGCTCCGGGCTGGAGTATGCCGTTTACGAGACTGCTCAATACATCAACCACAGGCTGATTGACGAGTTCCCGCTGGGAGAGGACGTCAAGGTGATGGGCCTGCGCCGCAACAGCGAACTGACGCTGACGGTGGCATTACCCTTCATCGCCACGCGCATCGGAGACGCGACCGAGTACCTGGAGGTCAAACGGGCGGCTGAGGCGGCTATTCAGGAATATGCGTCTAAACTCGACCACCGGAAGGTGACGGTGATGGTCAACACGGCTGACAACGTCGCCAACGGTGCGGTCTACCTGACGCTGACCGGCACCTCGGCCGAGATGGGCGACGATGGGGCAGTCGGCCGGGGCAACCGGGTCAACGGCGTCATCGCGCCTTTCCGCTCGGCCAGTCTGGAGGCAGCCTGCGGCAAGAACCCCATCTCCCACGTGGGCAAGGTCTACAACGTGCTGGCGCTACTAGCGGCGCAGGACATCGTCAGGCGAGTGTCCACTGTCCGGGAGGCCACTGTTTACATCCTTTCGCAGATCGGCGCGCCGCTGGATCAGCCGCTGGTGGCCACCGCGCTGGTGCGCCCGACCAATGGGCCACTCACCCCCAGCATCCAGGCTGATGTGGAAGGCGTGCTCGACGAGCACTTGGCGCAGGTCAATTCTATCCGCGCCCGCATCCTCAACCGGGAGTTGACGCTGTTTTAGCGGCCCTTGCCGCGTGGGAGTTCCTACGAGAATGGTTGTGGCAGCGGGTCGGCTTTGTCAGCCGGCCCGCTGTGTCGTCTCGTTTCGCGCTTAAAACCGAACATCCAACCGATTTTAGCCACACCTGTCTCAACAAAACTTTAACTGTTTCGCTTTTAGACCAGCGCGGCACTTTGACATCTGGCCCTTTTTGTTGTATACTGCCCCCCAGTTCAGAGACGAGACCCAAGGATGTGTGCCGTGTTCATTATGTGCTTTCTCACCCCGCCCGCCCCTACGCAGCCAGACCCCCGGTCTGGGTAGGTGCGTTGGGGACGCACACTCGAAACGTAAGCCAGCCAGCCCTCCAGACCACGCGGGGGCTGGCTTTTGTGTAAGGATACTGATGACCATCCAGGAACTCACCGACGAGATGAATCGTTTCGTGGAAACGATGGGCTGGTACGACGAGGATTCACCGTGGCCGCAGACGCCGCGCAACATCGCCATATCACTCTCGCTGGAGGCAGCCGAGGTGCTGGAGCATTTCCAGTGGGGCGAGCGGGCCGACAAAGACGCGCTGGCGGGAGAACTGGCCGACGTGGCGCTCTACCTGCTGCAACTGGCCTACCTGACCGGCGTAGACCTGGAGCAGGCGATACTCGACAAACTGGAGATCAATTACAAGCGGGAGTGGCCTGGGGGGGACGGCTAACGTCAGTGGATAGACGATGCCATGTGGTCTAGTGGAATTATGAGATGCGGCGGTAAGGTACGCGCCCGTCCAGGTTGGGAATGACCTTATAATGCTTGATGTTGAACGTGTACAAGGGTTTGCCCAGTCGTACAGCCGATGCAGCAATGAGGCAATCCATAATGCCTACGCCGTGGCTCAGATGATAGGATTTAAGCCACTTCAGGGCACGTTCCGAGTCATCTCCTTCCAGAACAATGAGAGGATAGCGGTCAAGTTGCTTGACCAGTGTGTCCTGTTCCCGACGGTTGCGGGCTCCTTGCAGGATTTCCATCAGTACGAGCACAGAAATACCTATCACCTGCTGGCCCAAACCTGCGAGCCATACGGCTGCCTCAACCTTGCCACGCAGGATTTCTATGAGGACGTCGGTGTCCAGTAACAAGTCAGGCTCAGTCATTGTCCCGCCGCTCGGCCTGAACGCGCAGTTGCCGTGCGTAGGCCAGGCTGTCGTCTATGTCGTTGCGTCTGGCCCACAGACCAAAAAGGGGCGAACTGACCATCTCGGTGGCTGTCCCCGCTGGTCTCTTCCGATCCAGCCCAATGATGATAATCACCTGTGCTGGCCCAACCGGTATGTTTTGCGGCACCGGAATGAGCAGTCTGTGATCAGGAGGGACGTCAACTTGCATACTAATTGTTCTAGTCATGTGAGTTCTCCTTGGCGTTGCTCGCGCATTCATTGTAGCACAGTCGGTGAGGATTGCCAAGTTTCCAGAGAGCCGCCCAATGAAAATCCTCGCCATCAGTGACCAGGTGGTCAAAGGCATCTACAGTTCACACATCCGCCAGCGATTTGGCGATGTGGATATGGTGCTTTCGTGCGGCGACTTGCCCTATTCCTACCTGGAGTACATCGTGACGTTGTTGGGTGTGCCCTGTTTTTTCGTGCACGGCAACCACGACCATCCCGAGTACACAGCCGATGGACGCACGCTCGTCGGGCCAGGCGGTTGGACTAATCTCGATGGACGGACTGTAGAAGACAAGGGCGTACTCCTGGCCGGGCTGGAGGGTTCGATGCGCTACAAACCCAGGGCGCCCTTCCAATACACAGAGAGCGAGATGGCCTACAAAGTCTGGCGTTTGGCGCCGGCCCTGCTGATGAACCGTCTGTTCCACGGGCGCTACCTGGACATTCTCATCGCACATTCGCCACCCTTCGGCATCCACGACGGTGAGGACCTGCCTCATCGAGGTTTCAAGACGTTGCTTTGGTTCATGGCTCGTTTCCGGCCTCGCTACCTGCTCCACGGTCACAAACACGTCTACGGGCCGGAAACCTGGCGGACACGCTACCTGGACACTGAGGTCGTCAACGTCTACCCTTTGCGTGTAATCGAGTGGTAATGCATAATGCCTGTTCGGGGAGGCCTACTTTGTCCTCGCTGGCAACCACCGCGTCTCGGTGGCGCGGGATTTGTGGATTATGGATCACCAGCATTACCTGCGCGAGCAGTTTGGCCCTGGGGTGGGGAGCGAGCAGGCCGCCGAGCACTTTGCCGACCACTACACCACCCAGCCGATCAAGCGCATGGTACACGCCATGCACAACCTAGTTGCCGGTCAGGATGATGAGGAAGAATTTGGTACGGGTGACACGGAAGAAGAACGATAGGTGTTCAACCCCCGTCGTGGAAGCGCCAACTTGTTGGCGTTTGGGCCGATGGGAATCAACCTACGTGCAACCGAAGCAAGTTTCGGCGTCCACCAAACAACAAAGGAGGAGAAATGCCTAAAGTCACACCCCGCAGCGAGGATTACTCCCGCTGGTACACCGATGTAGTACAGATGGCCGACCTGGCCGATTACGCCCCCGTCAAGGGTTGCATGGTTATCAAGCCCCACGGGTACGCCCTGTGGGAGAACATCAAGGCCGGGCTCGACCGGCGCTTCAAAGCCACCGGTCATGCCAACGCCTACTTCCCACTCCTCATCCCCATGAGTTTCCTGGAGAAGGAGGCCGAACACGTCAAGGGTTTCTCACCCGAACTGGCCGTCGTCACCCACGGCGGCGGCAAGAAACTGGAGGAGCCGCTGGCTGTCCGCCCCACCTCCGAGACGATCATCGGCCACATGTACGCCAAGTGGATCCAATCCTACCGTGACCTGCCTCTGCTGATCAATCAGTGGTGCAACGTCGTGCGCTGGGAGATGCGCACGCGGTTGTTCCTCCGTACCACCGAGTTCCTGTGGCAGGAAGGTCACGATGCCTTCGCCACGTCCGAAGAGGCACAGGCCAACGCCTTGCAGATGCTCGACGTCTACGCCGATTTTGCTGTCGAGGACGCCGCTATCCCCGTCATCGCCGGCCGCAAGAGCGAGAGCGAAAAGTTCGCCGGGGCGGTGACCAGTTACACCATCGAGGCCATGATGGGAGACCACAAGGCGCTCCAGTCTGGCACCAGCCACTTTCTGGGGCAGAACTTTGCCCGGGCGTTCGACATCCAGTTCCTCGACGAGAACAATAAACTCCAATACGTGTGGACGACCAGTTGGGGCCTCAGCACGCGCATGGTGGGGGCGGTGGTGATGGTGCACGGCGACGACCAGGGGTTGGTCTTGCCGCCAAAACTGGCCCCGACCCAGGTCGTCATCGTCCCTATCTGGAAGGACGAGGCTCAGCGCAGCCGGGTGCTGGATGCGACCGCGCAGGTGGAGGCGGCGCTGCGCGACGATGTGCGCGTGCACGTGGACGACCGGGACGAATATTCGCCCGGCTGGAAGTTCAACGAGTGGGAGATGCGGGGCGTGCCGCTGCGGATCGAGATCGGCCCCCGTGACGTGGAACGGGAACAGGTGACACTAGCCCGGCGCGACATTCCAGGTCGCGAAGGGAAGTGCCCCGCGCCGCTGAGCGGATTGGCGGAAGCGGTGCCAGAGATGCTGACCACGATCCAGGCCAACCTCTACCGTCGCGCACTCGATTTCCGCGAGGCGCACACCTACGACCCCGGCGACTACGCCGAGTTCGGGGAAGTCGTCCCTGAAGGATTCGCCTATTCCTGGTGGTGCGGTGACGCGGGTTGCGAGGCGCAGATCAAAGATGACACCAAGGCCACGATACGCTGTATCCCCCTTCGACAGCCCTTCGACAAAGCTCAGGACAAGGCTCAGGACACGGCGCTGGAGCAGGAGCCGGAGAAGGGTAAGTGTATTCGCTGCGGTAGGGAAGCCAACGAGCGGGCTATCTTCGGACGGGCGTACTAGTGGGTCACTTGTCATGATTACCATTCCGAGCAGAATTGTGTATAATGACGGGTACAGTATGGCCTCTAACAAAAGTAACGCTGTAGTTTGACATCCTAGAGAGATTGTGTTATAATCTAAGTAGGTACAGTATGGCCTCTAACAAAAGTAACGCTGTAGTACCAATAACCACATTCAACCAAGGAGGTTACGTACAATGTCCCAAAAGTCTCGTCTCGTTCGCAGTCTGTTGCTCATCTCTCTCTTGTTCTCGCTGGTATCCCAACTGGCCCTGGCCATGCCGTTACTATCGAGAAACCCGGACCCCGGCGATCCCGTGGCAGCCAGCCCCGAGATCGCCAATGCAGACAACGTGATACAAGGCCACGCGCTGACCGATGAAGCCACGCCGCAGCCAGTCCAGAACGCGCTCATCGTTGCCAAAAAGACAGTGGGAGGCGACGAAGAAACGACGTTGACAGATGCGAGCGGCGCCTACACGCTGACCGTGCCCTCCGGCGGCTGGTGGGTGAGCGCCGTGGTGACCGACACTACCACTCCATCCAACGTGGTGCCCCCCGCTCACCCCCAATGGGTCTACTTTCTGCCCGGTGGTCCATACACAGAAACACGGAACTTTGCTTTCACGGTGCCCGAAGCCCAGATCGTGGGCCGGGTGCTGGTCGCCGGGACTCTGATCACCCCGACCTGTCCGGTGACCGTCACGGCCACTGGCCTGGTGCGCGTGTCGGAGCAGATAGACGCGAACGGCTTCTTCACCCTGACCGTGCCCGCCGGCCTGTACGTGGTAACCGTCCGGCCCGAGAACCTCCTCCTCTATCTCCCCCCGGCCCCGGTGCAGGGATACGTTTCCGACGGGGAAACCTGGGATCTGGGAGACCTCTACCTGATCCCGTTTGGGGATGCCGCCACCCTGAGCGGGCAGGTGCTGACGCCGGACGGCCAGGGCGTGCCGGGGCTCCGCGTCGTGGCCTACAATCTGGATCGGACCACGCTCTTACCAAGCCGGTCCACCACGACGGAGGAGCCCAACGGGGATTTCACGCTCACCGTCCAGGCGGGTACCTGGTGGGTGGCGGTGGCCCTGGGCGAGGGCGACGATTACATGCCCTATCGCCTGCAATGGCAAACCGTCGTGTCTGTCGAGCCTGGTGGCACGGTGGACGACATCGTGCTGCGCGTCACGCCAGCC
>JADHWW010000119.1 GCA_016783285.1 Anaerolineae bacterium
TGCTGGATCCAAACTGGTCAAAGCACGAAACAGTTTCAGGTTATCTTTGACATTCTCGTACGTGAACATGGTGACATTCTCCTCGAGTAACTTCGCCGGGGTTTAGCCACCATGATACTCTTATTTCCGATAATGTCTAGTGATGGTCATAGGCATTCTCCGGACGGACCTGAGGGGTGCCGTGGTCCACCAGCGAAACAGCCTGCAGGCCCGGTGCCAGCGGCAATCCCAGGGCCTCGAACTGGAGGTGGGTGGTCAAGCCTGTGGCATCCTCAGTTAGAGTCTGGTCAACCCGGAGGACGATCTCGCTGTCAGGTGAAAGTTCTCCCTCGAGTAAGTGCTTGGCTATGAGTTTGCGTGTCAGGTTCATAGGTAGTGTGCACCTCATTCCCATTAGTCATCGTTCGCGGCCAATGAGCATCTGCGCCAGTTCGTGGAGCGCCTGGGCGGCTGGTCCCTGTAGTCCCGCCTGCTCCAGCGCAGCCAGAGCCTGCACGTGATGCTCCTGTGCCAGTTGTTCGGCGTATTCGCGGCTGTTTGCCTCTTGCAGCAAGCGTGTCGCACGGCGGACATTGGCTGTTGATAATGTCTCCTGTGCCAACAACGCGTGGAGTTCCACGCTTTGCTCCAGACCATAGATGATGGGCAATGACTTCTTGCGCCGGGCGATGTCGGTACCAGCGGGCTTGCCGGTGACAGTTGGATCGCCCCAGACGCCCAGGATGTCATCGCGTATCTGAAAAGCCAGCCCCAGGTGGTGGCCGAAGATGCACAGGTGCTTGTGTTGAGCATCAGGCGCGGCGGCGATAAGGGCGCCAGTCTCGCAGGCGCAGACCACTAGCGCGACGGTTTTTCCCTCGACCATTGCCATGTACTCTGCAACGGACACGTTGGCGCGGCTTTCGAAACCGATGTCGAGATACTGGCCGCCGGTGAGGTTCAGGCAGGTGTGGTTGAAGAGGCGAAGGGCTGCCAAGACTGTTGTGGCGGGCACGGTTCGCTCGAAGAGTCGCAGCAAGGCCAGTTGAGCCAGGGCAAACATCGTATCCCCGGCGTTGATCCCTTGGGCCTCCCCCCACAATGACCAGACGGTGGGACGGCCACGGCGAGTCTCGTCCCGGTCCTCAATGTCGTCGTGGATGAGGGAGAAGTTATGTATTAGTTCAACGGCGGCGGCGGCGGGCAGAGCCTGCTCCCAGTTGCCTCCGCAGGCCTCACAGGCTAGCAGGCAGAGCACCGGCCGCGCTCGCTTGCCGGTTCGCGCCTGGCGGGGGTTGAACGCGGCATCGGCCCAGCCCATGTGGTAGCGCAGCATGCCGCAGAGCCCGGCATAACGCGCATCGGCGATCTGAACCACGTCCCGCATCTCTGTTTCGAGAGGTGGTAGATAACGGTCGAAGTATGCTTCAAGGGACATTTGTGCCTGGTACTGCATGTTCTTACGGTTCTTCACGGCTGGTGCGACTGAGAATGGTCGTCCGGGCCAGCACGATGTCTACTTCCGTGTCCACGCAACCATCATGCAGCAGCGGTACCACAGCGACGGCCGGCCGGCCGTTCGTCCACTCCATTTGGTCAATGGCCTCCAGCCCTTCTTCAAGCTCTTTGTCGCAAGCGATAGCGACCACGCCGGCCGGCTGCTGCCTGTCCAGGAAGCGCACCGCCAGCCGCCCACCGGGGGCGACACATATATCCCCGTAGCCTACCTCAATGGCGGCGGTGCGTAACTGGTAGATGGCGCACTCGACGAGTGTGCATCCCGTGCAGTCCAGGCCTTGCTTGGTCATCTTGCCCGGGCAGGCCTGGCTGGGGCGCAGACAGTACGGGAGTAACAATACCCGCTGCGCAAAGGGCACGTTGCCCACACCATTGGTGAAAGTTTGTTTGGTCACAGATCAACCTCCTTTTGGTTTGAGTGTGTTTTCAAAATAGGGGTGCACTGGAGAGCCGGGATGTCGGCAGCACCAGCGGCGAACATAGCGACGCGCAATTGCATAATAAGCGTGGCGATGAGTTCGGATATGGTGGCGGTAGACTGGCTAGCGGCGTGCAAGAAGGGCCCGGCGACGCCACACGTGGCTGCACCGAGCGCGATGGCTTTCGCCATTTGGATGCCGTCGCGAATACCTCCACTGGCGATGATGGGCAACTCTGGCGCACCCCGTCGGGCCATCAGCAGACTCTCGGCAGTAGGGATGCCCCAGTCAGCGAAGGCCGCCGCCACCTGGCGTCCCCGCTCGGTCGTGGCGCGGTGCATCTCCACCTGGCTCCACGAACTGCCCCCGGCTCCGGCGACGTCAATCGCCGCCACCCCGGTGTTCGCCAGTTGGCAAGCCACCTGCTCCGAGAACCCCCAGCCTACCTCCTTGACGACCACCGGTACCTCCAGCGCCTGGCAGACAGCCTCGATTCTGGGTAGCAACCCGGCGAAATTAGTTTCCCCCTCGGGCTGGAGTGCCTCCTGTAGTGGGTTGAGGTGTAGGATAAGAGCGTCCGCTTCTACCATCTCGACGGCGCGACGACATTCATCGGGTCCGTAGCCGTAGTTCAGTTGTATCGCGCCGAGGTTGGCCAGCAAGAGGATGTCTGGAGCGACGCGGCGCACGCGATAGGTATCTGCCAGGGCCGGGTCTTCGATGGCGGCGCGCTGCGAGCCCAGCCCCAGCCCGATCCCGGTGGCCTGGGCTGCTTCTGCCAACCGTCGGTTGATCACGCTGGCTTCTGGCGTCCCTCCGGTCATCGAAGAGATGAGGAGCGGGGCCGCCAGGCGTCTGCCCAACAGCGTGGTAGAGGTGTCCACGTCCTTGAGGCTGAAGCCTGGCAGTGCGCAGTGGATAAAGCGGTAGCGCTCGAAGCCGGTTGAGACGTGCTTGAAACTGACGTCCTTGTGCAGGTTGATGTGAATGTGGTCGGACTTGCGCTGTTGGTGCATGCACTCCTTCGTAACCTGGGATAATGATCAGTGTTCTTCATGGCAGACGCCTAATAATACTTGCAGTGGGGATGATTGTCAAACTGATGGTCTTGACCTCTTGACCGGCCTGAGTTTGACAAACTCTTCTCTGTAGGTAGAATATCTCCATTAGCAGCCTGGAAATATCCACAGGAGGTACAACCAGTGGCAGACATGTTCGAGCAAGTCAAGAAAATCATCATTGATTTGTTAGGGGTGGAGCCGGATAAGGTCACGCGAGAGGCGCGCTTCCGCGAGGACCTGGGAGCGGACTCCCTCGATCTCGTCGAACTGATTATGGCGTTTGAGGAGGAGTTCGGCGGGACAATCTCTGACGAGGATGCTCAGCAGATCAGGACGGTTGGTCAGGCTGTGGACTACGTCGAGCAGCGCATGGTCGCTGGCGCGTAGGTCCCCACGCGGACTGACGCAAGAGACGAAAGGCTACCGGTGTTCACCGGTGGCCTTTTGCTTTGAAGTAGTCCATGCTATACTTTGCCTGTACAACCAGGTCACTACTATTCTATTGGAGGTGAAGGACATGGAGTGCAGCATAGATCAGAACCTGGCGCAGTGCACCTGCACCTACGAGCCCTGTTCCAGGAAGGGCAAGTGCTGTGAGTGTATCCGTTACCACTGGCGGATGGGCGAGTTGCCGGGCTGTCTCTTCCCGCCAGAGGCAGAGCGCACCTACGACCGCTCTATCGCCCACTTCGTCCGCCTCTACGGCCAAAAGCGATGAGGTGTTGGCGAGCCTGGATGTGCGCGGTAGCGGTTGCCGCGCTGGTTACCGTGATTGACAGGCCGGGGATAGCCGTGCTGCCTGCGCATGCAGAGATACCGCCTCACCTGGGCTACGGCATCAACGTGCGCCAGGAAAGCCGCATTGACCCACTCGTCGCGCCGCTAGGTTTTGAATGGGTCAAGCTGTGGGAGGAGTACGAGGATGATCCGCCTGTGGAAAGGTTGCCGTACAAGGTCTTGTTTGCCATTGAGTGCGATGGGATGCCAGCAGACCTTGACCAGTGGGGGGACCACGTCGAGGAGATTGTCAGAGCCGGGTTGGGATTCGTCGAGGCCTACGAAATCGGCAATGAGCCTAACGTCGAGCGTTTCTGGGGCGGTGCCTCGCCTGCCCCGGACCAGTACGTCGAGGTGCTCAAGGTAGCCTACGAGCGCATCAAGGCGGTGGACCCGGCCGCCACCGTCGTCAGCGGGGGATTGGCCCCAGTGGGTCGTATCGAGGGCACCTGCAACGGTTGGAACGGCAACGATTGCCACGCGATGGACGAGCGGGAATTCGCCCGCCAGATGTTCCTCCTGGGCGCAGGTGACTACTTCGACGCTTTCGGCTACCATCCCTACGGCTTCGCCTACGCGCCAGAAACCGACCCTACCAGCGTTGCCAACGGCTTCGCCTTCCGTGGCGTCGAGGTGATGCACGACTTGCTGGAACAGCATAGCCTGGGACACAAGCCCGTATGGGCTACCGAGTTCAACTGGCTGCGCGACTGGACTGAGGAAGGCGGCATGCCCCCTGGTTGCCGTGATGACTACGAGGCGGACTTCAGTTGGATGGAGGTGCCCGAGGTGCAGCAGGCCGGCTATATCACGCGGGCCTTCCAGTACGCCGACGAGAACTGGCCCTGGATGGGCGCGATGTTTGTCTGGAACCTGGACTGGCACAACTATCACACCTGGGACTGCGAGGCGGCTCGCTACTTCTCTGTGCGTAAGAATGATGGCACCAACTTCGGTGCTCCGGCGCTGGCCTACGACGCGCTGGTGGCGATGGAGAAGCGCCCCGGTCACTTTGGCTCCAGGATGGCGATCACTCCTTCTGCTCTCACTTTCCTGGCCGACGTGCGTGAGCCGGGCACTTTCACAGGCGTGGTGGTGCCGCTGAACACGGGGTACCGTGTGTTCACCTGGACGGCGATGGTGGCGGCGGGGATGCAGGTGACGGGGACGGTGGGAGTCCAGGTGACGCCCACGCTGGCGATCACCACCGGTCTCCAGGGAACGCCGCTGACGGTGACGGTGGACAGCACGGGCTACACGACGGGCACTTTCACAGCGATCATATCGGTGACAGCCACGACGACCGACGTGCTGGATGCACCACAGACAGTGCCGGTGACGCTGCGCGTCGTGCCGGAGGTGTACCGCGCATACCTGCCGGTGACATTACGCTGCGAGCCCTGACGTGCTATGCGGAGAAGACCCTGCCGGGCCGCAACCCAGTTGCAACACGGCGCGTATACATATCGGGGCACAGGTGTTTCCCTTTTCAATGGAGTCATACTATAATATACTACGGCTGTAGCACGAGGAGTACTCACCTACCTACGCCATCGCCTTTGGGCTGGATCGGAGTTGGGTGCACAAGTTCTCGCGCCTGGAGACGGCCCAGGTGCCTGTTCCGATGTGGTACGTCCCGATGTCGATCTACACCGGTGTGGGGCGGAGATATTCTTGACGGGCTGAGGACATGAAACCGGGTGTACGGTAGTCGTGTAATGTGTATAGGTATTGAGACTGACCGGGAGGCCGGTCAACCCACAAGCATAAGGAGGAATGTATAATGGGAGACATCTACGAGAAAGTGAAGGATAGCCTCACGGCGCTGGAGAAGTTGACCGGCTTTATCCCCGGCTGGAGCGGGTACCAGGAGCGTCAGACCCGGCGCAAGGCCGATCAACTCCTGCGCCAGACGCTAGCCGAGAAGTTGGCTGGTCAGCGCCGGGAACTCGACGCAGCGCAGAAAGACCTGATCAATCATGGCCGGGTAGACTTAGTGGACGATGTCGGCAGCGCCGTGACGCAACTCCAGACTTTCATTGACCGCATCCGCCTCGCCAGCTACGGCTACTCCGGGTTGTTCGACGCTGCGAAGGTCAACCAGGCCGAACTGGAGCAGATGTACAACTTCGACGTGGCCCTGTTTCAGTACTTGGAGCGGCTGGACGCAGCGGCCGGCCATCTGCGAGAGGCCATCCCCAGCGGCGAGGGGATGGTCGAGGTAATCCGCATCATCCAGGACATCTGCCGCGAGGCCAACAGCACGTTCGACCAGCGCGAGCATATAATACTGGGAAGCGTTTAGGGGCCACGAGTGCCCTATCAGACTCAGGAGGTGAGGTACGATGGCACGAATCTTCGATATTGTGCAGTTTGTGGACGAGGCCGGCACGGAGATGGTACACCGTATCCCCGAACGGGGGTCCGGTGACTTCCGCATCGGCTCGCAAGTGATTGTCCGCGATAGCCAGGCGGCGGTCTTTTTCCGTGACGGCCGGTCACTAGACACGTTTGGCCCAGGTCCCCACACGATCACCACCGCTAACATCCCGCTCTTGGTAGACCTGGTCGGCAAGGCGTTCTCTGGCGAGACCCCCTTCAAGGCTGAGGTCTACTTCGTCAGCCTGCGCGAGTTCACGGACCTGAAGTGGGGCACCCCGACGCCCATCACGATCAAGGACCCGATCCTGCGTATGGCCCGCGTGCAGGCGCGTGGCTCATACGCAGTGCAGATCGTGGACCCGCAACTCTTCGTCAATAAGATCGTCGGCACGCGGGGTGTCTACCGCACGACCGAGATTCAGGGTTTCTTCCGCTCTATGATCTTGACCAAACTGACCGACCTGGTGGGCGAGATGGGCAAGTCGATCCTCGATTTGGCCGGCATGGCGGAAGAACTGACGATGGGGGTGCGGGCCAAGGCGGCCGAGGAGTTCGCCGCCCGCGGGGTGAACCTGACGTCGGTCTACGTCGAGTACATCGGGCCGACCGAGGACACGGCCAAGGCGATCGACGAGGCTGCCTCTATGGGCGCACTGGGTGACATGAGCGCCTACATGCAGTTCCAGGCGGCGCGGGCGATGCGCGACGCGGCTCAGCAGGAGGGTGGTGGTGGTGGTCTCACCGGTGCGGGCGTGGGTCTGGGCGCGGGCATGGGTATGGGCGCGGCTATGGCGCAGATGATGACGCAGAGCATGCAACAGCCGGCCCAACAGCCGGCACCAGCAGCCCCGGCGGCCCCTGCCAGCCCTAAGACAGCCGCGGAGATCCACACCACACTGGACAACCTGGATATGCGGTTGGCCGCGGGAGAGATCAGCGAGGGGACCTACAACAAATTGCACGCCAAGTGGGAGGCCCGGCTGAAGGAATTGGGCGGATAGCCACGGCCGCCGTCTTTTCCGGGGGCATACTGCCTTGTCTGACCTGTCTGGGACAGAGGGCGCAATGTCAGCGCGTACGTTGTCCGCAGTGGCTCTTCTAGGCCTGGTGCTGCTGTCCTTTGCTCTACGCATCTACCGGCTAGATGGGCAGAGCCTGTGGGGCGACGAGGGGTGGAGCGTTTACTTCGCAGGTCAACCCTCAGTCGCCTCGGTGTTGCGCAATGCCCACGATGCCGGGGATGTTCCACCGGGTTATTATTTGACCTTGCATGCCTGGATCCAGGCGGCCGGCCAGTCGGAATTTGCCCTCCGTTACATCACACTGTTCTGTGGAGTGCTCGCAGTGCCGGCCCTCTTCGCGTTGGGGCGTCGTCTGGGCGGGACAGGCACGGGAATCATCGCTGCGCTGCTCCTGGCACTCTCGCCGTTTCACGTCTACTATAGCCAGGGAGCGCGTATGTATGCCCAGACAGTTTTTTCACCATCCTCTCCACCTACTTCTTCTGGCGGCTATCTACAGAGAGCACAGAGAAAGCGTCAGGGCCGTGGCACGTGTGGGTGGGCTACGTGGTGATCAGCGCCTTGTCTGTCTATTCTCACTTGTTCGCCTGGTATGTCATCCTGGCGCAGGCGCTTCTTTGGCTGGGCGACTTGCTCTGGAGACGCCGTGTTGCATGGCGCACAGCATTCTACTGCTTGAGTGCACAGGCGGTGACCTTCTTGCTCTTCCTCCCCTGGCTGGTCTACGTCTGGGATCGAGTCCCGGCTCTGTCTGAGGAAGCAGGGCGGGTGGATATCCCCCTGCTGGCGATTCTGCGCCACTGTCTTAGCGTCTTCAGCGCTGGTGTGCCGATCATCACCTCGGCGCCGGAGGAGGTAGCATGGCCAGTGCTAGTCCTGTTTCTGCTGCTGTTAGTTCTGGCCCTGCTATGGCCGTGGAAGCGGCGTAGCCTGGTGTTCATGGTCACCTGTCTGGGTGTGCCTATCCTGGCGACCTTCCTCATCTCATTTCCTCCCTTGCCCGGATGGATACGATACTTCATCGCTGCCAGCCCGTCCTATTACCTCTTGCTGGCCCGGGGGGCGCATGGTCTGAGCAGTCTCGCGCTATCCGGTTCGTTCACTGTGAAACGACAAGTTGGGCAGGCGGGGTTGATTGCGCTGCTAGTTGTGCCTTTGAACTTCGTTCAGGTTCGTTCGTTATACCGTTACTACACCGATTCACTGTATTGGCGCTGGGACTACCGTGCGCAAATGGCCACGATGGCGGAAGCCGTTGAGGCGGGCGCTGCCATTGTCTACAACGGCCGGGATGCGTCACTCATATTAAAATACTACCTCCCTGACGATACCTTCTACCTTGTCGTCCCGTCAGTTTGCAGTGAGCACGAGGACGAGAGTGAGTATGAGGGACGTATCCAGGATGAGATCGTCGCCATCGCCGCCGGCTACGAACAGATCTGGCTGGTGCGCGAGATGCCGATGGATTGTGATCGTAATCACCGAGTCGCCCAGTGGCTCAAGGAGCACGCCCATCAGGTGAGTGAGAACTGGCTGGAGAACACGGTCTTCGATCTTTATCTGACCCCGGCGAGGATGGGAACCTATCGCTCACCCAGTCAATCAGTTTCCACTACCTTTGATGATCAGTTCGAGTTGTCGGCGTATGCCCTGAATCAGGAGCACATAGCCCCAGGCGGAACACTGGCGGTGGCCCTGCGCTGGCGTGTGCTTTCCCCTATGGATGTGGACTACAAGTTTTTCCTCGTCCTGTTAGGCCCTAACAATGAAAGCCTCGCCCTGCGGGATGGCATGCCGCTAAACTGGCTACGGCCGACGACGTCATGGGAGGTGGGAGAAACCGTGGACGACCGTTGGGGAATGGCCGTGGGAGCAGATACGCCGGTTGGCACGTACCCACTTTATGTGGGGGCCTACGATCCCACGACCGGAGAGCGGCTTCCTGTCCAGACTCCGGGTGGAGAGATCGTGGGCGATATGGTGTTGGTGGCGGAGATTGAGGTTCGTTGAGCCGCTCTCGTCATTTCGAGCAATCTCTGCCCAGGTGTCTCTCAACCCCTACGGGGCGACGACCTGTACGGTCGTCACCACCACGTGGTCGCCGATTGGCTCGCCCGCTGTGTCCAGCACCGGGAGCCGGGGGCCGTCTTCCAGGAAAAGCCCAACCACCAGTTGATATTCCCCCGACGGAGTGTCGGGGCTGATCGGTACCCGGTACTTGTCGGCGACGATGTCCCCTACTGCCCACCACGGTGTGTGGTAACTGTTGTCGCAGGGGTGGACGTCCTCCTGTCCCCATATACGTCCACCTTCCGCCGGGCTGGGTGTGCCCCACAGGTGCACGAAGACCTTGTACCAGTCTGTCATCTGAGTCTGGGCCAGCCAATACAGGCGCAGTGAGATAGTGTCGCCAGGGGCAAGGGGTCCTGCTGGCGGATCGTAGCCCGTCAGCCGGATCTGCCCATCGAAGTCTGCCTCCAGCGAATGGGTCGGACCGATCTGGGCTGTGCTGCCAGCCGGCGTATGGTAGACGACCGAGTAGAGCGTGTCGCCCATGTATAGTTCTTGGACCACCTGACCGTCGGGGAACGCAGCCTGGAGGGTGGGCAGAGAGTCGGGATCCTCGAAGACGATGATCACGTGCGTCGTGGATGTCTCGGTGACAGAGGGATAAACCACGCAGCGCCGTCCGTTGTAGTTGTGAGTGCGGTATGGATCATCGTCCAGCAGGAACTTAAGCGTCGTGTGGAATCTGTCTATGGGAGAAACGTACACACGCTCTTCTCGCGGCAGTGCGGCCACGTACTCCCCAATCCAGCGTAACCCCACGTCGAAGGCGATGAAAAGATCGTCGGATTGTCTCCAGACGAGAAAGTAGTCTTTGACTGTGCATACCCCGCTTAGTGTCAGGGCGAGGACCAGTAAGAGTACAACTCCTGTTGAGACTGCTCTCCGTGCTTGTGGGAGCCATCGTGTGGCGGTCGCCATGATCAGATCGTGGGAGGCGACTGCCCCCAACCCCGCGAGCGCGGCCACTGCCGGCGCTGCGCCCAACATCCGCCCGAAGTGAGGTGGATACTCAGTTAGCGCACTGGGCAACAGCATCACCCCCAGCCAGCAAATCAGGAACATGTGAGGAGGACGTCGCCTTGACACGCACATCCCCACCCCCAGGATGAACAGTATCGCCTGGATGGGGTCGAGCGCTGGGCGGCCGGGCAGGTTCTGGCGGGGATTCAGGTCTCCTCGGAAGAAAAGTCCTCCCACCACCTTGGCAAACCCCTCCAGCAGGCTGCCGCTGTGCACTACATGGCTGGCACGTAGGGTGAACCAGTAAGGATGGGAGGCAAAGAAGTAGCCTAGTGGGACGAAGACTAAGGCCGCAGTTGCTGCGACAATCGTCAGCGTGCGGTAGTGGACACGTATGAAATCACGCTCCAAGAGGCCTCGTAAGCCGAAGAAGAGCGCTAGCACAAGAGGGACGAAACGGCCCGACGCGTAGGTGTACAGGCTTCCGCCCAATAATACTCCCGCGATCAGCGCTTCTCGTGGGTTTTGTGTGCGCAACGCTCGCCAGGTGAGGCCGAACGTTGCAGCAGCCAGCATCGGCACCATGTTGGGCTCCATCCCGATGCGGCTGTAGTGCACGTGCCAGTAGAGCAGCGCCAGACTGAGTGCGGAGATCAAACCCAGCCTTGCCGCTCGCCGTCTCCCTATTTCCTCCTGGAATATCTCCTGCACGGCGAAAAACAGCAGCGGCACGGTCGCAGTGCCGGCCAAGGCTGACACCAGGCGTCCTCCTGGAACGACCGGGCCGATCAGGTGGAATAATAGCGCAATCAGGTAGATGTGAAGAGGCTCCTGCCCGAAGTTCTCGGTGAAGAAGATGGGCCACGTGCCATCCCTGACTACGCGCAGCGCCTCCAGGTCGTTGAAAGCCTCGTCGTAGTGGAGGCCAGGGGGCAACCGGTCAATGTGATAGAACCGGAGTCCTGCCCCCAGCGCCGTGATGAGGAGCAGAGCGGAGAGGATGGCAAGACGCGGCCGTGTTTTCACCGTCACCCTGTCCTGGTGAAGGCAATCACGGCGCCGGCTACTGTCGCCGCTTCCTCTTCGCGCAACTCAGGGTAGAGGGGCAGTGAAAGAACCTCCTGCGCGGCGGCTTCGGCGGCGGGGAGGTCCCCGGCCTTGTATCCCAGGTCTCGATAGGCGGGCTGGAGATGCACCGGCACAGGGTAATGGATCAGGCTGCCGATGGTCTGCTCGCGCAGAAAGGTCTGCAAGTCGTCCCGACGAGGGTGGCGCACGACATAGAGATGGTATACGTGCATCGCATCCTCCGGCCGGCAGGGTGTGATGACGCCGCTCCCTGCCAGCCGATCGTCGTAAAGGCGGGCCAGCCGCCGGCGCTTCTCGTTCCAATCCTTCAGATGATGCAACTTGACGCGCAGGATGGCGGCCTGCAACTCGTCCAGGCGGCTGTTCAGCCCCTTCAGGCTGCTGATGTACCGTTCTCTCCAGCCGTACTGTCTCAGTAGCCGTGCGCGCTCCGCCAGTCCTGGATCGTTCGTGACCACCATCCCGCCGTCGCCGCAGGCTCCCAGGTTCTTGGTGGGGTAGAAACTGAAGGCAGCCACGTGGCCCCAGGAGCCGACCGGCCGTCCCCGGTACTCTGCGCCGTGCGCCTGGGCGCAGTCCTCGACGACATATAGATTATGCTGGTGCGCGATCTCCAGGATGGGGCTGAGATCGGCCGGGCAGCCGTAGAGGTGCACGGGAATGACCGCTCGTGTGTGGGGTGTGATGGCCGCTTCTAGCCGGGCTGGGTCGAGGGTATAGCGCACCGGGTCAATATCCACCAACACTGGCCTGGCGCTGGCCAGTTCAATGGCAGCCACCGTCGCAACGGCAGTGTGGGGCACGGTAATCACCTCGTCGCCAGAGCCCACACCGCAGGTGGTCAAAGCCAACTGGAGCGCATCGGTGCCTGAGCCTACCCCGACCGCGTGGGCGACGGAGCAGCAGGCGGCGAACTCATGCTCAAATGCCGTGACCTCATTGCCCAGGATGTACCAGCCACCTTCGAGTACCCGTGCCACTGCTGCGTCAATCTCATCCTTGATACCAGCGTACTGCCTCTTCAGATCGACCAGAGAGATTGTCTTGTTCATTGCCCATCACTCATTGCTGATTTGCCGATTTGTCAATTTGCCGATTTGTCAATTTGCCGATTTGTCATTCTGCACTGTCCCAGTAGTGCTCCCGGCACTGATGGTAGAAAGCGATGGTGCGTTCCAGGCCTTCCCGCAGTGGCACGGCCGGCCGCCAGCCCAGTTGGGTACGTATTTTGGTGTAGTCACCATAGAAGTCCCCGATGTCAATGCGTTTTCGGTCAGCGGGGAAGGGAACGATGCGGTAACTGCCACCGCCGTTGAGTTCGATCAGCAACTCCGCCAGGTCGAGCAGGTTGATGGGCTCGTCGCCCCCCAGGTTGTAAATCTGCCCATCGGCAGTTGAGTCGGCAGCGGCCAGCAGCAACGCTTCGACCACGTCATCCACGTAGTTGAAGTCGCGCACCTGTCGTCCATCCCCAAAGATCTGCAACTCCTGGCCCTCGACGATCTGGCGCAGCCACCAGCCAATGAAGGTCTGGCGGGCGTCCTTGACCCGCATGCGGGGACCGTAAATGTTGGTCATGCGCAGGCTCACTGTTCGCAGGCCGTACACGCGGTAGTAGACGATGTGATACCACTCCCCGGCCAGTTTGTTGACGCCGTTGATGTCGGCGGGCTCAAGGGGGTGCTTCTCGTCCACGGGGAGGTACTGCGGTCGCCCGTAAATCTGGCGGGTGCCGGCGTAGACGATCTTGACGCCGGGGTTATGCTTACGGCAGGCCTCCAGGATGGAAAGTTGACTCCGGCAATTGATTTCCAGGTCGGTGTGAGGGTCGCGCATACTGTCGAGGTGGCTCACCTGCCCGGCCAGGTTGAAGATGGTGTCCTGGCTACGTACCAGGTAGTTCATCCCGTGCTCATCTCGCACGTCGGCGATGTTGACCCGCACGCGGTTCTCGATATCAACGATGTTGAATAGATTGCCGCCGTAGTCAGGGATCAGGGAATCCACCAGCAGCACCTCGGCTCCCAGTTCGACCAGCCGTCGGGCCAGGTTGCTCCCGATGAAGCCCAGACCACCGGTGATCAGCGTGCGTCTGCCGGAGAAAGCGGCTGCCAGATCGGTCATCATTGCCTGTCTTCCTGACCCTGCAGATGCTCTTTGCGCACCACCAGTTTCCACCACAGTATGTACAGATGCTGGGCGGTACGGAGGAGCCGTCGCCAGTTGAAGAACTGGGAGACCCCGTATTGGCGATGGTAGTGATGCACCGGCACCTCGGCGAAAACGTATCCGGCATCCTGAAATTTCTTCACCATCTCCAGGCAGATGGTGCCTGTATCGCTTTCCAATTCGATCTCGTCGAAGATGGAGCGCCGGATGAGCCGGAAGTCGCAATCCACGTCCCGCAGTTTAAAACCGAAGGCCAGTTGGACAAAATGGTGGTACAGCCGGCCGATGATACGTCGGCTGATGGGGTCGTGGCGCGTGATCTTGTAACCATTGACCACGTCCACATTGTCGTCCAGGGCGTCCACGAGCGTGGCCAGTTCGCGGGGATCGTACTGGGCGTCGCCATCGGTGTAGAAAACCCACTCCTTGGTTGCGGCGGTGAAACCGGTGCGCAGTGCCGCGCCGTAGCCCCGGTTCTGCGGGTGGTGAATCACGCGCAGTTCGGGATAGCGGCTGGCTAGTTCGTCCAGAACCTCCGCAGTGTAGTCGCTGCTGCCGTCGTTGGCGACGATGATCTCATAGTCATCGGTCACCTGGCGCAGGGTCAACAACGCCGTCAACACCATACTGGGAATAGTGCCGCCGTCGTTGTAGGCGGGGAAAAAGGCGGTGATGCTACGGGGATACTGCATAGCGTTACCTCATTTATTTTCTTCTGCTCATTCTCCCACGTCGAGACCTACGGCCTCAGCCAACTCGCGGTACAAGGTTGCTGGCAGTGGCTTGAGTCTACCTGGCCCACGCAGCCAGGCTTTCACTTTCTTGCCATAGAAGGCCGGTACGGGTGATGCGGCACCGTCCAGCGTGACATCAGGATTGACGAAGACGATGGCCGCCCGCACAGGCACCTCGATGTCGGGCAGGTGGTTGGCCAGATGGCGCTTTAGTTTGCGCGTCTGGTTCTCGGCCTCAATGTGGGGGGCGCCCAGCCCCTCCTGGCCCGCAAACTGCCGGAAGAACTTCCCTCGCTGGCGGTGTTTCCACCGACCATCCTCGCAGGTCACCTGCCCTCCCTGGGCCTTGACCACCAGGACAGTGCAGCCGCCAGGCTCCAACAGGACGTGGGGGGCGGGAAGGGTGTACTGCCAAAGCACGTACTGGTTGTCCAACCCTTTGAGGGCCCCGGCCAGCGCGTCGTGGTGGGCGAGAGGGCTTGCGTAGCGGTCGGCGAAGAACCCGCCCACTATTGAGAGGCCCATGCCCAGCGTTATGCTCGCCATCATCGGCACGAACCAGTTAGGTCTTGCGAAGGAGATGATCAGGCCGGCCAACAATGCCAGCAGCCCGGCTACTGTCGCGTACTTACCGATGGAACTCAACACGCGGATGCGGCGTTCGTTGCGAATAATGCGCATTTTACTCCTCGTAGCGGCCCAGCAACAGACAGGCGTTCTGCCCGCCCAGGCCGAGAGAATTGGAGATGGCTACGCGCACATCGGCCTTGCGCGCTCCTTCTGGTACGTAGTCCAGGTCACACTCCGGGGCCGGGGTCTCCAGATTGATTGTCGGATGGATTATTCCCTGCTCGATCGTCAGCACGCACACGGCGGCCTCGATGGCTCCGGCCCCCCCCATTGCGTGGCCGATCATGGACTTGGTCGAATTGATGGGGATCTCGTAGGCGCGCGTGCCGAAGATCCGTTTGATGACCAGGGTCTCGACCAGGTCGTTGATCGGTGTGCTGCTGCCATGGGCGTTGATGTAGTCCACGTCGTCCGGCGTCAGACCGGCGTCCTCCAGCGCCCACCGCGTAGCCCGGCTGGCCCCCATCCCTTCCGGGTCCGGCTGTGCCACGTGGAAGGCGTCGGAGGAGGAAGCGTGGCCCAGCACCTCGGCGCGGATGCGCGCCCCTCGTGCCTGGGCGGACTGCAGCGCTTCCAGTATCAACACCGCGCACCCCTCGCTGTAGACGATGCCGTCGTGGTCGGCATCAAAGGGGCGGCTGGCCCGTTCTGGTTCGTCGTTGCGGGTGGAGAGCACCCGCATGGCACAGAAACCGATGATGGGGGCGAAGTGGATCAGTGCATCTACTCCCCCACAGATCATCACGTCGGCCGCGCCCCGGCGGATGAATTCGGCCGCCTCTCCCACGGCCTGTGTGCCTGTCGCGCAGGCAGCGACCACAGTGCTGATCGGCCCTTTGGCCCCGGCCCAGTAGCTCACGTGGTGAGAGGGCATGTTCACCAGTGCCGAGGTGAGGATGAACGGGTTGACACGCGCTATCCCCTTGGCGCGGAACGTGTCTATCCCTGCGATGATGCGCTCGAGGCCCCCGGCGCTGCTTCCGATCAGTACGCCAACGCTTTCTTCGTCGGCTAGAGGCAGGCTCAGCCCCGCGTCTGCCAGCGCAGCCTGGGCCGTTGCAACAGCCACCTGCGAGCAGCGCGCCATGCGCCGTGCTTCTTTGAAGTTGATGTATTGCCTGGGATCGAACCCCTTGAGTTCGCCGGCGATGCGCACCGGTAACTCCGAGGCATCGAACTGAGTGATGGGGCCGACGCCAGAGCGCCCGGCCAGCAGCCCCTCCCAGGTTTCCTCCAGTGTCAGGCCCAAGGGCGTCATTGCCCCCATGCCGGTGACGACGACACGCCTACGCTCGCCCATCTCTGCTCCTTTCAGTCTGCTGCCAGTCCCTCACGAATTGCTTCCACCACTTTGCCCTCCACCGCTCTACGGGCCTGTCCGATGGCATTCTTGATCGCACGCCCATTGGAGCGCCCATGGCCCACGATCACCACTCCATTGACACCCAGCAGCGGCCCCCCGCCAACCTCGAAGGGGTCCAACCGCCGTGCCACCCGGTCGAAGGCCGGTTTCGCCAGCAGCCCTCCTACGGCCGTCAGCGGGTTGGCCTTGATCTCAGCGCGGATGAGTTCGGTCAGCATTTTGGCTGTGGCCTCAATCGTCTTGATGAAGACGTTGCCAGTGAAGCCGTCGGTGACGACGACGTCGGCACAACAGGCTATTGCCTCCTTTGGTTCGATGTTACCGGTGAAGTTCAGGTTGGAGCCGGCCAACAACTTGTAGGCCTCCTTCACCAGTGTGTTCCCTTTGCCCGGCTCCTCGCCGTTGGAGAGGAGCGCCACACGAGGTTTGGTGCAGCCCAGCACGGCCCGCGCGTAGATATCGCCCATCAACGCGAACTGGAGCAGGTATTCGGGCCGGCAGTCGGAGTTGGCGCCGATGTCGAGCGTGACGACGCGGCCGGCGGGCAAGGGTAGGATCGCGGCCAGCACTGGACGCTTCACACCCCGGATGCGCCGCAGACTGTGCAGCGTGGCCACTGCCAGCACGCCGCCTGTGTTGCCAGCGGTCACGTAACCGTCGGCCTGGCCATCGCGCACCAGGCTCATCCCTATGTGCATTGAGGAGTTCTTCTTCTCCCGCGCAGCCCAGGCTGGCTCGTCGTCCATCTCGATGACCTCTGGGGCGTGGACGACCTCCAGTTTGAGCCCGGCGACGTCATGGCGGGCCAATTCTTGCCGAATCACCTGCTCGCGTCCGACGAGGAAAATCTCGTCGTCCCATTCCCGCGCTGCCATCACCGCTCCCGCGACGTCGGGGGTTGGGTAGTTATCGGACCCCATTGCGTCAAGAACGATTCTCATCCTTCCTCCCTTCTGGTTTGTGGCACAAACCACCACTGTGAGGTTTCATTCGCTCCTCAGTTCGCCTCTCAATTCCAGGAGATGCGCTCGAATTCCCGTGGTCCAATAGGTTGGAACACGTTCATGTGTTCGGCGATGCGCGTGTGGCGGCGCAACAAGGCGCTGGCCTGCGAAAGCAGAGCGGCAGCGGTGTCCGTTTCCAGCAGCGACTGCTTCTCCGAAAGGGAGATCTGGAGCACCACGGCCGCCAGGATGCCGAGCGTGGCTGCGTCGCGGGGCAGGGCCTCAGGTGAGAGCACGCTCGGCACAGTGTTGGCCAGGGCAGCGACATAGCGGCGCAGCCGTGCTCCGACCGTATCTATTAGCCTGTGACTGGGCGTGGGTTCCGGTGCCCAGGGCCACAAAACAGCCATGGCTTCCAGATAGGGCTCGATGTCCACCAGATCGAAGATGCGGAAACGACGTTGACCCACTGCCCCGAGTTGCATCTGCCCGTTCTCAACCTGTTGGTGGCGGACGATCCTGGCTATGGTGCCGACCGTGCAGGGGATCGCTGGCCCGTACACCTCTCGTCCCTCATGGATAAGCACTACGCCGAAGCCCGTGTTCTGTTCCAGGCAGCGTTCGACCAGGCGTCGGTAGCGAGGCTCAAAGACGCGCAGAGGCAGGGGCTGGCCAGGGAAGAGCACAGTATGGAGAGGAAACAATGGCAGGCGGAAGGGCTTGTCCATGGCGGGAATTGTACCCTGCTTAGTCCGGGTTGACAAGTGAAGCGAGGAGAGTATAATAGTTAACAAGCCCCGGTGGCGGAATAGGCATACGCAGCAGGTTGAGGGCCTGTGCCTTTTTAGGCGTGCTGGTTCGAATCCAGTCCGGGGCACTTGAGCCACGCATCCCCGGCGGCTGGCCCCGGCCAGCCGCCGGAGTTATGTGAAAAAACAGGCGCTGCGCCCATGGCCGCAGTGTCAGGCCTACTATCGCCCCGTTGCGTTATTCAACCCGCTCGAATAGCAGCTCAAAGGCCAGGTGTCGTTGGGCCGGGTTGCCGCCGAACAGGTCGAAAACATTGTCTACCTGCTCCGGTACATCCTCAATCCGGTGCAACTCTTCTATTGCCCCCCACTTCCTCCAGTCGGGTAATCGCTTCCTCGTAACCGTTCAGATGTTTGATAGCAATTCCCGTTTTAGCATCGTTGCCGCGTGATATGGCATCGTAGTGGCGACTTTAGTCGCTGGTTGCGCGGCCCAAACGACTAAAGTCGTTACTACGAACCCCATAACGGGAATTGCTGTTTGTCTAGTGAGAGTTAATCTCTGTTTTTGTGAGTGGTGAGCGGGATGCTTGCGTACAGGCATGTATGTGGTAGACCTTCTCTTGCGTAACGGTGAAATAGTACTCTAGTCCCCTCAGTACCTTCTTCCTATTGTAACACACCAGCCCGCGTGATACAATTGTTACAATATTAAAGAAAGGTTGTAATTCTTAGAAAATGCTTAGAAACCCTGGATTTGATGCAAGACAACACAGAGTTCGACATCAGCACCCGCACCGAGGCTGCGCCGAGGAAGGAATGATGGCAGGCAATGGGAGGTACAGATGATTGGGTTGGTAATTCTGGTTACGTTCATACTGGCGCTGGCGTCCGCCGTCAAGCGGGCGTGCCGCGTTCCACAAAGGGTGGTTGTGCGGCATGTTGCAGTGGTACCGTTGATTGTGCTTGTGTTGGCGCTCCTGTGGCTGGCACCGCCAAGGACTGCCTCTGCCGATCCGGGCACCTACTACGTCTCCACAAATGGCTCCGACAGCAACCCAGGCACAGAGGCACAGCCGTTCCGTACCATCAGCAAAGGGATCACTGTTCTCGGCCCCGGAGACACGCTCTACCTGCGCGCCGGTACATACTCCGAACAATTCACCCTCTCCACTTCCGGCACAGCAGACCGACCAATCACCATCGCCGCCTACCCCGGTGAACATCCAATCATCGACGGTTACAACCAATTGCCCGGCGACTACTACCGCATGCTCATCGTGCTGAGTGGTAACTATCTCATCCTGGACGGCCTCGAAATCCAGAACATCAACGGTACTGCAATCCAGATACGCGGCAGTTACAACACTGTCCGTAATGCCAAAATCCACCACTGCACTAACAAAGCTGTGCTCATCGGAGGTACAGGCTACTGTTCTGGAGGAGTTACTAACTCTCACAACGTCATCGAAGACAACGAAGTCTGGATGACGTCCCTGATCCACCAAAACGTCAACACCGGCGGCAAGTGGGCCGGAGCCATATCAGCAGCCCGCTGCCCATCACACACTACGATTCGCCGCAATATCGTCCACGAAACCTGGGGAATCGGCATCCAGGTCTACGAAGGTTACGACACGATCATCGAAGACAACATCACCTGGAACAACCAACTCGAACACTTTTACGTCAACAATGCGCCGCGAACCCTCGTCCAGCGCAACCTCGCCTACAACACGCCCGACTCTATCTTTCTCTTCAAAGACATGCCCGGCACCACCTTCGCCTTCTGCGACGAACGCGCCGAGCCTGTGACCACAAATGTCACCATAATCAACAACCTGTCGCTCGGCGGCAACCGAGGCTTCTACTTCTACAACCAGCAAAGCGGAAGCGGACTAAAACAGTTCCTGATCGCAAACAACACGTTCGTCAATAGTCGTATAGCCGGGATCCAAATCGCTTCGGGCAGCCACGAAAACAGCAGAATATACAACAACATCTTCCTCGAGACAGGCACAGTCGCTATAGTTCCCAACGACCCCGACCTCGACTTCTCTCACAACCTATGGGCAAAAGCGCCATCCGCTGCTGCATCCAGTCCTCACGATGTGATCACAGACCCCCGCCTGGCCCAGTCGGGTTCGACTGATCCTGGCCTTCTCAACCCTGACTGGTTCAGGCTCTCGTCTGACTCCCCGGCCATCGATGCAGGCCTGACGTCGAGCGAAGTCCCAGACGATTTCGACGGCGTTCCCAGACCACAAGGCGCAGGCTATGACATCGGCGCATACGAGTATGGAGAGAGAACGCCACCCCTCCAGCCCCAGGTCTACCACGTCGCCACGACCGGACACGACAGCAACCCAGGCACAGAGGCACAGCCGTTCCGCACCATCAGCAAAGGGATCAGTGTTCTCGGCCCTGGAGACACCCTGTACGTCAAGGCCGGGACGTACGCGGAAAACCTCTCTTCCTTCCCAAGTGGGACATCCTGGGACGCGCCCGTGACTATCGCAGCCTACCCCGGAGACGAGGTTATCGTAAGACCGTCCTCGGGTTCCCACGCGGCCTACTTCACGAATGCTCATCACGTCATACTAGACGGGTTCGTTTTTGACGGCGCCAACGTCGGGTACAATGTCATCGAGATCACTTCCGAAGCACACCACACCAGGATACAGAATTCGGAGATCACCGGAGGTCCGGAATCCGGCATCCTCGTGAGCGGCGCCTCCGATTCCAACGAGTTTCTCTACCTGGACATTCACGACAACGGAACCGACGACTTCGGCCACGGGATCTACATCGAGAGTAGCAACAATCTCATTGATCACTGTTCAGTTCATCATAACGCCGGCTGGGGAGTCCACATATATAACGGCCATTCCGACGGGTACGCCAACAACAACATCGTGAGCAACAACAGGCTATATGACAACGCCTCTGCCGGGAACAGAGGCCCCGGAATACTTTTGGGTTCCGGGAACGGAAACCGCGCATACAACAATCTCATCTGGGGCAACGTCTACGGCATCCAAATATCTAATGACGCAGAGAATTCAGAGGCCTACAACAACACCATATACAACAACCAGGTTGGCATCTTCGTCTACGCTGCCAGCGACAGCGCCATCCTCAGAAACAACATCATCTACCAAAATCACGATGGCGCTATAACAGACCTCGGCTCTGGAACAGTACAGGATCACAACTTTGCAACAGATCCTGGTTTCGTGAACGAGTCAGGACACGACTTTCACCTTCAGCCGACCAGCCCGGCCATTAACGCCGGTATCGCATTGGGTGAAGTTACAGAAGATCTCGACGGGGTTGCCAGACCACAAGGCGCAGGCTATGACATCGGCGCGTATGAGTATCTCTCTTATGTGTACTTGCCGGCCTGTTACTCGGAAGTGACGTACTGACAGATTAGAGGAGTCCATCAACAGGTGGGATAGCGACCAGGGGGCCGGTAGACCGGCCCCCTGCTTTTGCAGATGCCCTACACTGTGAAACTACGGGGGCGGCACAGCCTCGAAGCCTTCCCTGCGCAGCATCAGCGGCAGGTACAACTGGCTTACCACTGGAGCCTCGGGGGGCGGCGCCTCGCCGCCGCGCGTCTCGTACCAGGCCTCGTCCTGCTGGGGAAGCCAGCCCTGAACATACGCCGTGCCTATGTTCCCCTTGAGGATAGGATAGGCGGTCTCAGCGGTTCCGGTGATGTCGCAGGAGTGGCTCAGGCCCACATCGATGTCCACTGGGAGGTGGCACGCCAAGGTCAGATCCCTAAGCACGTCGTCCGTCAGGTCTCGGTCCGTCAGTCCGGTCCACGTGATGGACACGTTGCTAATGTTCGTGACCACATACGTGAAGGTCAGGGGCTCACCGGGCCAGACCCTAACGGCGTCGCGGTCGCTGTCCGCCTCGTACCCGTTGATGTACTTCTCGAAGGAGTAGGCGAGCTCCAGCGTGATGTACCAGGCGTCGTCGGCCTGGTCACTCAAACCCTCCACAGACGCCATACCGGTGTTCTGATGGCCGCCAGGAGCGGACGCAGCGGGTCTGGTGATGGCGCAGAAGTCGCTCCCACCCTCGAGGATGGTTCTGGGAAACCCGACGCAGTCCTCGGTCAGATCAAACACATCGTCCCTCAGTCCGGTCCATGTGATGGGCGTGTTGCCCGTGTTCATCACCACGTACCTGAAGGTCAGTAATTGATCGGGGTTGACCTCAACAGCCTCTGCCAGGGTGTCCGCGTCTTGCCCATTGATGTACTTCTCGAAGGAGTAAGCGGGCTGCTCTGGCGTGATGTACCAGGCGGGGTCGTCTTGGTCATCCAGACCCTCCACAGACGCCATACCGATGTTCTGATGACCGTCAGGAGCGTCCCCAGCGGGTCTGGTGATGGCGCAGAAGTCGCTCTCATCCACGGGGATAGTCCTGGGAAACCCGCCGCACTCGTCGGTCAGATCATCAAACACATCGTCCGTCAGGCCGATCCACGTGATGGGCGCGCTGCCTGTGTTCGTCACCACGTACGTGAAGGTCAGTAATTGACCGGGGTTGACCACAACGGCCTCTTCCAGGGTGTCCGCGTCTTGCCCATTGATGTGCTTCTCGAAGGAGTAGGCTGGCGTGATGTACCAGGCGGGGTCAGCCTGGTCATCCAGACACTCAATATACGCCGTGCCAATGTTTCGCTGGCCAGTGGGAGCATTCCCAGCGGCTCTGGTGATCGCGCAGAAGTCGCTCTCATCCTCGGGGATGGTTCTGGGGAACTCGCCGCACTCGTCGGTCAGATCACCAAACACATCGTCCGTCAGGCCGATCCACGTGATAGGCACGCTGCCCGTGTTCGTGACCACATACGTGAAGGTCAGAGGGTCACCTTCGCTGGCCTCAACAGCCTCTTCCAGCCTGTCCGCGTCTTGCCCGTTGACGTACTTATCGAAGCAGTAGGGCCATTCACATGGCCCTACTTGTGTCTCCAGTATAAGCTCTCCGTCAACGTGCAACTGAACAGTGTATACCGCTGCCCCCAGGTGAACGCCGCGTTCTTCCCAGGTGTATGTGTATCTCACAATTTCGCCGGGGGCAAGGATGTCAAAGCCCGATACAATCTCCTCCCCGTCCAGGGTGACGTGCCAGTCCCTTGTCAGAGGCTCCTCAAAGGGATTCTCCAACATGAAAGAGAGGTAGTCGCAGTCGACTCTCAGATCATACCATGCCACAGCGGTGGGCGTGAAGACCAGCAGTGCAGCGGCAATCAGCGTGAAGGCCATAGCCAGGCGTGCGCTCTTGATGTGCATTGTACCCTCCTTGTGTGCTTCGGATTTATCTACCCAAGTCCTGTACTATTATAGCCGAAATGTAGTCCCAAGTCAATCGCTGGACTGATTTTTAGGAAATTATTAAGAGTTTGTCCGAGCCCCAACTCAGCAGCATCTCACCTGTTGAGCGGCCCATCTTCGTATCCAATCGGCGCCATGCGCAGGTATTCCGTCGTGCGCCGCTTTCGCTCGAAGTCGCCAAAGGCCCGTTGCACCTGATCCTCTGTGAGGCCCATCACCTGAGCCACCTCGGCGACCGGCACGTTGTGCTCTTGGGCGTACCAGAGCAGGTCCATTACCTCGAAAGGCAGGCGGAAAAAGAACTCTTCCTGAGAACTGTGGGCGCTGTAGGTGTCGGTGGTCGGCGTGGCCTGGCGGATCTCCTGCGGCACTTCCAGGTACTCGGCCAGTTGGTAGACCTGGGTTTTGAACAGATGCCGGATGGGGGCTACGTCATAGCCCCCATCGCCCCACTTGACAAAGAAGCCCTGGTCGTGCTCATTCTTGTTCGGCGTGCCCACCACCGCGTAGTTGCGCAACTCGGCGTGGTAATAGAGCATGGTCATGCGGCTGCGCTGCTTGAAGTTGGAGGCGGCCACGATCTGCAGGTAATCGCGCAGATTGGGCCGTTTCGATTTCTCCTCGCCCTCCGGTGTGATGATCGTCAGGTGGAAAACATTGAGCGCGTCGCTGTCCAGCACGTTCTGCGGCAGTGTGATCTTGGCCTTGTAACTGGAGTCGTACTCGGGGAAGACATGCCGGATGGCCTCGTCACGGCGGTCGTAGCAGCCAAAACCCACCAGCGCGCCGGTCATATCCTCAACGACAGTGTCGACGCCAAACTGCTCGGCCACTTTGCGAGCCAGCACGATGCTGTCGCGGCTGCAGTCCTTCTCAGGCATCATCACGCCGACGACCCGCTTGGGGCCAAAGGCGCGGACGCAGAGGGCCAGCACCACGGATGAGTCCACACCGCCGCTGATGCCCACCACCGCCCCAGAACGGCGCAACGTCTGGCGCACATCCCGGCGGAGGTTGGCCACCAGTTCTTCGGTCACGGCGGCGGGGTCTATCTTGAGAACGTCTTTGTGGAAGGTCATGGTGTCTCCTGCTCTTCAGGTGGTTGGATGGCGGGTGGGACAACGGATGTGGGGCCGACGCAGAGTTTCAGGGGGGCGATGGATGGGATAGGCCGGCCCGGAAAGTTCTCGACGAATTGATAGTGAAGGAGTTGAGTGGAGAGGATGCCGGCCAGGGCCATGTTGTCTCGCTCACTGAAACGATGTGCGCTCTGAGCCTTCTTGACCAGGCGGGCCACGGCCTGGGGATGGAAATACCCGGCTGTGCGGATCATCTCCGGTGATAACAACTCCTGCACGTAGACGTGGGATGTATCGCCGAAGAAACTGCGGTGAATCGGCGCGCGGTAGGGTCGCTTGGTACGGGTGTGGACCGATTCCGGCAGCATCCCCCGCATGGCTTGCTTGAGCACGTACTTCTCGTTCAGCCCGCGAATCTTGAGCCGGGGCGGGATGCGGCTGGCAAACTCGATGACTCGATGATCCATGAAGGGAAAACGCCCCTCCACCGAATGGGCCATCAGCATCCTGTCGCCCTGGGACGAGAGCAGGTATTCCGACAGGAAAATGCTGATCTCGATATATTGTGCCCGCGCCAGCGGTGTCCAGCGCTTGTAGGCCGGGTGGCGTTCAAGTTCACTGACGACCTCGGCTACGGGGTCGTAGCCGTTGAGGGCGGCCTGGACTTCGGATGAGAAGAAACGGCGCAGCGGCGCGGTGTTGGCCCAGCGGATGGCGTGGGAGTAATCGAGCCGGTCAGTCTCGGTAAGGCCTTTGCGGAAGAAGGCTTCCAGGAACGTGCCTCCCTGGCCCAGGCCCTCCACGTAGGGGTAGAGCCGCTTCAGCAGCAGGGGACGCATGGCAGAGTCTGGGTCTCGCGCCCAGAAGCGACGCAGTTTGGTCTCTTTGTAAATGTTGTAGCCGCCCAGGAACTCGTCGGCCCCCTCGCCGGTGAGCACCACCTTGATGTCGTTCTGCCTCACCAATTGCGAGAGCAGAAACAGCGGCGCGGGCGAGGTGCGCAGGATGGGCCACTCAGTATGCCAGATGACGTCCGGAAACACGCGGCCCACGTCGGCGTCGGCGCACTCGATGCGGCGGTGGTCGGTACCCAGGAACTCGACCATCCGCTCTTGATGAGTCCGCTCGTCAAAGGCCGGGTCAGCGAAGGCGATCGAGAAGGTCTTGAGATAGTTACTGGTATGATCGCGGATGAGCGCCGTGATCGTGGACGAGTCCAGCCCGCCGCTCAGGTAAGCGCCCACGGGCACGTCGGCCCGCAGGCGGATCCGGGTGGCGTCCACCAGCAACTCTCGCAACCCCCCGGCGTACTCGTCGTCAGAGAGGTTCTCTCCCTGTTCTGCCCCATCCTCTGGGAAGCTCAACCCCCAGTACCGTTCCAGTGAAATCTGGCCATCGCGGGCGGTGAGGGTGTGTCCTGGCGGCACCTCGACGATGCTCTCAAAAACGGTGCGCGGGGCCCGCGTCGCCCAGAATGTGAATACCTGGGCCAGCGAGACCAGGTCCAGCCGGGCGCTGACCGCCGGGTGCGCCAGGATAGCCTTGATCTCGGAGCCGAAAATCAGCACACCGTCGGCGATGGTGTAAAACAGCGGGCAGATGCCCACCTGGTCGCGAGCCATGAACAGCGTGCCGCCGCTGGCCTCAGGCCGCCGGTCCCAGATGGCAAAGGCGAACTGTCCGTTGAGATGCTCTACGCAGCGAGGACCGAACTGTTCGTACAGGTGAACGATGACCTCGACGTCGGAGGAGGTGGTGAAGCGGTGGCCCTGCGTCTCCAGGTCGGCCCGTAATTCCACATAGTTGAAAACCTCGCCGTTTATGACGAGCCAGATCGTTTCGTCCTCATTGGCGATGGGCTGCGATCCGGTTTTGAGGTCAATGATGCTCAACCGGGCATTCCCCAGGCCGATGCGTCCGTCGCGGTAGATGCCAAACTCCTCCGGGCCGCGATGCCGGATCAGGCCCAGCATCCGCTCCAGGAGGGGCTGGTCAATGGGGTGGTGTTTAGTCAGGTTATAGATACCGACGATGCCACACATAATAGGCTCCCTGAGAGAATGATTATGCTGTGTTCGTAGTGGCGACTTCAGTCGCTTCTCTACAACGACTGAAGTCGTTACTACACTACAGGGCTACTAACTCAGGCCCGTCTTTTTGATCTTGCCACTGCTCGTCTTGGGCAGACTGTCGCGAAACTCCACGTGCTGCGGCACCAGGAAGTTCTCCATGTGTGCCCGGCAGTGACGGAGGATATCCTTCTCAGTCAACGCGACGTTGTCCAGCACGACGAAGGCTTTGATCGCCTCTCCCAGAATCGGGTCGGGCACACCGATGACTGCCGCTTCGACGACGCCTTCGATGCCGTACAGCACGTTCTCTACCTCCTTGGGCGACACTTTCTCACCCCGGCTCTTGATGATGTCGTCTTTGCGGGCGACAAAGTAAAGGTAGCCTTCCTCGTCCATCTTAAACAGGTCGTCGCTGTAGAGCACCCGCTCGCCGGGGGTGGGACCGGGGCGATACCGTTCCGCCGTCGCTTTGGGATTCTCCCAGTAGCCTCGCATGACGTGCGATCCGCGAATCACCAGCTCACCCACGAGACCCGGCCCCACGCGATTCCCCTCTTCGTCCTCGATCCAGACCTCGGTGCCGGGGATGGCGATGCCCACCGATCCGGGCCGTTTGTCCAGTTGATCCGGCGGCAGGTAAAGCGTGCGCTTAGTCTCGGTCAGGCCATACATCGAGTAGAGCGTCGCCCAGGGGAACTTGTCGCGGAGTTCCATGATGTGGCTGGGCGGCAGAGCGGCAGCGGTATTGGTGAGGTAGCGCAGGCTGCTCAGGTCGTAAGGGCTCAAGTCCATCTGGAGCAGAATCGCAAAGATGGTCGGCACACCGGGGAAGCCGGTCACCCGTTCCGCCTCCATCTTTTTGAGGACCGCCGCCGGATAGGCAAAGGACCTTTCCAGCACCAGCGTTCCGCCAAAGCGAAAGACCATGAGCAACTGGTACAGACCATAGTCAAACGACAGGGGCAGCACGTTGATCACGATGTCGTCGGCTATGTTCTCCAGATATTGAATAATGGAGCCAGAGGCAAAGACGACGTTGTTGTGGCCTTCCACGACGCCCTTGGGGTCGCCGGTGCTGCCGGAGGTGTAGATAAGGCAGGCCAGGTCCTGGTCAATGGTGGGGCAGGCCGGGCGATTGGCAGGGTAGGCGGCCAACAGGTCGTCGAAAGTGTAAAAGCCATCCCCGGCGGCTGTGGTTGCGCGTTTGCCGCTCAGCACGGTGAACTTGAGTGAGGGTACCGCCGCGTGTACCTTGGCCGCCAGGGAGGCGTTCCGGCCGGAAGTGAAAAGGGCCGTGGCTCGGCAGTTGTTGAGGATATAAGTCAGCTTGTCTTGCTTGGTCGTGGAGTTGACGACGACAAAGGTGCCCCCCGCCTTGAGGATGCCAAAGATGGCGACCACCGCTTCCACCGAGTTGGGCAGGTAGATGGCCACCCGGTCGCCCCGCTGCACGCCGTGGGCGATGAGCGCGTGGGCCAGCCTATTGGCCCGCGCTTCGACTTCAGTGTAGGCCAACCGCTGGCCGTCGCACACCAGGGCCGTCTTGTCGGGAAACCGCTCGGCGTTACTTTGCAAAAAGTCCTGAACCAACATATTGCCTGCCCTCCCGTCGGCGTTTCAGGCGGTCTTGCGGCGGACGTACGCCGCCAGCCGGCTCACCGAGTCAAAACTCTCCGGCACGATCTCATCGTCCTCGACCGTGACGTCAAAAGTCTCTTCGACAAACATCACCAACTCCAACACTCCGGTCGAGTCTACAATACCCTCTTCCAGGAACGAGGCATCGTCGGACAATTGGTAGCCGTTGTCGCTGAACAGAAAGTTATTGGCAATGTACTGTCTGACTTGTTCTTCGATGGTCATTGAACTTCCTCCTCCATCATCAAGGATTGCCTGTCACACTAAGTCTGTACGTTTGTACTGCCTGATCAATTAGTCTCACGGGCGCCATAGCCTGATCTTCCAATACTGCTTAGGAGTCCCTGAAAATCAGTGGCAAGAAGATGAACGTACCGCTGAACTCGTCGGCGCCCATGTCTACACCTCCAACAGGCCGGGGGTCGCCCTCGAAATCGGTAGCGGGCGCGCCTGCACTTGTCCCAACATCAATAGCCGGCGAGTTGCCTCTCAGATGGTAGTCTCCTTCAGTCCGGTCCACGAACTGCGGGTCGTCCGAGATGTTGGTGCTGTTGGCAAAGCCCTCCTGCACGTCGGAGTAGGTGACGCTGCAGGTGCCGCCTGAGCAACTCAGGTCATCGTCGCCGTTGAAAGCCAGGATGCTGTTGAGGATGACGAGACTCCCATCCGGCTGATCGGTGGCAAAGTAGATGCCTCCGGTCCCGTCGCTGGCGCTGTTGTTGGCAATTGTGACGTTGACCAGCCTGGCAGAGGAACGCCAGAAGTTC
>JADHWW010000196.1 GCA_016783285.1 Anaerolineae bacterium
CGCAAGGTAAAAGGGTGCGTGGAACGGGTATTCCTGCGCGGCCAGGAGGTCTACGCCCACGGGGAAACTCTGGCCCGGCCGGGGTACGGGCGGGTTGTCGCCACGTAGGAGATAATGATACGAGAGTGTGTAGACGGCATCGTGTTGTATCGTTTCGCCGGGCTGGGTGAGGCCGAGGGGCTGACCCACGCTGTTCTGTCCCGCGTCGGCGGCGTGAGCCAGTCGCCCTATGCCACGCTTAACCTGGGCCACACCGTCGGTGACGACCTGGCAGATGTGGAAGAGAATCACCGGCGGGCCTTGAGCGCACTGGGATTGGGGTCTGGTCAGGTCGTCGGCCCCTACCAGGTGCACGGCGCGCACGTGAGAGTGGTCGGGCGAGCCCACCTGGGCGCCGTTCAGCCGGCCACCGACGCGCTGGTGACTGCTACACCCGCTGTCCCGCTGCTGATGCGCTTTGCCGACTGCGCGCCGGTTCTGTTCTTCGACCCCGGGCGGCGCGTGGTGGGGATCGCCCACGCGGGGTGGCGCGGCGTCGTGGCGGGCATCGTCGCAGCGACGGTACGGACGCTGACGGAACGATTGGGCTGCGACCCGGCCGGCCTGTGGGCCGGCATCGGCCCGACCATCGGCCCCTGCTGCTACGCGGTGGGGCCGGAAGTCGTAACAGCGGTGGAGGATGCCTGTCCACCTGGGACTGGCGTGGCGCGTGAGGCCGATGGACTGACCTACCTCGATCTGCCCGCTGCGGTGCAGGCCCAACTAGGTGCTGCCGGCGTGGAGCAGATCGAGGACGCCAACCTGTGCACTGCCTGCCACGTGGATGAATTTTTCTCACACCGGGCCGAACACGGGTGCACAGGCCGCTTTGGAATAGTGATGGAGTTACGGGAATGATCGAAATCACACACAATCTGACACGAGTTCAAGAGCACATTGCCGAGGCTGCGCTGCGAGCCGGGCGAGACCCGGCCGAAGTTACGCTGGTCGCTGTAGCCAAGACCTTTCCCCCCGAAGCGGTCATCGCCGCCTACCAGGCTGGCGTGCGCCACTTTGGGGAAAACCGCGTCGAGGAGGGGGTGGCCAAGATACCCGCCGTCCACGCCGCCATCTCCGGCCCGCGACCGGCCTGGCACATGGTAGGCCACGTCCAGAGCCGGAAAGCAAAGGCGGTCGTGGCGCACTTTGACTACGTTCACTCCGTGGACCGGCCCAGGATTGCGCGGCGGCTGAGCCGCTTCGCACAGGAAGCCGGACGGACGTTGCCGGTGCTCTTGGAGTGTAACGTCTCCGGCGAAGAGAGCAAGTTCGGGTTTGACCTGCAAAATTGGGAGCACGACGAAGCGCGGCAAAAAGCCTTCTTCGCCGTCGTCGAGGAGATTCTGGCGCTGCCGGCGCTGGCGGTGCAAGGCTTGATGACGATGGCCCCTTTCGTCGCCGACCCAGAGACAGTGCGGCCCGTCTTCGCCAGCCTGCGCGCCCTGCTCGAGACACTGCGGGAGCATTTCCCGGCCCACGACTGGCGTCACCTCTCAATGGGTATGACCGGCGACTTTGAGGTCGCGATAGAGGAGGGGGCGACGATGGTGCGCATCGGGCGGGCCATATTCTCTACCGACCCAACGGAGAGCCAATGAACATTCTATTGCGACTCGTAGACCTGGTTTTTACCCTTTACTCTTTCGCCTTCATCGCCCGCGCGTTGCTGTCGTGGTTCCGCATCAGTTACTACCACCCGGTGGCGCGTTTTCTGGTCCAGATCACCGAGCCGGTGCTGGTCCCACTGCGCCGGTTTGTTCCGCCTGTGGGTGGGCTGGATTTTACGCCTATGGTGGCCTTGTTCATCCTCTGGTTCGTGGAACAATTGCTGAAAATGCTGATCGTGGCGCTGTTTTAGCGCCGGGGGCTGGGATGACGTTGCCGGTAATCGAGGGAGAAGAGGGATGCACTTTTCGGGTGCGCGTCTCGCCCCGGAGCAGGCGGGACGAGATCGTCGGGAGGCACGGTGACGCGCTCAAGATACGGCTGACGGCCCCGCCGGTCAGGAGCAAGGCCAACCGCGCATTGCGAGAGTTCCTGGCCGATCAACTGGGTGTCTCGCCATCCGACGTCGAGATTCTCACCGGCCACACCTCGCGCCAGAAGCGGGTGCGCGTGATGGGCGTCTCCGCCGAGACCATCCACGCTCTGCTGGACGCCAGGTAACATCTCACTAGATGGAAAGTTATCTTGCTAAGACGCCAGATTGGATATTTGGGTAGAGGGATGTCCGTCTAAGAGCAATACCCGTGAACGAAATTTCAAGCGGTACCCCTCCGCGCTCTGTGCTGCGCCGGGGAATCCCCAATTGAGGTTAAACCGCTGTTTCCCCCCACATATTGGGGCAAAATCACACCTTCCAGCCTCCTGCTTCAAATCGCGACCGCCTTCCCTTTGTCCCAAACGTGAAACGCTCTCGCTTTTGACGCCTGCTTGAACTGGGAGTATAATAGAAACTGACCGGCCTGGGTGGCCGAGGTCTCGTGTGCCGTTGGTTCTTCCAGGTGAGCCAGTATGATTGAAGGAGTGTGACGATGCGCAGGTTCTCATCTTATGGCCCGGTTAATACAAAATTGCATTATTACGTTCCCAGAAAGGAGCTGGTTGACCGGGTCTTTACCCAACTACTAGGTGAAGACCCCGACGAGTGCGGTCATTACGTCACCATCTGGGCTCCGAGACAGACCGGCAAGACCTGGGTGATGCAGCAGGTGAAACAGGAGATACTGCGGCGCTATCCGGAGCAATTCGCGGTGTTTGACTTTTCGCTGGGCCGCATACGCGAGAGGAACCTGTTCCCGGCCGACGAATCTTTCCCCACGGTCCTGAGCCGGTTTCTGAAGAGAACGTTACCCGGAAAGCCCGAGGTCGAAAACTGGGATGCCTTCTACGGACTATTCTCCAAAGATGGTGGGTTGTGGCAGCGTCCACTCGTTCTCTTGATAGACGAAGTGGACACCCTCCCTACTGATTTGATAGATATGATGGTAGCTCAATTCAGGGAACTGTATCTGAGACGGGAGACAAACTGGCTGCACGCGTTGGCTCTCATCGGGGTGCGGGCGGTGTTGGGGGTGGACAGCCAACGCGGCTCGCCGTTCAATGTGCAGCGCAGTCTGCGCGTGCCCAACCTGATGTTCGAGGAAGTGGAATCAATGTTTCGCTGGTACGAGCGGGAGAGCGGGCAGGAGGTAGAGCAGGCGGTGATTGACCGCGTGTTCTACGAGACGCAGGGGCAGCCGGGATTGACGTCGTGGCTGGGGGAGTTGCTGACGGAGACGTACAATCGTGCGTCCACGCAACCGTTGACGATGGCCAACTTTGAGCAAGTGTACACCGATGCCGTTAATATATTGCCCAACAACAATGTTCTAAACATCGTCAGCAAGGCCAGGCAAAGTCCACACCGCGAAGTTGTGTTGGAAATGTTTCGGACAGGTGAACCGTTACCTTTTCGGTACGATAACCCACGGTTGAACTTTCTGTACATGAATGGCGTCGTCGATTGGGAACATGTCGCGGTAAATCAATATTACGTAAAGTTTCCGTGCCCCTTTGTACAGAAGCGATTGTTCAACTATTTTGCCGACGACTTGTTCGGGCAGATGGGGCGGGTGCACAAGCCCTTTGAAGACCTGGACGATACGATCAGCGAAGACAGCCTGAACGTCGAGAATCTCCTGCGGCGGTACGAGGTGTATCTGCGCGAGAACCGCGAGTGGCTGTTGAAGGACGTGCCGCGCCGCGCGGATTTGCGCCCCTACGAGGCGGTGTATCACTTTAACCTGTACACGTACTTGAGCAAGTTCCTCCAACACCGCGATGGGCGAGTCTGGCCCGAATTTCCGACCGGGAACGGCAAGGTTGATCTGATCATTGAGTATGCTGGTCAGACCTATGGATTGGAAGTCAAGAGTTTTGTGAATGCTTACGAGTACAAAAAAGCGCTGCGCCAGGCCGCGCGTTATGGACAGCAGTTGGAGTTGACCGAGGTAACGTTAGCCTTCTTCGTGGAGTGCGTTGACGAGGCGAATCGCGCAAAGTACGAAGCGGTATACGTGGATGCAGAAACGGACGTCACGGTGAGGCCCGTGTTCGTGGCGACGGGGGCGTAGCCGGATTGGGAAAAGTGTTGGACATATCAGGGCTTTGTGTTAAAATTCTGGCGCCCGCGAATGGAAATTCGCAGGCAAGCAAGTCGGCTAAAGGCCGACCCTAAACCTTGAGCCAGATTTCCACCCCAGGCACAACCGAATCCGTTAATGTCCCGAAATCCGTGTTCTACGAAATATGAATTACAACCATCAGAATCCCATCATCGTCCAGGGAGATAAAAGTATTCTTCTGGAAGTGGACAACGAGTTCTACCAGGATGCGCGAGACGTGCTGGCGCGTTTCGCGGAACTGGAAAAAAGCCCCGAATACGTCCACACCTATCGCATCACCCCCCTGTCACTGTGGAACGCCGCCTCGACCGGACTGACTGCGGACGCGATCCTGGAAGGGCTAGGGCGGTACAGCAAGTATCCCATCCCCGGCAACGTGCGGGTAGACATCGCGGACTATATCTCCCGCTACGGCCGGGTAAAATTGATCCAGCGCGATGATGACACGCTGCTCACGTCCGAAGACGTCGCGCTGGTCGCCGAACTGGCTCACCACAAACTGCTCGTCCCCTACGTCGTCACGCAAGTCGATCCGTGCACCTTGCGAGTGAACGCTGCCCGGCGCGGCTACATCAAGCAGGCGCTGGTCAACATTGGCTACCCGGCCCAGGACCTGATCGGTTACGTGGACGGCGAGGCGTTGGCGATCCACCTGCGGCTGCTGACGGCCGGCAGCAAACCCTTTACCCTGCGCGATTATCAACGGGAGGCGGCCGATGTCTTTTACGCCGGTGGCGCGGCGTACGGTGGGTCGGGCGTCGTCGTGCTTCCCTGTGGCGCGGGCAAGACGATGGTCGGCATGGCGGCGATGGAGCAGATGCAGTGCAACACGTTGATTCTCACGCCGAGCACCGTCGCCGTGCGCCAGTGGATTGACGAATTGCTGGACAAGACGACGTTGACCGAGGATCAAATCGGCGAATACTCGGGGCATCGTAAAGAGATCCGGCCGGTGACGATCTCTACGTACCAAACGATGACCTATCGCAAGCGGGGGACAAAAGGCCGTGGGCTGCCGATGATCGAAGAGTTTCCTCACTTTCAATTGTTCGACAAACGCAACTGGGGGCTGATCATTTACGACGAGGTGCACCTGCTGCCGGCGCCCGTCTTTCGCATCACGGCTGAAATCCAGGCCCGCCGTCGTCTGGGGCTGACCGCTACACTGGTGCGCGAGGACGGCCGGGAAGAGGATGTCTTTTCCCTCATTGGCCCCAAAAAGTACGACGTTCCCTGGAAGGACCTGGAAAAACAGGGCTGGATCGCCACCGTCGAGGTGGCTGAAATACGCATCCCTTTCCCCCCTGACCTGCGAATGGAGTACGCCGTCGCCGAACAACGCCAGAAATACCGGATTGCCGCCGAGAACCCGGCCAAGTTCGAGGTACTGGATCAACTGTTGGACAAACACCCGGACGATCAATTGCTCATCATCGGAATGTACCTGGATCAACTCGACCGGGTAAAAGAAAGGTACGGGTATCCCCTCATCACCGGCAAGACGCGGGTGCGCGACCGGCGCAAACTCTTTCAGCAATTCAGGGACGGAGACGTTCGCCACCTGATCGTCTCCAAGGTGGGAAACTTTGCCATTGACCTGCCGGACGCCAGCGTGATGATTCAAATCAGCGGCACGTTCGGTAGCAGGCAGGAAGAAGCGCAGCGGATGGGCCGCATCTTGCGCCCCAAGAAGAATGGGCTGCTGGCTCACTTTTACACCATCGTCACCAAGGATACCAGAGACCAGGATTTCAGCGCCAATCGCCAATTGTTTCTCACCGAGCAGGGCTACCGCTACACCATCCTCTACGATTACGAGGTAGCGGATTACGAGCCGGCGACGATTGCCGGAGGGTACCGCGAGGTGCGACCAGCGTTGACCGCCGGGTAACTATCCAGCCCGGCGACTGAAAGTCGCGGCAACGTCTGCGAAACCCGCCTTCGCGGGTTAAGATCAGTCGGCGAAGGCCGACTTTGCGTCTGTTGGTGCAGTTTCAACTGCTGTCGCTATCCAGCCCGGCGACTGAAAGTCGCGGCAACGTCTGCGAAACCCGCCTTCGCGGGTTAAGATTAGTCGGCGAAGGCCGACTTTGCGTCTGTTGGTGCAGTTTCAACTGCTGTCGCTGCCCAGCCCGGCGACTGAAAGTCGCGGCAACGTCTGCGAAACCCGCCTTCGCGGGTTAAGATCAGTCGGCGAAGGCCGACTTTGCGTCTGTGGTGCAGTTTCAACTGCTGTCGCTACCCAGCCCGGCGACTGAAAGTCGCGGCAACGTCTGCGAAACCCGCCTTCGCGGGTTAAGATCAGTCGGCGGAGGCCGACTTTGCGTCTGTTGGTGCAGTTTCAACTGCTGTCGCTGGATGCCGGAAAGATATGCCCACACTAGAAAATCTCACCCAGGCCGATTTTGACGGCTTACTAAACTCGAAGAGCCTGCGCAAGGCCCGCGGCTGCGTCAACCGGGTGCGGAACCCGGTCCGCGCCGGGCATACCCTCACCGCCCAGGTGCGCGGCACGCGACTGTACGAGGTGGAAATTGACGTGGAGCCGGGCGGCATCAGCGCTGTCTGTGACTGCCCTTACAATTTGGGCGGCTATTGCAAGCACATTGGCGCGGTTCTGCTCAAGTGGATTAAATCGCCCCACGATTTCGTCGTCGAGGACGCGCCAGCAACTGCCCCGGTCAGATACCCCATTGAGGTCACGCCTGTCGGGCCGCCGCCCACGCGCCGGCCTGAGCAACTTCCCTCCTGGCTGGCGAACACCTTTGCTGAGCGCCAACGCGCCGACGGCGAGCAATTGAACCAGTGGCTGCACCAGGTCAAACTGCAAGACCTGCGCCGGATGGCCAAACAGCGGGGTTGGAAGGTCAAGGGCACCAGGAAAGCGAACGTGGTCCGGCAGATTTCCGAACGTATCGTCGAGCCTGGCGACGTTCTCGCGGCGACGCTCAACCTGGATGAGGAACACCGGCGCGTGCTGCGCGCGCTGGTTTTGCTAGGTGAGAATGATAAAACCCGGCCGGAAGAATTGGAAAGGGTAGCAGGCGCGTGGGGCGACCTCGAGAGTTACAAGAACGCCGCCACCTACTCGCGTCACCTGTTTGAAAAGGGACTGGTTCTGTCGGGCGACATATTCGG
>JADHWW010000120.1 GCA_016783285.1 Anaerolineae bacterium
CTCACATCTCGGGCAGTTTCCGCAGCCCGAACCGTTGCAACAGATCGTCCAACTGCTCCGCATCCGAGTGCAATATCCCCCGTTCCCGCATGTGTCCCTTCGCTTCTTCCGTGAATCCTGCCTTGCTAAAGTACCACAACCGCATCTCGTCCACCTTCAACGCCTCCCGCGCCACCTCCCCCCGCTCCTCAAACGTCTGCACCTCCCCCAATCCCATTTTATCTTTCCAATACCGGCTCTCTATTACCCACGCTTCCCCCATCCGCCAACCCACCACGTCCATCTCCACCGCCGGCTTCTCCCGCACCTTTAATCGCTCCTTCCCCACCTCGATAAAGTGAGGCAGCGTCACCTCTTCCACCACGCCAAAGTACATCTCCCCGTCCACCACTTCATCCCGCCACTTTGTCATCAACAGTTCCACCAGCCGCTCCGCAAAGTACCCTTTGAAGTCGTCCATCCGCTTTACCCGCCGCTGGTATTCCTGCAACTTTTCGCGCAGTAGTGTCCGTCGAGGGACTCCTTCCCGCTCCATCCGCACCCACAGCCGCAGGAACTCGTTCAGGAGTGGGTCGCGCACCGCCGAGTAGCCGATGCGCAGCGAATCCTCCTCCACCAGATCCGCCCGCGCCAGCGCCGCGAACAACGCCCGCGTCTCCACCGCCGCCAGTCCCGCCTGCTCTCCGAAGCGCTGCATATCCTTTTCCTCAATCCGCGCCCCCATCGGGTACTCGGCCAGGAAGGTGATCAACTCGCTGCGCACGCCGTACTGGTTCTGCCCCATCACAAAGTGCGTCACCTGCTGCCACAACTCGCTGTAGATGGCTCCCCGGATCAGGTCGGTGGCGATGGCGCGGTTCAGTTCCCCCGGCCCGTCCAGCCGTACCCCCAGCCGCGCCGCCTGGCTCACGACAGCCCTGACGTAGAAGGGGTTGCCGTCGGTACGCTCGGCCAGGTGGCCGGCCATCTCCTCCGAGATAGACACCTCGTTGAAGGCGGCCACTTTCCGCGCCAACTCCGCCCCGTAGACCGGGTGCAGTCCACGGATGTACTCGGTAAAGAAGCGACCATAGAGGGGCCCGGCCCCAATGACGTCCCGCAGGATGAGCGTCATCGCGCTGCCGGTGATGACGTGGGGACACCACATACTCTCGACTGCCACCTGGTACTTGCCCAACGCGCTCGGATCGGTGCCGTCCCGGTTGCGCACCTCCAGCACCCACTCGAATTCGTCCAGGAAGACGACGATGGGCCGCTCCAAAGCGTCGGCCACCGTGCGCGGTGCCTCAAAGGCTGTGGTCAGCATATCCCCTGTGTCACCCTCACATCGAGCATTGCGGTAACGATCTACGATCCAGTCGACAAAAGGTGAACCGGTATCCTCGGCAAAGTCCAGCAGGAAATCCAGCCCCTTGCGCAGAAAGGATAGCTCCTTGTGCTCCGTGAACGCAAAATACTGTCGCAGGAACTCACGCAGGTAAGTCCCCGCCAGCGGGCCAGTGGTGAGGTTCTGCCCCTGGTACGAGAAAAAGATCGGTACCACTTCGTCCTGCTCGAAGAACAGTTTGCCGTGGATGCGTTTGAACAACTCGGTCTTGCCCAGCCGCCGCAGGCCGATCAATGCCGTGGAGGTGGTGCGCCGCAGCGCAGCGTTGGCGCCCAGCCGCCACAGCGTCGCCAGTTCATCCTCCCGGTCGGTGAACAGTTCCTCCGGGCAGGCGGGGGTGAAAATGTATCGTCGTCGCATCGCACTCCGTCCTTCCTTTCTCAATCCACTATGGTCGCTATGACTCAATCGCTGACCACCGGCTGGTGCAGTCGCTTCTCCAACAATGCACACAACGGCTCAAAGTGCCGCCGGTTGGTGGTGTACAACTCTGCCTCCGGCCTTGACAACAAGTGAGCAACCAGATACAATATGAGTGTAAAAAACCTCTGGTTTCCACCCAGTGAAGAGTCGCCGACTGTGGCGGCCTGTCTGATGACCTCAGACTAGCTGGGTGGTTTTTCCTGCCCTGCTGCCAGAATAACCGCCATCGTAGATCGAGATAAACTATCTTGCCATCATCACCGCATCCAACATCCCGTACACCTGTTGCACCTCGAACCCCTTCTGCTGGCTGGCCTTGTTCGGGCAGACCGTGACACACGCCCCGCACCCCTGGCACAACACGTCTATGACCTGCACGTACCCTCCCATGTCCCCACCCTGAAGCGGCAGGGGAAGGGGAGGAGAAGGAGGAGGAACAAATACACGCGCGTCGTAGGGACAAACCTCGATGCATTGACCACAGTTCGAGCACAGTAACGGGTTGACGCTGGCGACGATGGGCGTGGCCTCCAATTCCTCCTTCGACAGTAGCGTCACCGCCCGCACTGCCGCGCCCCGCGCCTGCGCTATCGTCTCCTCCAGGAAACGCGGGCTATGCGCCATCCCGCACAGGTACACCCCGTCCGCCGCAAAGTCCAACGGTCGCAATTTTACGTGCGCTTCCAAGAAGAAACCGTCCTCGTCCAACGGCACCTTCAGCAACTTTGCCAGTCCATCGTTGTCCACGTTCGGCTCAATGCCCGCGCTCAACACCACCAGGTCCGCGTCCAGCGTGAACACCTCTCCCTCCGGCTGCACCGTCACGTCCACCTGGAGATGGGAAGATGGGGAGATGGTCTTCACCTCCGGCTTCTGATCCTTGTCGTACTGGAGAAAGACCACGCCTTTCCGTCGCGCCTCGCGGTAATACCGCTCCTTGAAGCCAAAGGTGCGAATGTCGCGGTACAGGATGTACACCTCCGTCCCCGGACTGCGCTCCTTGATCGCCAGCGCGTTCTTGATCGCCTCCGTGCAGCAGATACGCGAGCAGTAAGGATGCTCCTCGTCGCGGGAACCCACGCACTGGATCATCACGACACTGGTTGGTAGATTGGTAGATTGGTAGATTGGTAGATTGGTAGATTGGGGCTCGGCTTCCCAATTTCCCAATTTCCCAGTTTCCCAATGTACTAGTATCTCTTCCAGCTCTCGTTGCGTGATGACACGCGGGTCTTCTCCATACAAATACTCCACCGGCTCAATCTGCCGCGCCCCGGTCGCCACCACTGCTACGCCGTGCTGCACCTCCTCTCGCTGCCCATCGGCCAGTCTCACCGTCGTGCGATACTGCCCCAGGTACCCGCCCACCTCCACCACCTCGGCGCCCGCAAGCACCGAGATGCGCGGATGGGCCGACACCGCCTCAATCGTCTGCTCCAGAAGCACCTGCGGGTCAGCGTATTGGTCATTGGTCATTGTTAATTGGTCATTGGGTAATGCCGTGTAGATGTGGCGCAGGTTGCCACCCAACTCCTCCTCCCGCTCGACCAGCGTCACCCCAAAGCCCTGCTCGGCGATGGAGAGCGCCGCCGTCATCCCCGCCAGCCCGCCGCCGATGACCAGTGCGCGGTGATCTATCTCGAAGGTACGGCGCGGAATGGCCCGCAACTCCCGCGCCTTGGCCACCGCCATCGCCACCAATTCCTTGGCCTTGTCCGTCGCCTTCCCGTGGTTATCCCTGTGCACCCACGAGTCCTGCTCCCGGATGTTCGCCATCTCGAACAGATGCGGGTTCAGCCCTGCCCCGCGCAGCGTCTCCTGGAATAGCGGTTCGTGTGTGCGCGGCGTGCACGAGGCCACCACGACCCGGTTGAGATCGTGCTCCTCGATGCGCGCACGAATCTGCTCCTGCGTGTCTTGCGAACAGGTGTACAGGTTTTCCTCGGCGTAGGCCACGTAGGGTAAATCGCGGGCATACTCGACCACGTCGGGCACATCCACCACAGCGCCGATGTTGATGCCGCAGTGACAGATAAAGACGCCTATCCGCGGCACGCTCCTGCTGACGTCGCGCTCTTCCGGCCAGACCCGCTTCTCCGTCAGCGTGTCGCGCGCCTCGGCCAGCAGCGCCGAGGCCTGGGCCGCCGCGCACGAAGCCTCGACCACCGTCTCCGGGATGTCCTTCGGCTCGCTGAACGCACCGGCGACAAAGATGCCCGGCCGCGTCGTCTGCGCCGGCCGGAACGAGGGCATCTCGGCAAAGCCGTACTCGTTCAACTCCACCCCCAGCCGCTCCGCCAGTTCCCGCGTCCCCTCCGGCGGCTGCAACCCCACCGAGAGCACCACCAGGTCGAACTCTTCCTCCACGCTCTGGCCGTCGGGCGTGGCGTACTTGAGCCGCATCCTGCCCGTCCCCGGCGCCTCCGTGACCGCCGCGACCTGGCTGCGCACATAGCGCACCCCGTACTCCGCTTCCGCCCGCTCAATGTAAGACTCGAACCCCTTGCCGAAGGAGCGCACGTCCATATAAAAGATCGTCGGCTCGACGTTGGGATCGTGCTCCCTGGCGATGACCGCTTCTTTGGTAGCATACATGCAGCAGACCGTCGAGCAGTACCCGTGGTCACACGAAATGTCGCGGGAGCCGACACACTGGATGAAGGCCACCTTGTGCGGCACCTGCCCATCGGAGGGACGCTGCACCACGCCGCCCCACGGGCCAGAGGCCGAGAGCATACGCTCGAACTCGATGCTGGTGACGACGTTGGGCAGTCGCCCGTAGCCCAACTCGGGCCGGATGTCGCCGGGCATCGCCTCTGCCCCTGGCACCAGCACGACCGCGCCCACGTTCAGTTCGAGTATCTCCTCGCGCATGTCGTGGTCAATGCAATGCTTCTGGCAGGCATAGACACATTGCAGACACTCGGAGCAGATACCACACGAGAGGCAGCGGGCCGCCTCCGCTCGCGCCTCCTCCTCGGTGAAGGCCGTGTAGACCTCGCGGAAATCGCGCACCCGCTCGGCGACGGGTTGCTGGCGCACCTCGTGGCGCGGCGTCTCGGAGACCGCGCCGGAAGCCACCTGCGCCCGCGCCTCCTCCTCGGTGAGTTCCGCCACGTAGACTTTGGAAGTCTCGGAAGACTTCCAAAGTCTGTCGCCGCGCACGTAGGCGTCAATTGAGCGGGCCGCCTTGTGCCCCGCCGCAATCGCGTCCACCACGAACGCCATCCCGGTCACGGCGTCACCGCCGGCAAAGAGCCCTTCGACGTTAGTCGCCAGCGTCTCCGAGTCCACTACGATGGTATCGCCTCGCCCCCGCGCGACCTCTTCCGGCAGACAATTCAAGTCGGGCCGCGCACCGATGGCAAAGATGACCACGTCCGCAGGCACGTCGAACTCGGAGCCCTCAATAGGCACGGGCCGCCGGCGCCCGCTCTCGTCTGGCTCGCCCAGTTCCAGGCGCACGCAGCGCATACCACACACGTTGCCATCCTCGCCGGCAATGATCTCCACCGGCGTGGTGAGGTAATCGAAAATGACGCCCTCATCCTCGGCCTGGCGCAGTTCTGCTATCTGCGCCGGCGCCTCGGCCCGTGAGCGCCGGTAGACGATGTGCACTTGAGGCCCCGCGCCGCCCTCTTCCTGCGCCTGCTGCGTGCCGACGCGCAAGGCCGTGCAGACCGCGTCCATCGCCACGTCGCCACCACCCAGCACCATCACCCGCTTGCCTGCCAGACTTCGGAAGTCTCGGAAGACTTCCGAAGTCTCCTCCTGCAGCGCCACCTCGCGCAAGAAATCAATCGCGGAAATAGCCTGGGGCAGGTCGGCGCCCGGTATTGGCAGCCGCGTGCCCCGATGCGCCCCCACCGCGACGAAGACGGCGTCGTAGCCATCGCCCAGGAGCGCCGTCGCGTCGTCCACGCGGTGATCGAGTCTCAGTTCGACCCCCAACGCCAGGATGTCGTCAATCTCCTTCTGCACCAGGTCGTAGGGCATGCGGTAAGAAGGAATGCCCACCCGCATCATCCCGCCCGCCACCGGCAGCGCCTCGAACACGGTCACGCCATGGCCCTGCAGCGCCAGGTCTTGCGCGCACGTCATCCCCGCCGGCCCCGCTCCCACAATCGCCACTCGCTTTCCCGTCGGCTCGACCTCCGACCGCTCCCACACCCCCACACCCCCACACTCCTCCGGGTGCGCCAACGCCCAGTCGGCCACGAAATGCTTGAGCCGCATAATGTTGACCGGCTCGTCAACCTGCCCCCGTGAGCAGGCATCCTCGCACTTGTGGTTGCACACCCGCCCGCAAATCGAGGGAAACGGATTCTCCTCACGAATGGTGCGGTAGGCGTCGGCGTACCTTCCCTCCTGTATCAGCGCCACGTATCCTTGCGCCCGCTGGTGGATCGGGCAGGCGTCACGGCAGGGAGCCCGCCCGCGTTTCTCAATGACGTAGGCATTGGGGATCGCCTGCGGGTAGAGTTTGTAGGCCGCCCGTCGCTCGGACAGGCCAATGTTGAACTGGTCGGGCCGGATGATCGGACAGGCTGTCGCGCAGTCACCACAACCGGTACACTCGTCCACCACCACGTAACGCGGCTTTTGGCGCACGCGCGCCGTGAAATTGCCCGGCTCCCCTTCCACGCTCTCCAGTTCGGCGTAGGTCAGCACCTCGACGTTGAGATGCCGTCCGCACTCAACCAACTTGGGGCTGAGGATGCACATCGCGCAATCGTTGGTGGGAAAGGTCTTGTCGAGTTGCGCCATCACCCCGCCGATAGCCGGCTTCTTGTCCAGCAGATAGACCTTGAAACCGGCCTCCGCCAGGTCGAGCGACGCCTGCATGCCACCAATACCCGCGCCAGCGACCAACACGGCCCCAATTGCGGATTGCGGATTGCGGATTGCGGATTGCGGATTTGTCATTTGACGTTTGTCATTGGTCATTGGTCATTGTTCATTGTTCATTGGTCATTGTTCATTGTTCATTGTACGGCCGCATCCAGCATCCCGTACACCTGGAGCGCCTCGAACCCCTTCTGCTGACTGGCCTTGTTCGGACAGGCCACCACGCACGCCCCGCACCCCTGGCATAATACCTCGATCACTTCAGCATAAGGCCACCCTGGCTCCAGCACCCGCGCGTCGTAGGGGCAGACCTCCACGCACAGGCCGCACGCCGAACAGCGCTTCGGGTTGACGCTGGCGACGATGGGCGTGGCCTCCAATTCCTTCTTCGAGAGTAGCGTCACCGCCCGCACCGCCGCGCCCTGTGCCTGCGCTATCGTCTCCTCCAGGAAACGCGGGCTGTGCGCCATCCCGCACAGGTACACCCCGTCTGCCGCAAAGTCCAGCGGTCGCAACTTAACATGGGCCTCCAGGAAGAAACCGTCCTCGTTCAGCGGTGTCTTGAGCAGTTGGGCCAAATGCTCGTTGTCCACGTTCGGCTCAATGCCCGCGCTCAACACCACCAGGTCCGCGTCCAGCGTGAACACCTCTCCCTCCGGCTGCACCGTCACGTCCACCTGGAGATGGAGAGATGGGGGGATGGGGAGATGGGGAGATGGGGAGATGGTCTTCACCTCCGGTTTCTGCTCCTTGTCGTACTGGAGAAAGATCACACCTTTCCGTCGCGCCTCGCGGTAGTAGCGCTCCTTGAAGCCAAAGGTGCGAATGTCGCGGTAGAGAATGTACACCTCCGTCTCTGGACTACGCTCCTTGATCGCCAGCGCATTCTTGATCGCCTCAGTGCAGCAGATACGGGAGCAGTAGGGGTGCTCCTCGTCGCGGGAGCCCACACATTGGATCATCACGACGGATTGTAGATTGGTAGATTGGTAGATTGGTAGATTGGTAGATTGGGGCTCGGCTTCCCAATTTCCCAATTTACCAGTTTCCCAATTTACCGGTTTACCAGTTTCCCAATGTACCAGATACTCCTCCAGTTCTCGTTGGGTGATGACGCGGGGGTCTTGCCCGTACAGATACTCCTGCGGCTCAATCTCTCGTGCACCCGTCGCCACGACGATGACGCCGTGCTGCACCTCCTCCTGCTGCCCGCCAGCCAGCCTCACCGTCGTGCGATACTGTCCCAGGTACCCGCCCACGTCCACGATCTCAGCACCCGTCAGCACCGAGACGCGCGGATGAGCCGACACCGCCTCAATAGTTCGCCGCAGCAATGCCTGGGGATCGGTAGATTGGTCAGCGCCTGTTCCATCTACCAGTTTCCCAATTTCCCAATTTCCCAATTTCCCAGTTTCCCAACCTACCAATATATGCCGCAAATTCCCTCCCAACTCTGTCTCCCGCTCGACCAGTGTCACCCCGAACCCCTGCTCGGCGATGGAGAGCGCCGCCGTCATCCCCGCCAGTCCGCCACCGATGACCAGCGCCCGGTGATCTATCTCAAAGGTGCGGCGCGGAATGGCCCGCAACCCTCGCGCCTTGGCCACCGCCATCGCCACAAGTTCCTTCGCCTTGTCCGTCGCCTTCCCGTGGTTGTCCCTGTGCACCCACGAGGCTTGCTCCCGGATGTTAGCCATCTCGAACAGGTGTGGGTTCAGTCCGGCCCCGCGCAGCGTCTCCTGGAACAGTGGCTCGTGCGTGCGCGGCGTGCAGGAGGCCACCACGACCCGGTTGAGATCGTGCTCCTCAATGCGCTCGCGAATACGCTCCTGCGTGTCCTGCGAACAGGTATACAGGTTCTGCTCGGCGTAGGCCACATCCGGCAAATTAGTCGCGTACTCGACCACTTTGGGCACGTCCACCACAGCGCCAATGTTGATACCGCAATGACAGACAAAGACACCCACCCGCACGTCATCATCACTCACGTCCCGCTCCGGCGGGTAGACAACCTCCTGCACCAGCGAACCACGGCCCTCGGCCAGCAGCGCCGAGGCCTGGGCCGCCGCGCACGAAGCCTCAATCACCGTCTCCGGGATGTCCTTCGGCTCGCTGAACGCACCGGCGACAAAGATGCCCGGCTGCGTCGTCTGCGCTGGCCGGAACGGGGGCATCTCGGCAAAGCCGTATTCGTTCAACTCTACCCCCAGCCGTTCCGCCAGTTCCCGCGTCCCCTCCGGCGGCTGCAAGCCCACCGATAGCACCACCAGGTCGAACTCCCCCTCGACGTTCTTGCCGTCGGGAGTGGCGTACTTTAGCCGCAGGTTGCCCGTCCCCGGCACCCCCGTGACCGCCGCGACCTGGCTGCGCACGTAACGCACGCCGTACTCCTCTTCGGCCCGCTCGATGTAACGCTCGAACCCCTTGCCGAAGGAGCGCACGTCCATGTAGAAGATCGTAGACTCGACGTTGGAATCGTGCTCTCTGGCGATGATCGCTTCCTTCGTGGCGTACATGCAGCAGACCGAGGAACAGTATCCCCGGTTGCACGAGATGTCGCGGGAGCCGACGCACTGGATGAAGGCTACCTTGCGCGGGTGCTTGCCATCAGAGGGGCGCTGTACCACGCCACCCCAGGGGCCGGAGGACGAGAGTATACGCTCAAACTCAATACTGGTGATGACATTGGGAAGACGCCCATAGCCGAACTCGGGCCGAACGTCGCCGGGCATCGTCTCCACCCCCGGCGTCAGCACAACCGCGCCCACGTTCAGTTCGAGTATCTCCTCGCGCATATCGTGGTCAATGCAGTGCTTCTGGCAGGCGTAGACACATTGCAGACACTCTGAGCAGATACCACACGAGAGGCAGCGGGCCGCCTCCGCTCGCGCCTCCTCCTCGGTGAAGGCCGCGTACACCTCGCGGAAATCGCGCACCCGTTCGGCCGCCGGGAGTTTGGCAACTTCGTGACGGGGCGCGTCGGAGACCGCGCCGGAGGCCACCTGCGCCTGCGCCTCCTCCTCCGTCAGTTCGGCCACATAGACTTCGGAAGTCTCGGAAGACTTCCGAAGTCTGTCGCCTCGCACGTAGGCGTCAATCGAGAGCGCAGCCTTGTACCCCGCCGCAATCGCGTCCACCACGAACGTCGTCCCCGTCACCACGTCGCCACCGGCAAAGAGGCCCGGCACGTCAGTCGCCAGCGTCACCGCATCCACCGCCGCCCACCGCCCGCGCACCGTCACCTCGTCCGGCAACAGCGAAACGTCAGGCCGCTGCCCGATGGCAAAGACCACCGCGTCGGCCTCAATGACGTGCTCGGTGCCCGGCCTCTCGTCAAAGTCAGGCCGCCCCTCGACAAAGCCCCGAAAGTCCACCTCGACGCAGCGCACACCGGTCACGTGCCCGTCGGCGCAGGTGACTTCCTTGAACGTGCGGGAGGAAAAGACCTCAATGCCCTCCTCCTGCGCATCCTGTATCTCCCACTCGTGAGCCGGCATCGTCTCGCGGCTCTCCAGGCAGGACATTCCAACCCACGAAGCGCCCAACCGCACCGCCGTCATCGCCGCGTCTATCGCGACGTTACCGCCGCCAAGCACGAGAACGCGCTTCCCCTCCAGACTTCGGAAGTCTCGGAAGACTTCCGAAGTCTCCTGCAACGCCGCCTGGCGCAGGAAATCGGTTGCCATCGTCACCTGGGGCAGATCCGCGCCGGGGATGGGGAGACGGACGCCCTGGTGCGCCCCCACCGCGACGAAGACGGCGTCGTAGCCGTCGCCCAGGAGCGCCGTCGCGTCATCCACGCGGTGGTTCAGTCTCAGTTCGACCCCCAACGCCAGGATGTCGTCAATCTCCTTCTGCACCAGGTCGTAGGGCATGCGGTAAGAAGGAATGCCCACTCGCATCATCCCACCTGCCACCGGCAGTGCCTCGAACACGGTCACGCCGTGGCCCAGTTTGACCAGGTCTTGCGCACACGTCATCCCCGCCGGCCCCGACCCAATCACCGCCACCCGCTTCCCCGTCGGCTCGACCTCCGGCAAGGGGATGTTGATTTCGTCGGGATGAGCCAGCGCCCAGTCGGTAACGAAACGCTTCAGACGCATAATGTTGACCGGCTCGTCCACCTGTCCCCGTGAGCAGGCATCCTCGCACTTGTGGTTGCACACCCGCCCGCAGATGGACGGGAAGGGATTCTCCTCGCGGATGGTGCGGTAGGCGTCGGCGTACCGCCCCGCGTGTATCAGCGCCACGTATCCCTGCGCCCGCTGGTGGATGGGACAGGCATCGCGGCAGGGGGAACGCCCCCGCTTCTCGATGACGTAGGCGTTGGGGATCGCCTGCGGGTAGAGTTTGTAGGCCGCCCGTCGCTCAGACATGCCAATGTTGAACTGGTCGGGCCGGATGATCGGACAGACCGCCGCGCAGTCGTTACAACCCGTGCACTCATCCACGACGATATAGCGCGGCTTCTGACGTACGCGCACCGTAAAGTTGCCCGGCTCGCCTGCGACGCTCTCCAATTCGGCGTAGGTCAGCACCTCCACGTTGAGGTGCCGGCCACACTCGACCAACTTGGGGCTGAGGATGCACATCGCGCAGTCGTTGGTGGGGAAAGTCTTGTCCAACTGCGCCATTATCCCACCGATGGCCGGCTTCTTGTCCAGCAGGTAGACTTTGAAGCCGGCCTCCGCCAGGTCGAGCGATGCCTGCATACCCCCAATGCCGGCCCCGACGACCAATACCGCGCCGACCTTGTCTTTGCCGTTCTCAGAGAATTCCACCGCCATACCGTCTCTCAAGCCTTAGAACTCTCCCGAATGATCAACCATCCGTAGTACGAGAATCGCCATATCGAGCGTCTCCCCCACACTCGTTATGAAGTAGTCGCGCAGTGTGACCTCGTGCCGGTAGCCCAGGTCCTCAAACGCCTTAATGACCTGCGGTTGGGTGGTCACAATCTCGGCGTACAATTGCTGCAACCCCACCCGCCGGGCGACGTCAATCAGGCAACGCAACATCAGCGTGCCGATGCCCTGGCGACGGTAAGCGCGGTCGAGGAAGATGCGCACCCAGGCCATGTGACGGTGATACCGCTCACCGAAGTGCAGCGTGGCATCCCCCACGATCTTGTCGTCTACGACGGCCACCAGCGGGAAGACGCGCCTCAGATCCAGATTATCCACCCAACTCTCGACCACAGCCTTATCGCCGGCGTCGCCGCGAAAGTATTCCAGGTCCTCCTCCGTTGCCCGGGCGAAGAGGCTAACCAGTCCCTCTTTGTCATCTTTCGACAGCGGGCGCAGCAGCAAGCGGGCGCCGTTGGGCAAAGTCTTCACGTGGCGATAACGCGCCAGTCGTTCCCAGACATCTGTCATATCCGCACCTCCACAAATCAATGAACGATGAACAATGACCAATGACCAATGACCAATGACCAATGACCAATTATAGCCGCCAGGATTTTGGTCATTGTTAATTGGTCATTGGTTATTTCCTATTGGTCATTGGTCATTTCCTAATAGCTTTCCACACCAACTCCGTCACGTCCATCACGCGCACGCGGGCGCGACGGGCTTCTTTGTGCTTGCGTACCGCCGCCGTCAACGTGCGCTCGCACTGCTGGCAGGCGGAGGTGATGACCTGGGCGTCAATCTCGCAGGCCCGGTCAATCCGCCGCAGCGACACCTCGGAGACGACGTCCGGATCGAAACTCTCCAGGTTGCCCCCACCGCCGCAGCACTCGGAGATCTGCCCTGAACTGCTCATTTCCACAAAGGTGAGTCCGGGGATGCTCTGCAACACCCGGCGCGGCGCCTCGAAGACGTGGCTCTTGCGTCCCAGGTCACACGGGTCGTGATAGGTCACCCGCAGAGCCATTTCCCCCAACTCGATGTCTCCCTGCGCGATCAATTCATCCAGCAATTCCGTGGCGTGCAGTATCTCCAGGCCGATCTCCTCCCCCAGGACTTTTGGATATACAAACTTCCACATGTGATAGCAAGAGGGGCAGGCAAAGACGACGCGGGAAGCACCGAGTTGCTTGACCTGGGCGACGTTGTGCCGGATCAGCGTCTTGGCCTGTTCCAGTCGCCCCATTGACAGCAGAGGGTAGCCGCAGCACCACTCCTGCCCTCCCAACGTGGTAAAGTCAACGCCGCTCGTATCCAAGATCGAGGCCAGCGCCTGGGGCACGCGATAACTGCGGGGGAAGAAGGACGCGACACAGCCAACGAAGTAAACGGTCTCGGCTCCCTGTTTGCCCTCCAGGCCAGGCGGGATGCGCTCCAGGTTCTGGCTCCAGATCAGCCGGTCGGCATTGTCGTCGCCGCTGATGTTGTGCGCGGTCGTGATGGTCTGACTCAGGCTGTTGAGGCGTCCGATGCCCGTGCATAGCCGGTCGTCAATCACCGTCTCTGGTCGCTGCACCAGGTAGTCGGCCAGGAGTTCTCGCAGTTCCTGGCAATCCTCCACCCGGTAGCCTGTCTCCTCCGCTATCTCCTTGAGTGCGATCATCACCTCGCCGATGTCAATCTCGTTGGGGCAAAACGCGCCGCACATCTCGCACTCCAGACAGAGCCAGATGTCCCGGCTGGCCAGGAGCCGTTCCCGCTGCCCGAACTGGATCAGGCGCAGGATGCGATCCGGCCCGTATTCCATCGCAAAAGCGGCCGGACAGCCAGCGGTACACTTGTGACAATGGTAACATAATTGTATGGTTTGCCCACTGAGGTCGTTTACCTGATCTGTAAATGATATTTCGGTCATTTGTCAAATCCTCGCTTCGCTATTATAATCATTCCACATTCGTTATTGGAGGGTGGTCGGATGGACATTGAGTTCATCAGAGAAAAGATCCGACGCAAGGAATACGTCATTGACCCTGACCACCTGTTGGTCTTGCGCAAACGCGGTATCAGTATCCGCAACATTGAGTATGCTATCCTGACTGGCGAGATCATTGAGACTTACCCAAGTGACCTCATTCTTGGCTTCATCGGCAACAACACTCCACTCCACGTGGCCTGTAGTTATTGGGCCGAAGAGAGAATGATCTACATTCACACAGCCTACATCCCCGACGCTCGGTGGAAATCCGACTTCCGAACCAGGAGGCGTAAGCGATGAACAGCCAATGTCCTGAGTGTGGCGGACTAATGAATCGGGAACGAATCACGCTTACCTACAAGCGTGATGGCGTTGCTCTCCAGATCAAAGATGTTCCCGCCTGGGTATGCGCCGGCTGCGGCAAGCGCCTCCTCACTGGCAAAGTCGCCACCCAGGTTGATGACATACTAAATCGTTTGGAAAAGAACCTGGTCTTTGAGTACCTCAAGGAAGATGTGGCTCGCTTCCAGCGCGCCGTCTCCCAGGTACGATCCGCCAACCTCGAACTTGTCTACGCCTGACTTTCCACCAGCCAACTTGCCAACCACCACGTATGCCATCGCCAAAATCTGCTCCGGCGTCCAATCGCGCTTGACGGATGCGGTAAAATCGAATAGAATATTGATGCAAAAACCTGCCCAGGTTTCTGCACACCGAACAGTCGCCAGTGGCGTGCGTGCCTGCTTTGCAGGCTAGGTGTGCAGTTTTCTTTTCACTACCAATCTACCAATTTCCCAATTTCCCAATCTACCAATTTCCCAACCTACCAACTCACCACGTCCGCCATGGCCAAAATCTGCTCCGGCGTCCAATTGTGTATTCGGCTGGCCTTGTTGAGGCAGGCCACGACGCAGGCCCCGCAGTTCTGGCACAGCGCCGCATTGACCATAGCGATACCCCAGATAGGGTCAACCTGCCGCGCTTCATACGGGCACGCCTCCACGCACACGCCGCACCCGGAGCACAACTGCTCGACGACGTAAGCCACCATCGGCTCCTGGGTCATCTCGTCCTGCGAGAACAGTTTCAACACTTTGGCCGCCGCACCCGAGGCCTGCGACACTGTCTCCGGGATGTCCTTGGGCCCCTGGGCCGCCCCGGCCAGAAACACCCCCGCCGTCAGGCTCTCGACCGGGCGCAACTTGGGGTGCGCCTCGCTGAAAAAGCCATTTTGGTCTATGCCAATGCGCAACGTCTGCGCCAACTTGAACGCCTGGCGGCTGGGCGTCATCGGCGTCGCCAGCACCACCAGGTCGGCCGCCACCTCTACCGGCTGGCCGCTCAGCGTGTCGGCTCCCCAGACGATTGTCTTCCCATCACGGGCGAAAATTTTGCTCACCTTGCCCCGCAGATACAGGATGTCGTGTTCCTCCATCGCCCGCTGAACGTACTCGTCGTACCCCTTGCCCGCCGAGCGGATGTCAATGTAAAAAACGTAAGCCTGGCCCTCCGGCACGCGCTCCCTGAACATCATGGCCTGCTTGGCGACGTACATGCAACAGACTTTGGAACAATAGGGCACGCCCCGCTCCGGGTCACGGGAGCCGGCACACTGGACAAACACCACCTCGCGGGGCGTCCGGCCGTCGGAGGGCCGCCGGAGCCCCCCCCCAGCGGAATTGCGGATTGCGGATACTTCGACTGGGCTCAGTACAAGTTGCGGATTGCGGATTTCCTGGCCGGGAGAGTACTCTCGCAACATCTCCTCGAATGTCAGTCCATCTACAACATCTGGGATTTCCCCACCGCCGTATTCAGGTAGGCGCTCCAGCGGGTAGGGGTCCCAGCCTGTGGCCACCACGATAGCACCCACATCGGTAGATTGGTAGGTTGGTAAATTGGTAGATTGGTCGGCTTCCCAATTTCCCGACCTCCCAACCGTCACCTCAAAATTCCCCACGTACCCCTCAACCCCCACCACCTGCGCCCCTGTCAACACCTCGATATGCGGGTGATTGAGGACTTGAGCAATCTTGCGCTCTAGCAAATCGGGCGCGGCGGTGAAATTGAGATAGGTGCCGCTGAGGTGGGCCATCTTGCCGCCCAGGTGAGCCTCCCGCTCGACCAGAACCACGGGAAAGCCGGCGCTGGCAATGTCCAGCGCGGCCTGTATCCCGGCAATCCCCCCACCGATGACCAGCGCCCGCTTCGTCAGCGGCAAGTGGAACGGCTCAAGTTCCTCGTCCAGCCTGACTTTTTCGACGACGGTACGCACGATCTCGATGGCCTTTTCCGTAGCGCGGCCCGGTTCGTGCTGATGCACCCAGGAGCACTGCTCGCGGATATTGGCCATCTCGCAGCGGTAGGGGTTCAATCCCGCCGCCGACGCCGCCCGGCGGAAAGTCTTATCGTGCATGAGGGGCGAACAGGCGGCGACGACGACGCCATCCAGATCGTGTTCCGCGATGGCGCCCCTGACCACGTGCTGGCCGGGGTTGGAACACATATAACTGTAGGTCGTGGCGTAGGCGACTTCCGGGTGCCGGCCGATCTCCTCGGCCACCCGCTCTACGTCCACGATGCCCGCGATGTTGATGCCGCAATGACAGACGAAAACTCCGATACGACTCATTTACTCCCTTGCTTCTCTGTCCTTCTGCTCCCCTGCTCAATTGCTACCACTACGTCCTCGTATGTCAACTCAGGATACCCTTCCAGGATGCGCTCTACGGTATACCCGCCTGCTAACTGACTCAGAATATTGGTTACCATGATTCGGGTACCCGCGATACACGGCTTACCGTGACACACTTCTGGGTCAATGCTAATGTGCCCAAAGGTTCTCCTCATAATTATCCCTCCTCACTCAATAGCCCCTCAAGATAACCGGCAAGAACACCCGCCGTGTCTCCCCCAGCACGGCAAAAAGCGACAGACTCACCCTAATCTCCCCGTCCCTCGCAATTCGCCATTCGCACGTTGTTCATTGGCTCATTGTTTCATTGTTCATTGAGTTGACAGTCCATCCGCTCGCGCACTTCGTCGGCCACGCGGCGGAAGGTGACAGCCATACTATGGACAAAGTAAGCCAACCAGTTGGTGAGATCGGTCTCGGCGCGGCCCTCGTAGTAATTGTGATGCGGATGCGTCTGCAATGCGGCGTAATAAGCGGGCAGGGCCTGGACGTAGACCTCCTCCAGGCTGTAGAAACGGCCCAGGTCGTAGCCACGCCGGTATAGGATGAGCGTTGCCAGTGCGCGGGCGGTGCGCCCGTTGCCGTCGTAGAATGGATGAATGGTGACGAATTGGTAATGCGCCAGCCCGGCAATCACCGGCACGGGCAACTCCCCGCGCTCGGCCTGCGCGACCCAGGCGACCATGTCGCGCATCAGGCCGGGCACATCTGTCGCCTCCGGCGGCAGGTAGACGATCGCGCCGGTGACGGAATCGCGGATGACGTTCTGACCGTCGCGGTAGGCAGTGGGTCGAACGCGCGGGCCACTGAAAATGAGTGCGTGCAACCGGCAGATCAACGTTTCAGTGATGGGCGTCTGCTGCTCGGCCCACTCCTCCACGCGCTGGAGCGCGCGGTAATAGTTCTGTACCTCACGGACGTCGCGCTCGCGGCCGGGAAAATCTCGTTCTTCCAACACCGCTTGCCCGGCCTCGACTAACGTCAGCCGGTTGCCCTCGATGCGGGTGGAATAGTGTGTGGAGCGGACACGCGCCTGTTGGCGCAGCCGCTCAATCACCTGCGGCGGCAACACCGTCAGGCGCACCGTCTGGCGGGCGGCCTCAATCTCCATTAAATCCCGCACGATGGCGGAGGTGAATGTGAAATGAGTGTTCACGGAATATTATCCAGTCCTAAAGTCTCGGAAGATTGTTGAAGCAGCGATGACGATCTACGAACTCAGAGCAGGCTGCAGAACGCGGGTCATTTCCTCAAGTACATCCAGTGTTTTCTGAATCATAGATGGTAGTTTTATGACCTCAGTGTCCCGTAACTCGTCTCTGAGGATGTGGATAGAGTGTTGGATGCGGGCGAATTCGTAAGCCTGAATCTCTCGTTCAAGTTGCCCTATCATACCACGAACTCCGGCCAACTCCATTTCTTTGATGCGCCTGCTCTTTTGAGGATGGGTGACAATCTGTTCAGCACGGGTTTGCAGACCGAGAAGGCGGCGTTGACAGATTCCAAGCTCATCGGTATTGTGTATCATCAAAGACCATTCTCCTCAAATGCAGGAATAGGCATTGATGTCCCGCTTTCCTCTATAGTCTGGCCGGATTCTCGCAATCCGCAAGTTGTTCATTGTTCATTGTTTTATTGTTCATTGCCCTCGCCGCCTGAAACAGCGCCAGCACCTTGGCCGCCGCGCCTGAGGCCTGCGCCACCGTCTCCGGGATGTCCTGTGGCCCCAGGCCCGCCCCGGCCAGGAAGACACCCTTCACCCCACTCTCCACCGGTGTCATCTCCTCGTCCGACGCGGTGTAAAAGCCAAACTCGTCCACGCCGACGCCCAGCATCTCCGCCACGCGGCGGCTGCTCTCCGAGGGCACAATCGCCGATGCCATGACCACCAGGTCGGCAGCGATCTCCACCTTGCTCCCGGTCAGCGTATCCACCCCCCACACCATTAACCTGCCGTCGCTGGAGAAAACCTTGGAGACCCGCCCCCGGATGTAGACCGTGCGATCCTCCTCCATCGCCCGCGTGACGAACTCTTCGTACCCCTTGCCGCCGGCCCGGATGTCTATGTAGAACACATAGACCTGCCCATCAGGAACGCGGTGCTTGTAGAGAATGGCGTGCTTGGCGGTGTACATACAGCAGATTTTCGAGCAGTATGGCATGCCGTGTTCCGGGTTGCGCGACCCGGCGCACTGGATGAAGACTACTTCCTTGGGCACTTTGCGGTCAGAGGGGCGGATGATTTTACCGCCGGTCGGGCCGGAGGCGGATAGTAGCCGCTCGAACTCTAATCCATCCATCACATCGGGGTGATCCATGTAAGCGTAGGCCATCACCGCCTCGTCCTGGTAGAGTTCGTAGCCCGTGGCGACGACGATGGCCCCCACCTCCATCTCGACGGTCTCGGGCCCCATATCGTAATCAATGGCATCCGCCTCGCACGCCTCCGCGCACTTGCCGCACGCCAGGGGAAAGAGTCCCATACAGGCATCGGGGTCAAGTGTGTAGACCGCCGGCACTGCCTGGGGAGAGGGGATGTAGATAGCGCGGCGGGCGGCCAGCCCCCGGTCGAACTCGTTGGGCACAACGATCGGGCAGACCTGGGTGCAATCACCACAGGCAGTGCACTTCTCCTCGATGACGTAGCGGGGATGGCGCAGGATGCGCACTCTGAAATCCCCGACCTCCCCCTCTACGCCCACCACCTCACTCAGCGTCAGCAGCCGGATGTTGGGATGCTGCCCAACCTCGACCGTGCGCGGGGTAAGGATGCATTGGGAACAATCCAGCGTCGGGAAGGTTTCGGACAGTTGCGCCATGTGCCCGCCGATGGAAGGCTCCTTCTCGACCAGAATCACCTCGTAGCCACTGTCGGCGATGTCCAACGCGGCCTGCATCCCGCCGATCCCGGCGCCGATCACCAAAGCCCTGTCATTCATGACCAACGCCTCAATGAGATTGGTACATTGGTAGATTGGGATGCTGACCGCAGAGACCAATGTACCAATTTACCAATTTACCAGTTTCCCAATTTACCAGTCTACCCATTTCCGAACAGCGGCCTGGGGTCCACATAGTGCTCCTCCATCCCCCACGTCTCCTCCGGCAGACCCAGCGCCACGGCCATCAGTTGGGTAAAGTAGAGCACCGGTATCTCGTTGCCAGCGCGACCGGCCTCCGTCTCTCGCTGCGGGTAGTCCAGGTTGAACTGGCAGAGGGGGCAGGCGGTGATGATGACCTGTGCGCCGCACCCCTGCGCCGAGGCAATGATGTCCTTCGAGAGCGTCTCGGAGACCTGAGGGTCCTTCACCGTCAGGTAGGAACCGCAGCACTCGATGCTGTAGGGAAAGTCCACCGGCTCTGCTCCCAGCGCCCGCACCAGGTCGTGTAGGATGATCGGGTCCTCCGGGTCGTCCAGGCCGATCTCGTCGTAGGGACGCAGGAGCAGACAGCCATAGTAGGGAGCAACCCGCAGTCCGGTCAATGGGTGCACCACCCGTTCGGCCAACGATTCCCAGCCCAGATCATCCCGCAGGATTTCCAGAAAATGGGCGACGTGCACATCGCCGTGATACTCCTGCTCGGTGAACCAATTGATGCGCTCCAGCATCTCCGGGTCCCGCTTCAGCAACGCCTGGGAGCGGCGGAGGACGTTGAAACAGATAGCGCACAACGTCACGACGCGCTCGCCGGCCTGCTGCGCCTGGTAGAGCACCCGCGTCGGGGCGATGAGTGCCATCGAGTCGTCCAGCATCAGCGGGAACGTCGCCCCACAGCACTGCCACTCGCCAAGTTCCTCCAACTCCAATCCCAAAGCCGCCGCCACAGCCCTCCCGGAGCAATCATAGTTCTTTGCCTTCGTCGAGAGCGTGCAGCCCGGATAATAGGGAATAGCCATTATCAACCTACCTCATATACTTCCTATACCCGCCGACAATCGCCAACTGTGGCACCTCCCGCAACAACTCTGGCGGGAGCGCGTTCAGATCCAGTTCCGTGACTCCCTTGCGCAGCGAAATCTGGCGTAGCGCCTCCATCAGCCGGGGCAGGTCCACCCCCTTGGGGCAGCGCGTGACACAGGTGAGGCAGGAGGCGCAAATCCAGATGGTGTTGCTTTCCAACACCTCCTCCATCCCCAGTTGCGCCATGCGGATGACCTGGCTGGGCAGAATGTCCATTGCCGCCACGACCGGACAGCCGGCGCTACACTTGCCACACTGGTTGCAGGCCAGCAACTCCTGACCGCTGATTTCCTCCACCTGGCGCACGAAGGGGCCGCGCACCTTGTTGATCGAAATTTGGATTCGCATGCCGCCTCTATATTCCAGCGACCCGCTTAGCCGAGACGAGCGTATTCCGCAAGAGCATGGCGATGGTCATCGGGCCGACGCCACCCGGCACCGGCGTGATGTAGCCCGCCACCTCTTTCACCGCTTCGAAATCCACGTCGCCCACCAGGCGGTAGCCTCTCTTCCGCGTGGGGTCGTCCACCCGGTTGATGCCGACGTCAATCACCGCCGCGCCCGGCTTGACCCAGTCGGCCTTGACCATCTCGGGTCGGCCCACGGCCGCGATGAGAATGTCGGCGCGGCGACAGGTAGCCGGCAGGTCTTTTGTGCGGGAGTGGCAGATAGTGATGGTGGCATTCCGGTGCAGTAACAACATCGAAACCGGCAGACCGACGATGTTACTACGGCCCAGCACCACCGCCTCCCGGCCCTCAATCTCAATCCCGTACCGGTCGAGCAACTCGATGCAGCCGGAGGGAGTACAGGGGACGAACATGGGCTCGCGGCCCTTCATCGAAAGCCGCCCGATGTTCACGGGGTGAAAGCCATCCACGTCCTTATCCAGCCCGATAGCAGCCAACACCTGTTCCTCGTTCAGGTGCTTGGGCAATGGCAACTGCACCAGGATGCCGTGCACCTGCGGGTCGGCGTTCAACTCCGCCACCAATTCATCAACCTCTTCCTGGCTGGCGCTTTCCGGCAGATTGTGGCCAAAGGATTGGATACCAATCTCGGCGCACCGCTTCTGCTTGGAGCGCACGTAGAACTGGGAGGCGGGGTTTTCCCCCACCAACACCGTCGCCAGCCCCGGCACGATGCCGTGCTCGGCCTTGAGATGCTCGACCTCGGCCTTGATCTCCTCGTGGATCGTGGCCGCCGTTCCCTTGCCGTCAATCAATTGTGCGGTCATATTTCTCCTTTATCGGTATATTGGTAGATTGGTAGATTGGTAGATTGGTAGATTGGTGGTTGGCCTCCGTTACCAATGTACCAGTTTCCCAATCTACCAGTTTCCCAATTCCCCAATCTACCAGTTTCCCAATTTCCCAATCTACCAGTTTCCCAATTTCCCAATCTACCAGTTTCCCAGTTTCCCAATCTACCAGTTTCCCAATTTCCCAATCTACCAGTTTCCCAATTTCCCAATTTCCCAATCCGCCAACTCACACTCGCAGGTACGAAGCCGTATAGATGACCTTGTTCAAGAGTATTTGCACCGTCTTCCAGATGTCCGCTTGCTGCGGGTCGGACATGTCCACATCGTCAGGCTGCAACTCCTCCATCGCCTCCACCCGGTCGTGCAGTTTGAGCAGCAGTTTATTGAGCGACGTGCTCTCGTCCCGCTCCTCGACCACGCGAATCCACTCCATCAACTCGCGGTCGAAGGGGTCGGCAATGACCATGTCAATGCCGGCGCCCATCAACATCACCATGTAGGTGCGGTTGAGCAGCGGGCGCATCTCGTTAGGGACAGAGTTGGAGACGTTGGAGAGACCGCCGTTGGTCAGTGGGGGCGGGTCCCAGGCGAACTTGAGCGTGCGCACCGCCTCAATACACTCCGGGCAGTACTCCTGGGTACCGGAGACTGTCAGCACCAGCGGGTCAATGATCAGGTCGGGGATGGGAAAGTCAATTTCCAGCATATATGGGATCAGCGTCTCCAGGGCAATAGTGACCCTCTCGTCGGCGCCGACCGGGATCATACCCTCGGCCATCGTCAACGCGATCAGGCGCGTGTTGAACTTCTTTGCCACGGCCGGCACCGTCTCCAGCCGCTCGGCCCGCGCGTCGGTCGAGTTGATGATGGGTTGGGCCTTGCTCACCGTCTCGCAGGCCGCCTCAATGGCTGTCAGGTTGGTGGTGTCAAAGACCAGCGGCACGTCCACCACCTCCTCGACGGTCTCGACCAGCCAGGGCAGAATCTCGTGGCCGCGCTTTTTCTGCGGGCCAATGTTGAGATCTACCGCGTTCGCCCCTGCGTCCACCATGCGCACCGCCAGGTCCTGGAAGAACCTGGTATTCCGCTCGGCGATGGCCTTCTTGACGCGGGGGGAGATGATATGGATGTTTTCGGCTATCACGTACATTCTAGATACCTCCTTATTCTATTGGCGAATCTTTGCGCGTACCCACTCATAAAAGCGCTCTACTTGTTTGATCAACTGATGAGCATCGGTCTCGCTGACTCTCTTTGCGCGATACTCGATGTCCGACTTCCGCCGCACCACACTGATGCTGTGTTTGAGCATTTTGCTGGCGTCAGGATCATCCACGTATTGATCCAGCAGAGTAAATACGTCCAGGTGATCCTTGCTTTTGCAGCGCAGGCCCGCCGTGTGAATCAGTAGCGCGTCGGCAGCAGCGATAACACAGTGAACGCCATTCAGAGCTGTCAAGTGCCAACGCTCGGCCAGGGCAGCGTCCTTCATGCCCTCAAAACACTCCTTGGCGTTGCGCCAGTAGTGGATATACCTTGCCCGCGAGATAGTAGCGGTCGGAATCTTAGTCGGAGCCATATACCAGCTCCAGTGGCAACTGGCCAATCACAACCCGGCCCGTCCTCAGTACCTCGTGTAGGAAATCGTTTCTTTCCTGATACTCCTGACGAAACTCGGCCAAGGACATCACGATGAATGAGAGAAAGTTACCATACCGCCTCATGAAACCCATAGCCCGGTCCTCCAACATCTCTTCTACCGCCTTGGTCCCATCCTCTGTCACCACCAGAAGATCGACGTCGCTGTACGGCTTCTCCTCTCTCCGGCTCACGCTGCCGTACAAAATGGCCGACAGGACGCTGGGCACGCCTTCGAGCACTTTGGTGAGTGCCTGATTCAATAGTTCCTCCTCACCCTCGAACAAAGGAACAACGAGTTCTGCCACGAGCCGGTTGTTCCGGTTCAGCCGAAAGAGATACACGCGGCCTATGTTGCGGCGCAGCAGCATTCCCTCGTCCGCCAACCGGGCTAGCACCTGGTTCAGTGGCTTGGGCGATAGGCCGACGGCCCGCGCTATCTCTCGCCCACTTTGCTCTCGGTCGTCCTGTACCAGGTGCCTCAACACGGCGACTTTGGACTTTGCTCCCAGAATGTGGTCAAGTGGCCTGTAGAATCTCATCTCGAACCTCCCTGGTGTAGCATTTACACCACAATTGTAGCATAAATACTACACACGGGCAAGCCCCTCTATCCCACCACCCTCTCAGCGATCTCCCGCACGGCCCGATAGACTGCTGTCTCCGCTGGCAGTTCCACCAGCGGCCGGCCGGTGAACTCGAACTCTGCCATCGCCGCATCCTCCGGCACCGTTCCCAGCAACTCCAGCCCCGTCCGCGCCACCGCCTCGGCCAGCGGAAGGGGCAACCTCCCTGCCCCCACACTCCCACACCCCCCCACTCCCCCGCTTCCCCCCCGCAGACGGTTGACGATCAGGTAAACCTGGCCCACGCCGATGTTCAGTTCTGGCACCATCTCACGCATGTGCTGCGCGGCGATGAGCCCCCGCTGCGTGGGATCTGTCACCAGCAGCAGAACGTCCACGTTGCGGGTGGTGCGGCGACTGAGATGCTCCATCCCGGCCTCGTTGTCAATCACCACATAGTCGTAGTTGGCTGCGATACGATCCAAGATTACGCGCAGCATCTGATTGGCGGCGCAGTAGCAGCCGGGGCCCTCCGGCCGGCCCATCGCTAGCAGGTCTACTCGCTCTCCTTCCTCTAGCGCCATCTGGATCTGATAGTCCAGGTACTCGTGCTTGCTCATCCCGCCGGGCATGGAACCGGCCAGCGCGCCGCTGGACTGCACCAGGGTGAGCATACCCTCGCGGATGTCGCCGACCGTCTGCTCCACTTCCATTCCCAACACCATGTTGAGGTTGCTGGAGGGATCGGCGTCAATGGCCAGGATACTCCCATTGTGCTCTTCGCACAAGTAGCGGATCAGGAGCGCGGCGATGGTCGTCTTGCCGGTGCCGCCTTTGCCGGCCAGCGCAATTGTCGTCGTCAACTCAGTCTCCTCCTGGTGGGGCGGCGACCCGCGACGGGAAATGGACGTATCCCACCGCATCGGCCAACCGGTTGAAACCGCTCAAGTCGCTGTGGCGGATACCCAATCCCTCGAGTTGCTCGTCCGCCGGCGCGGTGAAACCGGCGAAGGAGAGCAGCCAGAGCGCCGGACGCTTTTCCTCTGCCCACTGCTCTACCTTGCGCAGGAATTGCTCCACATCCTCCGTGCTCAGCGGCTTCTGGCGATGGCGTACCTCCACCAACCAGGTCTCCTTCTTCCCCTCCGCCACCACGTCGAACTCGACGTGATCTCCCTCGAAGATGATCCCGCTGCGGTTGACGACGGAATCGAAGCGGGGCAGCGTCACACTTCCCTCCTCGACGCCGAAGCAGCGCCGCCCCTCCACCTCCTGGCCGTCGAAGCGGGTCAGTAACCCGATGGTGAAGAGTTCGGCCGCGTGGCCGACGGCGTTGCTCAAACTCCCCATCTTGCGCCGAAAGTCGGCCTCGAAGCCAGCAATAAAGGCCGCAAAGGACTTTTGCTCCAGCACGGTACTATACCGCTGAACGATATAGTCCGCCAGCACCGGGTCGGTGATGCGACGATAGAGACCTTTTATCCACCATTCCACCAGGTCCGCCTGTTCCAGCATAGCCATGATTTCTTCGACTTCGGAGACCTCACGCTGGAAGTAGGCCGCCATACCGTGGATGTTGAACTCCTCGGCCGGATGGGTGGCCAGGTGATAGAGCAGCCGCAGAGCGTCACCCTGGGCGTTGACGCGACGGGCCATGGTGGAAAAGTGAACGTCCCAAAAGCCGCGCAGTTTACCTTTGGGGTCGTTCATCTCATACTCGTAGACCTTGTAGAGCAGGTCGAGCGAGGTGAGACCTGCCCCCGTGAGAGCGTCGCTGTTGAGCAGGCACCATACGTAATGCGGGTTGCCGCCGGTGAGGGTGTGAATGGCGTAAGCCACCCCCTCGTGCAGCGGAACGTGGTTGAGCGTCGCTAGATTGATCGCATACTCGACGCTGTGCTCGGAGTCGAAAGGCTCCAGAGGGTAGGGGCCAAAGCGCCGCGCCAGCAGCCCACCCATTACCGTCTCCGTGATCAGGCTCACCGCCGAACCGGTCACCACCATCGGACACCACTTTGCCTCCGCCGTCTGCTGGTAGATGTCGGTGATGTCCCGGATTTGCGCGATCTCGGCATCCCAGATGTGTACCAACACCTGGAACTCGTCAATGATAAGCAGACCCGGCGCTCTGTCCTGTTTGCCGAGAAAGTTGCGCGTGAAGCGAATGACGTAGTAGAGCAGGTGATTGAATCGTTTTTCCTCCCACAAAGAGCAAAAGGCGGCCAGTGGTGTTTCGAGTTCGTCGAGCCCGGCATCTGCCGCGAGTTTCTGCAAGGTGGGAATGGTGTGATGATACTCCTGCACTAACTCTGGGCGACGCAGACGAAAAGCAATGTACTGGCGCACCAACGTGGTAAAGTAATACTCGATGAACGTGGTGAGGGGAAAACGCTTGGCGCCCCGGTCGGCGCGGAACTCGGCGAAACTGACGTAAAAGGGCACGACCTCATCCTGTTGAGTGAAGAGATCATTGTAGAAACGCTGGAGGAGAGCGGTCTTGCCCATCCCCTTGCGGGCGATGACGGCATAACTGTAACCGCGCCGGTCGCGGGCACGCTCGACCAGCCGCCACAAGAAGGCCAACTCCTCGTCCCGGTCGGTGAACTCGCGCTCGTCCACTACTTCAAATAGGGGCTTGATCACAGTTTATCTCCGCATCCTGCTGGCGCCGCCTTTGCTGACCAGAGTAATCGTCGTCAACCCAACCTCCCTCAGGTGGATGCAAGCCCAGAGCCACCCAATAGCGTCGCAACTGCACTATCTGATGGCGGTTCATGCGCAGCGCTATGATGGTTGCTCGGCCTACAGCGGTAAGACCAACGACCCGAGTGCTATCCTCGCTCCAGGCAAAGTGATCACTCCAGACCTGATGGTTGGGATGGTAAAGGGGAACCCCCTTGCCACTCTTAGGATCAAGGACCGTCAGACGTGCTGCTTTGTGCCGATTGCAGGGTGGACAACTGAGGCAAAGATTGTCCGCCTTCGTCTCACCCCCAGCTGAACGGGAGATGATGTGCTCAACTTCAAAAGTGACTCCCATCAATGCTTCGGCGCTACAACAATAGGCACAGCGTCCACCGGCTGTGTTCAGCACGTACCGTCGCAATTCAGCAGGGACATGGGGGGAATTCACTGAACCGTCTCCTCCGTTTGTTGGTACAAGTTCAGCGTGTATAGAGCTCTGGCTTTGAGCAATGCAACCCGATCAACCTCGGCAAGCAAGGTATCTAATCTCCGCTCCTCATCCTTCGTTAATCTCCCCTCGCGATTCTTGCGCAATAAATCGCTCAATTCTTTTTGGTGATCCGGGGCGAAGACAACATCAGCCAACACACGCAATTCTGCCTCACCCATCCCGCCCAGAGGTCGTAACTCAGCCTCAATAGTTACGAGGCGGCTGCTACGCAAGATGGTGCGCAGACCGTGCAATAAACCCTCCGCCAATTCAACCTGAGCGTCCAGAGGCAATCGTTGTGCCACGCCCATCACTTCTGGCAAAGACATCGTAGTCGTTGTACTAACTCTATGCAACATTCCCGACATCAGTCCCTCCTCTTCGTCCAGCCGGCCAGACTCACACTTGTGTAGGACTGCCGGTTACCTATGGGATGTAGGCGGATCCGTCGAAACGGAACAGGCGAAGTGCCGTACTTGTTGGATCACCTTGCACCCACGATATGCTCTCATCAGCGCGTACGCGGAAAGAGTCATCCCGATTTCCCCACAGGACGCTCACCGACGTCACCTCCTCCGGCCCTGCCAGGAAATTTCCCTCACCGTCTATGACGTTTATCATACCCCCGTCCTTCGGCTGCCTCAATCCGCTGGCCTTATCAGGCCGGTTAGAAAATCATTAAGCAAATCGTTAACTCATAAGACGATTCATCAAGTGCCCGCAGCCACGTACCGCCGTGCCCGGCCTCTGCCAACACCCTCCACTCCAGTCAAGACAGCCTCCCCTCCAACAACGCTGCCACCGAAGGAAATTGGCTCTCATCCGTATGCGGCAGGAACAGCGCCGCGTTGAACTCGTCGAAGAAGGTGTTGTCGGCCGAGAGTTCCAGATAAGTCATCATCTGCCCCACCTCGGCCACTCGCTGGCGTATCCCCCGCGAAAGGAGCGCCATGTACGCTCCCCGCACCGAGGTATTGCCCAGGAAGCGAAAGTCGTCGAAGGACTTGTCGGGCAGTAGGCCAATCTGGACCGCCTTCTCCACGTTTATGTACTGGCCAAAGGCCCCACCGATGAGCACCTGCCCCACATCGGCTATGGTCAGTCCCACGCTGCGGGCCAGGATAGAGAATCCGGCATAGATGGCCGCCTTGGCTCGCATCAAATTGTCTATGTCCACCGCCGTGACGACGATGTCCTCGCCGGTAGCCGTCTCGCCAGTCCAGGCCACCACGTA
>JADHWW010000197.1 GCA_016783285.1 Anaerolineae bacterium
ACCCGGTCGAGATGGAACCGGTGATAGAGTTCGCCCGCACCCACGCTCTCTACGTCATTGAGGATGCCTGCGACGCGCTCGGCTCGACCTACGACGGGCGGATGGTCGGCTCCTTCGGCGACCTGGCGACGCTCAGTTTTTACCCCGCTCACCACATCACCACTGGAGAAGGTGGAGCGGTGCTCACCGGCGACCCGCGCCTGGCCCGCATTGCCCGGAGCATACGGGATTGGGGCCGCGATTGCCGGTGCCGCTACGATAGTCCCCCCGAGGGAGCCTGTGGCCGCCGCTTCGAGTGGCACATCCCCGGCCTGGACGAGCCTTACGATCACCGCTACTTGTACACCGAGATCGGCTACAATCTCAAGATGACCGACGTGCAGGCCGCCATCGGGCTGGCCCAGTTGGACAAATTGCCGGACTTTGTCGCGGCCCGCAAAAACAATTTTGCCCGCCTCTACGAGGGATTAAAGCACTACGAAGAATTCCTGATCCTGCCCACCTGGAGCGAACGGGCCGATCCGTCGTGGTTCGCCTTCCCCATCACCGTCCGCCCCGGCGCACCCTTCACCCGCCGCGACTTGATCACCTGGCTAGAAGAACGTAACGTCGAGACGCGGCTCCTGTTCGCCGGCAACATCGTGCGGCAGCCCGGCTATCGCCACATCAGGCACCGCACCGTAGGCGATCTGCCCAACTCGGACCTCGTCATGCGTTCCACCTTCTTCATCGGCGTCTACCCCGGTCTGGACGACGCCCGCATCGCCTACGTCCTGGAAACCTTTGCCGATTTTTTCCAAACCCATTCGCAATTCGCAATTCGCAATTCGCAATTCACATGAAACTATCCATCATTATTTGCTGCTACAACGAACGAGATACCATTCTGACCGTCCTGGAGCGCGTTCGGGCTGTAGACCTGGGGCCGGAGTGGGAGAAAGAGATCGTCGTCGTGGATAACTTTTCCACCGACGGCACCCGGGAACTGCTGCAAGGGCTGAACCTGCCGGACGTGCAGGTGATCTTTCACTCGCGCAATCTGGGCAAGGGCGCCTCGGTGCGCACGGCCATTCCCCGTTGCACGGGCGACTATAGCATCATCTGGGACGCCGATTTCGAGTACGATCCACGAGACCTCCCGCTGTTCATCGCGCGCCTCGAGCAGGATCATCCAGTGGCGCTCTACGGCTCGCGCACGTTGGGCAGGCGGGCGATCTACAAGTATCTGGCAAACTACCTGGGGGTCCGTTTCCTGACCCTGCTGACCAACCTGCTCTACGGGGCACACTTGACCGACGTCTCCACGGCCGCCAAGATGGTACGTACCGACGTGTTGCAGTCACTCAACCTGGTACAACCGGGCTTTGAACTCGACTCTGAGTTGACCGACAAAATCTTGCGTGCCGGGCACGAGATCGTCGAGGTCCCAATCTCGTATTCTCCGCGCACCGTCGAGGAAGGCAAAAAGATCCGCCCCTGGGACGGGCTGCGGACGCTCAGAGTCATCGTTCGTGACCGGTTTCTGCCGATGAGCCATATTGTGCGTCAGTAAATTGGTAGATTGGGAAACTGGTAAATTGGGAAATTGGCAGTTCGTGTCTGTGACCAATCTACCAATGTACCAATCTACCAGTCTACCAACCTACCGACCAGGAGGGAAAATGAATATTATCGTCACCGGCTCTATCGCTTATGACTACTTGATGACCTTCCCAGGCCGCTTCGCCGAGCACATCCTGCCCGACCAGATTGAGCACCTCTCCGTCAGTTTCCTGGTGGACGAAATGCGGCGGCTGCGGGGTGGCTGCGCGGCCAACATCGCCTACAACCTGGCGCTCCTGGGCGAGCGCCCGCGTGTGATGGCCACCGTGGGGCAGGACTTTGGCGAGTACCGCGCCTGGCTGGAGCAGCACGGCGTGGACACGTCTCTCATCCGCGACGAACTTGATCTGTTCACCGCTTCCTTCTTCGTCAACACCGACCAGGACGGCAACCAGATCGCCAGTTTCTACACCGGCGCGATGGCCCGCGCCCGCGATCTCTCCTTCCACGATTTGGCGGCCGGCCAGATTGACCCTTCGACAGGCTCAGGGCAGGCTCTGGTGACCATCTCCCCCAACGACCCCCAGGCGATGGTGAAATACGCTGCCGAGTGCCGGGAACTGGCCATCCCGTACCTCTACGACCCCAGCCAGCAGATCGTCCGCCTGAGCGGCGACGAACTGTGGGCCGGGCTGGAGGGGTGCAGCATCCTCGTCGTCAATGAGTACGAGTTCGAGATGCTGCGGGAAAAGACCGGCCTCACGCCGGAGGAGATTCGCGTCGCGCCCGCCCGCGCCTGCGTCATCACGCTGGGGGCGGAAGGGACGCGCATACGGGCAGAAGGGAATGTCTACGACATCCCAGCGGTTCCTCCCAACTGGGCAGACGATCCCACCGGCGTAGGAGACGCCTTCCGGGCCGGGTTCATCAAAGGGCTGAGCGCCGGCCTGTCGTGGGAGGTCACCGGGCGGATGGGGGCACTGGCGGCGACCTACGTCATTGAGCAGCCGGGGGCCCAGAGCCACCACTACACGCTGGCCGAGTTCGTGGCCCGCTATCGGGAGTACTTTGACGACGAAGGAGCATTGGATGTGTTGTTGGGAGCAGGGAGTAGAACACGGATTGGGAGAATTGGCGGATCAGGAGGGGGCGTTGGATGTGCTGTTGAAAGCAGACAGTAGGTGAGGAATGTGGAAAACCAGCAAACTCACCGACAAATTCCAAATCCTGGCCTTTCTCGAAACCGACCGGCTCTACGGTGCCTACGCCATCGGTGACCTGGAGCCGGGAATGTTCGTCCAGAGTGCGTGGGCGGGAGCGGAACGGGACGGGCGGATGGAGGCGCTGGTACTGCACTTTTGCGGCCTGAAGCCACCGGCTCTGCTCCTGATGGGCGACCCCGACGGCCTGCGGGCCATCCTCGAGGACGTCCTCTGTCCTGAATGGGTCTATCTCACCTGCCGCACAAAGCACCTGCCGGTGGCCTGCGATTTCTACGAGTGGAACGAGACGATTCCGATGTGGCGTATGGTGCTGCAGCCCGCGCGCTTCCGGCCCGTGGGGGGCGACTGTGCCCGGCTCACGCCTGCTCACTCTGACCAACTGGCAGAGTTGTACGCCCTCGGCGGAGGCAATGCTTTTGGTCCGGCGCAGGTGCCGCATGGTGTCTTCTATGGCGTGCTCGCGGACGGCCGACTGGTGGCAGCCGCAGGCACCCACCTGGTCAGCCCGACCTACGGTGTGGCAGCCGTGGGCAACATCTTTACCCACCCGGACTACCGCGGGCGGGGCTACGGCACGGCGACCACCAGCGCCGTCCTGTCCGAACTCGTGCAACACGGCATCCGCGACGTCGTGCTCAACGTTGACCAGAAGAACGAGAGCGCCATCCGTATCTATGAGCGGCTGGGCTTTGAGCGTTACTGTCCTTTTCTCGAAGGTCCTGCCACCCGCCGAATGAGGCAATCACAAAAAGACAAAGACATTGGAGGTAGACCATGATTCACACCCATCAACTTCCCGCTGTCAGGTCCGTTCCATCAGTCCGAGGTGAGCAAGTTTCCTGGGATTCTGTCCAGGTGCGCGAGTGGGCCGAAGAAGCATGCCATCTCGTTCAGACGCGGCCTTTCAACATCCGTCTCCGTAGAACCGGACGCATGCTCAACTACGGGGCACTGGAAACTGCCAGTCCTGTCGGCACTCCCACTCCCGTCGTATGGGCCGTCTACCAGTTTGACGAGCCTCTACCTGCTTGGTCTCAATGCCCTGGTGATAAACCGGTAGTGGGTCTGGCGATAGCCTATTGTCCTCCGGCTCAGGCGTGGGAGATATGGCCGCTGTCGACTCTCAATCCAGCAGAGATTCCACAGGGTCCTTTTAGCCATAACGGGATGACGCTGCTTCCTACCGTTCCCCGTCCCTTGGGACAAGTCCTGAACCAGGTGCTGATGATTGCCGAGGAGGGCTATTGCCCGATTTGCCACACATACACCCCACCCACCAATCCCTACGCCCGCTTTGAAGAAAGCATTTTTGGTGCCGCTCCGCCAGGCTACATTTGTGCCAACTGTGGCGAAAACCTTAAGGAGCTCGAATGAACAGTATCTTCGCAAAGTCGTGCGAGAAGATGGACAAAGTCGCTGATGGATCGGTAGACTTGGTCGTAACCAGTCCACCGTATTGGAACGCCATTGACTACGAACAGCACGTTGCAGATTCCGAAGCGTGGTACAGGACACGCAGAGGAGAGCCTTATGAGGAATACCTCGATTGGCTCAAGGTTTGCTTCGCGGAGGTCTTTCGGACACAAAAACCCGGTGGCTTTTGCGCTGTTGTCATTGGGACAGTGCTCCTCAACAGACGTCAGTATCCCGTGCCGCAACACCTGGTCGTGCTGATGGAGAAAATCGGCTACGAGTATCACCAAGAGATAGTGTGGCACAAAGTCACAGGAGGCGTGAGGCGAGCCGGTGTCACCATCCAACACCCGTACCCGGGCTATTATCATCCCAACATCATGTCCGAGTCTATTCTGGTCTTTCGCAAGCCTGGGCCAAGGATCTACAAGAGCCGAAGCCAGATTGAGAAAGAAGCCAACCGGATCAACATTGATGCCATCTTCACCCGCGAGATTGCGAACAACGTGTGGCACATCGCCCCTGTCCCACCGAACTATCTGCCGCACCCCTGTCCATTCCCAGAAGAGATTCCATACCGGCTAATTTTGCTGTATTCTTATGCTGGCGACCTGGTACTCGATCCTTTTCTCGGAATTGGGACAACCGCTAAAGTTGCCGAGGCGCTTGGACGCCGGTACGTGGGCTACGAGATTCAAGAGAAATATGTGGTAGTGGCCCGTCAGCGGCTGCATGAGGCATTACATCTGCGTGACCAATTGATAACACGCTTCGACAAACTGCCTGTGCAGGATAGGCAATTATTGGAGCACCTCCACCAGCAGCGGGCTAAAGCCCGACAACTGACATTCGTTGGACTCCGAGATCGCGAACCCAGTGCAGAATATACCGCCAAGCAGCAGAAAGAGGTGCAGATGGACTACGAAGCACTAGCCAAGAAAACGCCCTGGCTCAGAGAACACGGGCACAAAATGATAATCAGTCCTGACCTTGACGGCATCTTATCAGGTGCATTGCTAACGTGGTTGTTGGACTGGGAAATTGTTGGCTTCTATGACACGAAGAAGATTTGGGTGCTTTCTGAGTACAGGGATTTTCTGAGCGGCAGATACATCTTCATAGACCACGATATCTATTGGCGAAACATCCGTAGCGTAGGTCACCACATGTTGCAATTCAGCCAAACTATACCCATTCCGGGACATACAGACCCAGATGCCCAGTCAGTGAATCCTAACTTGATACGGGATCTCAATTGCGAGGAGCACTTCGACAGGAAGTATCCCTTCGCCACGATACACTTCTTGCTATGTTGCTACAATGCTTGGGGAGATCTGGAGGGATACCGCATACCCAGGGGTTTTCTGCCGCTTCTACTCCATGCTGATTCATCCCTCAAAAACGCTGCGGTTTACCAAAACAACGCCATTGACTGGTTAGATTGGCTTGGAAGCAAGCAGGTGAACCGTGAGTCAGCTATTTATCCGCTTTGCTCTATTCTGTACCACACTCCACCCCGGCGGTTGTTAGAGTGGGGAGCCCTTCTTGGCGACAAGCTGGTAGAGATCGGATTTGGGCGCACGTCCCAGTGTACAATCAGTGATCCTACTCACAAGAGAAGGTGGAGGAAATTCAGGGAATTGTTTGAATGGATCGCACAGATATCGGGTTGGACTTTTGACTGGGCAGACTTTCCCACACAGGAAGTGGAATGCTTTGACCTGGGAAAATCGTCATGCCTACCAGTGACACCTGACGACTTCAAGGCGATGCTTGCCAAGGAACCTTTCTCATTCGCTATTATCAGTCGTAGTAAGAGCGAAAAAAAGGGGGAAGGTGGCCTGAGATACACGCTGATGCCAGAAGACATGCTATCTGCTATTCGATAAACTGAACCTTAAGGAGTAATATTATGCCAACCGACTACGACATCAAAGACCTCAACCTGGCCCCCGCCGGCCGCCTGCGCATCGAGTGGGCGGAGCGGGAGATGCCGGTACTGCGCCTCATCCGTGAGCGCTTTGCCAAAGAAAAACCGTTGGCAGGCGTGCGCCTCTCCGCCTGCCTCCACATCACCACCGAGACGGCCAACCTGGCCCACACGCTCCAGGCTGGCGGGGCGGAGGTGGTCCTCACCGCCTCCAATCCTCTCTCCACCCAGGATGACGTGGCGGCGGCGCTGGTCTCTTACTACGAAATCCCCGTCTTTGCCATCAAAGGGGAGGACAACGAGACCTACTACAAGCACATCCACGCCGCCATTGACCACCGCCCCCAGATCACGATGGACGATGGGGCCGACCTGGTGAGCACGCTCCACAAGGCGCGCACCGAACTGATCGGCGACGTGATCGGCGGCACCGAGGAGACGACCACCGGCGTCATCCGGCTGCGGGCGATGGCGAAAGACGGCGTCCTGCGCTATCCCATCGTCGCCGTCAACGACGCGCTCACCAAGCACCTCTTCGACAACCGCTACGGCACGGGACAGTCCACGATGGACGGCGTCATCCGCGCCACCAACGTCCTCATCGCTGGCAAGACCGTCGTCGTCGCCGGCTACGGCTGGTGCAGCCGGGGCATCTCTATGCGGGCCAAGGGGCTGGGCGGCAACGTCATCGTCACCGAGGTGAACCCGCTGCGGGCGCTGGAGGCGGTGATGGACGGGTTCCGCGTGATGCCAATGTCGGAGGCCGCGCCGCTGGGCGACATCTTCATCACCAGTACCGGCGACATCAACGTCGTTGACCGGCCCCACTTCGAGGCGATGAAGGACGGCGCCATCGTCGCCAACTCGGGCCACTTTAACGTCGAGATCAACATCCCGGCCCTGGAGGAACTGGCAGAGGGGTCGCCGCGCCGCGTTCGTCCCTCCGTGGACGAGTACACCCTGCCCGACGGACGGCGCATCCACATCCTCGCGGAAGGTCGCCTGGTCAATCTGGCCGCCGCCGAGGGCCACCCCAGCGCAGTGATGGACATGTCCTTTGCCAACCAGGCCCTCTGCGCCGAGTACATCCTGCACCACGCCG
>JADHWW010000198.1 GCA_016783285.1 Anaerolineae bacterium
CCGTCTTCGTGGTCAAGGCACAAGGGGGGCAGATCACTTACGAGGATGGCAAGTGGAAACACCACCAACGGGGCAAGTTCTTCCGGCAGTTCGCGGGCCAGGAGGCAGTGGGCGCCCCCGACTTTGAGGTTGAGCGTCAGGTACACAAACTGGAGCGCTACCTGTCCGGCCACCTGCCCGACGTCGAAGCGCCCGTGCGGGGGGCTATCGTCTTCGTCAACCCCGAGGTCACGCTGGACGCCACCGACTCGCCCGTACCGGCTTTCTACGGCAAGAAGGTGAAAGCCTGGCTGCGAGGGCCGGGGAAGCGCAAGCCACTTTCAGCCGACGCGCATCGCCAATTGACCGAAGCGTTGGAGGTCAATGCGTAGCCATCAGGCAGAGTTGCGAGCCTTCTCCGACAACCGCCATCAATCGAGGAACGCCTTCAAGTATGCCGGCTAGACTTCGATCCTCCCGATTTCAACTGCCGTTGCTGCTTGCCATTACTCTGTTGGCTGCCTTCCTGCGCCTATACAAGCTAGACAGCCTGCCTCCAGGTGACGGTCACGATCCAGCCTGCTACGGGGTGGACGCCCTGACCATCCTTCAGGGAGAGCGACCGATCTTTCTCACGACCAATTTCGGGCGAGAGGCCCTGTTCAGTTACCTGGTGGCCATTTGCTCTTTGGTGCTGGGCGACGTCTCCACGGCTATCTACGCGACCTCGGCCATCATTGGCGTTCTCACCATCCCCGCCGTTTACCTCGTTGCCGAGGAGATGTTCTCCACCGAACAAGGCGCCCTGGCGCGGTCGGGAGGCCTGTTGGCCGCGCTCACTATGGCTGTCTCCTATTGGCACCTGAACTGGAGTCGACTTGGGATGCGGGCCATCCTGGTGCCACTCTTCGCGGCGCTCATCGTGTACTTTCTCTGGCGAGGACTGCGCACCGGGAGCCTCTGGGCGTATGCCGGGTGTGGTTTCTTCCTGGGCCTCAGCATGTACACCTACCAGGCAGCCCGGATCTTGCCTTTGCTCGTGCTTTTTGATTTTGCATACGTCCTGTGGTCTCGGAAGTCGTTCTCCAGACGTGATCTGTTGAACCTAATCCTCGTCCTTGCCGTTGCCCTGGTCGTGTTTGCCCCTCTGGGATATTATTTTCTGACGCATCCAGGCAGTCCCAGTCAGAGGATCGAACAGGCCCTCGTGGTTGACCCTTCCCAGGATTTGGGCACTCAGGCCCGCATCCTCTTCGACCAGACAGCAAAGACGCTTTTGGTCTTTAGCCAGGGCGACCAGGATCCGAGAGTAACCATACCAAAGCGGCCAGTATTGAATCCCTTCCTTTTACTGGTCCTTCTCCTGGGCGTCGGAATCAGCCTCTCTCGAATCAGAAAGCCACTCTATCTCTCCCTGCTGACCTGGCTAGCTGTTATGAGCGTACCGGCAGTCTTGGCCCAATACGGCGCCACGACGAAACGCGCCATCGGCGCGACGCCAGCAGTGGCGATGCTGGTCGCCATCGGCTTACTCGTGCCGTATGACGCCCTTCACCGTTGGACTGCCCGCCGTCCATCATCGTGGTCAAAAGTCCTGAACGTTGCTCTATTGATCGTCGTTGGGGCTGGCTTCGCTTATACCGGGGTTGTGACCTATCGTGACTATTTCGTGATCTGGGCTCACAATCCGAATTTGTTTACCCACTTCGAGGTGGGATTGTCCGCGATAGGAGAGTACATAGGAGAACTCCCGCCTGAAGAACAAATATACCTCTCACCCGCGCTCCCGGAACATCCCAGCATCGTTCTCCACTCCAACCAGCGGCAGGATGTCAAGGGCTACAATGGCCGGGTCTGCCTGGTTTTGCCCACGCAGGTAGCACACGATACAACCTACATCGTCGTACCCGGTGATGATAAGAACAGCCTGGATCTGTTGCGAGAATACTTTCCTCAAGGTGGGATTGCGGATGAGGGGCCACTACATTACCAACAGCCCTATTTCCTGGCCTACCGTGTCCCTGCTGGCGTTGAGGTTCAGGTCGAACCTTCTCATCGGCTGGAGGCCAACTGGGATGACAAGATGGGGCTCCTGGGCTACGATCTTGGCGCCTCCACTTATGAAGCGGGGGAGACAGTCCATCTGACTTTGTATTACCAGGGGCTAAGCAAGATGAAGAAAGACTATACCGTCTTCACACATCTCTTGGGGCCATACAACCCAGCCACCGACGGCCCACTTTGGGGACAGGACGATAGCGAGCCATGCAGGCGCTTCTACCCCACCTCCTCCTGGGACGTAGGAGAGATAGTGATAGACGAGTTCACCATACCCATCCCCACTGAGATGCCGCAGGGGGATTACGATCTCACTGTGGGCTTCTACCAGTGGCCGACCCTTGAACACCTACCGGTGCTGGACACTGCCGGACAGGTCGCCGCCGACAACGGTGTCATCTTGGGCCAGGTGTGTATCACAGGATGTGAGTAGAATCACGCCTGGAGGACGGCTCCCTGTGCTGGAACGCCATAGAGTTCCCTCCAGTTGTCATAGACGGCATCCTCGACATTGTCCCAATCCCTCTGAAATGCAGCCAGGCTCAACCCTTCCCAGTCGGCTTCGTCATCTGGCTTGCCAGACAGAACGCTGTCCAGCAACAACCTGGCCAGCATAAGCCGCTCAACAGGCACTAGCCGTCTGGTCCCAACGAGTATTTTGGCCACACGGGGTGTGGTCTCTACGAGAATGCCCATATCTCACCTCCCGAACAAAACACTGGGGGCAGGCAGAGCGCCTGCCCCCGGCGCTTTCGATTTACCCCATGCCCGCTATCGAATGACGGCTACCCACCCAACGCCTTTAGCCGGGCCTCCCACTTGATGTACAGTTTCTCATAGATCTTCTCGCTGATCTCCCCCGCGGCCAGCCGCATATCCAGGTTGTCCAGCGTGGTCTGGATGTCCGCGGCCGTCCTGGGGGTAGCCGGGGCGGCCGGGGCAGGTTGCTGGGCCGGCTGCTGCGCTGCCTGCGTCATCATCTGCGCCATCGCCGCGCCCATACCCATGCCCGCGCCCAGGCCCACGCCCGCACCAGCCAGGCCACCACCACCGGGCTGCTGGGCCGCGTCACGCATGGCCCGCGCCGCCTGGAACTGCATGTAGGCACTCATGTCGCCCAGCGCGCCCATCGAAGCCCGCTCGTCAATCGCCTTGGCCGTGTCCTCGGTCGGCCCGAGGTACTCGACGTAGACCGAGGTCAGGGTAATCCCACGGGAGGCGAACTCCTCGGCCGCCTTGGCCCGCACCCCCATCGTCAGTTCCTCCGCCATCCCGGACAATTCGATGACCGACTTGCCCATCTCGCCTACCAGGTCAGTCAGTTTGGTCAGGATCATGGAGCGGAGGAAACCCTGAATCTCGGATGTGCGGTAGATGCCGCGCGTGCCGACGATCTTGTTGACGAAGAGTTGCGGCTCCGCGATCTGCAATGCGTAGGAGCCACGCGCTTGCACGCGAGCCATCCCCAGAATCGGGTCCTTGATCGTGATAGGCGTCGGGGTGCCCCACTTTAGGTCCGTGAACTCGCGCAGGCTGACAAAGTAGACCTCGGCCTTGAAGGGGGTCTCGCCGGAGAATGCCTTGCCGATCACATCCACCAGCAACGGGATGTTGGCGGTCACGATCGTGTGAGGGCCCGGGCCAAAGGTGTCCAGCGCCCGACCGTCGCGGAAAAAGACCGCCGCCTGGCTGTCGCGCACGATCACCTGCGAGCCAACGCGAAAGTCACCTGACCCCCGTGGGGGGATGCGATGCACCATCTCTGTGCCGGACTCGTCCATAAACTCTACAATATCGAAAATTCGTGCCATCGTGTTTTACCTCCTTAACATTTTGGGTGTTCAGAAACCAGGTTTTTCGGAAAAAACCCGGTTTCTACACGCTTCCCAGGATCAAGTGCTCGCGCTGATCGAACGTGCTGTTGGCCTCGCGGCAAATGTCCTGGACGATGCGGATGGTCTCGACCAACCCCTCGCCGGTGGGGATGACCTGCCGCAACCGGTCACTGGCCGCGTCCAGCCGGCCCACGTACTCGAACAACGCCGCGTCAAAGTTGTACATGTGCTCCAGTTCGGCCTCGTTGACCTTGGCGGCGTCGAACAGCCCCGAGTAGCCATAACTGGCAAAGCGGACGCGGTCAATAAAGGTCTGTAGTTGCGTCACGGCGCTGCCGACGTCGTCCAACAGATCCATCTTGCCGTGACTGATCAGGTCTTTCTGAGCCGTGTCCAGGTTTCGGCGTTGGCCGGCCAACTTTTCGGCCAACGTCTGGCGCAAGAGTTGGTCGGCCTTGCGACTGGTCTGGCGCTTCTGGTACCCGCCCCAGCCGGGGATAAAGTCGGTCAGCTTCTCCATCGCTGTGCGGCTACCCGTTACTTTCTCCAAGATGTCTACCATTCTGTATTTCTCCTTTCTTTGATTGATATGTGTTTCCCATTGTCATACTAATACTGCTAGTCGTCACTCTCGAGTTCTTCCAGTATCCTGGCTACTTCTGATTTGAGAACAGGCAAATCATCCCATACTGCTTCATAAATCACCTGCAGTTCACGTTTGACTCTGTCACGGATGTATGGGCTGATGGCGGCTTCTGTCAACAAATCCACTTTCCTGCCAATCGCTGTTGAGATTTGGCGTTCCAACGCCACGAGCGTGAGCAAGCTCTTACTCTTGGAGAAGCGAACTAACAAGTCAATGTCGCTTTGGGCAGTGGCTTCCCCTCTGGCTACAGAGCCAAAGACACCTATCATTGCCACATCGTTCTTGCGGCATATCTCGATCAGCCTGTTGGTATCAAAAGACAGCGTTGTTGTGGTCATGACATCTTTCCAATGCTACCTAATATACGCAAGTTCCTCGTGTTCAGTTTCACCTTCTAGCCCGTCAAAAATATCTCCGCCCCGCAAAAGGGGCACTGGACCACGCCTTTGCCAGCCAGTTCCAGTTCGCCACCGCAACTGGGGCACTTGTCGCCGCGCAGTTGGGCCGCGTCGCGGGAGTAAAGCGTGCCATCGTCCCAGTTGATGTAACCAGCGAAGAGCCCCTTGTGCACCAGGTCGTAGACCCACGCTTTGACCTGGTCGTGGCTGGCGTCCAGTTCCAGCGCCACATCGGAAATCTGCACCTGGCCCTGGGCCTGCACCATGCCCAGCAGTTAGCGCTCCTTCTCGACCTCGGCGAACTCGGTGGCCTCTCGTTGGCCCTTGATGAACAGAAAGATGCCTGCACCGACGGTGGGCACGGCCAACACGATGGAGCAAGCGACGCCCAACGCCACCCCACCCAGCGTCTCCGTCTGGCCGCCCAGGTAAGTGGCAATGACGACGAGTGCCCCCACCACTCCAATTACGATTCCCACTGCGATCAATACAAGCCCGATGGTCTTACCTGTGTTCATGTGAAACAATCTCCTTCTGAATATAGCTATTATAATTCAATTCCCACAAAAGGGGAAACGTCAGCCCTCTGTCGGACAGGCTTCACGTCAGGGTGCGGAGCGGAGCGCGACCGGGAGATACACGCGGTACACCTCCGGCACGACGAGCAGTGTCACCGGCACCGCCTGGGGCGCATCCAGCACGCCGGTCGTCGTGGCAGTCACAGTGATGCTCCCCGTGAAAGTGCCCGTGGGGTAGCCGGTGCTGTCCACCGTCACCGTCAGCACCGTCCCCTGGAGGCCGGTGGTGATGACCAGCGTAGGCGTCAGATGCATCCCTGCCGCCACCGCCGCCGTCCAGGTCAGCACCCGGTATCCGGTGTTCCACAGGCGCAGCGTGGTCGTGAAGACGCCTGGCTCGTCCACATCGGCCAGGAAAGTGAGGGAGGACGGCTCAACCGCCAACCTCGGACCAAAATGACCGGCCCGCTTCTCCATCGTCGCCAGCGCGTCGTAGGCCAATGTCGTGGCGCCGAGGTCGGTGTTGTCGTCCTTGCGTACAGAAAAGTAGTGAGCAGCCTCGCAGTCCCAGGTGTGATAGTTGTGCCAATCCAGGTTCCAGACAAACATCGCGCCCAGCCAGGGCCAGTTCTCGTCGGCATACTGGAAGGCATCCACCAGATAGTCGGCCTGAGTTTCCCCTGTCACCTCCATCCAACCGAAAACTGCCGCGTAGTCACTACGGCAATAGGAGGGCATACCGCCATCCTCAGTCCAGTCGCGCAGCCAGTTGAACTCGGTGGCCCACACCGGCTTGCGGCCCAGGTTGTGCTGCTCCAGGAGATCGTACATCACCTCGGCGCCCCGGAAGGCAAAGCCGTTGGAGACACTGTGGGGGTCGGTCTCCGGCACATAGGCGAAGCCGTAAGGATGGTAGCCGAAAGCGTCGAAATAATCGCCCGCGCCCAGAAGGAACATCTGGCGGGCGAACTCGCGCTCGTCCATCGCGCCACAATCGTTGCCGCTCCAGCCGTTGCAGACACCCTCAATGCGGCCCACCGGCGCCAACCCCGCGCTGACGATGATGGCGGCCGGGTCCACCGCCTTGATGCGCTCGTAGGCCACCTGGAGCGCCTGGACGTACTGGCCTGGGTCAGGCGGCGCATTGTCCCAGAAACGGTCGGTGTTGGGTTCATTGCCGATTTCGTAGGCCTCGACGAACCCCAGACCGGCCGTGGCGATGGCCTCGACGTCGTCCCCCCACTGATCGAGGCTTGCCGGCATCCCATTGCACTCGATGGCAAACAGAACCTGGTAGGGCAACCTCTTCGCGGGCGGGTCGTCCTCGTACTCCTCCCACAACTTGAGCCACTCAAAGCCCAGCGGCGCAACGAGTGGGTCAATGCTGTTTTCCTGGCGCACATTGATGCCGTAGCCCAGGTGCGGGGGAATTTCGGCGTGTGCGGGCAGCGGCGCGCTCCTTGGCCCGCCGGTCACGGCGACCAGCGCGGCCATCGTTACCGCGCACGTCCAGGCCCGCCAGCCTCTCATCTACCGCCGGCTGTGGATGCGAATAAAGTGGGCGATGGAGCGGTCGTAGGTACGCTCCGCCTGCGGTGGGAAAAGACAGGCCGGCAATTCGCCCATCCGCCAGTGGTAGCGGATACATTCGCAGCACTTGCCCTTTTTGGAGCAGGGCTCGTAGGTGCAGTTGCAATACGCCAGATTCTCTTCTATTTTACATTCCATGTTCTTCATCTCCAACG
>JADHWW010000121.1 GCA_016783285.1 Anaerolineae bacterium
AGGCCCGCTCGCGCGCGCTCGCCATATCCCAGCCAGCAGATGCGGGAGGGCAATCCCTGGAATTTGATTCGCGCCTGGGCCATCTTGATCCAGCGCACCAGGCGCGTGTCATCGGGAAAGAGTTCGAGTATCCTGGCGTCGGTGGCGTAAATGTCCTCCGGGTCGCCGGAGAGGGCCACCCAGCGGAAAGGGCCTTTGCCGCTACAGAAGAGGGGGCGGATGTAGGCCGGGACAAAGCCGTGGTAGGAGAAGGCATCTTTGACGCCGGCGTCGTAGGCCCGCTGGCGCAGGTTGTTGCCGTAATCAAAAACGATCGCGCCGCGCTTGTGCATCTCGACCATGGCTGCGCAGTGTTCTGCCATCGCCCGCATGGCCTCTTGTTGGTATTTCTTGGGATCGGCCTCTCGCAGGCGCACCGCCTCGGCCAGCGTGTAACGGTTGGGGACGTACATCAGCGGGTCGTGGGCTGGCGTCTGGTCGGTGACGACGTCGGGAATCACACCCCGGCGCACCAGTTCGGGGAAGGTGTCGGCGGCGTTGGCGATGAGGCCGATGGAGATGGGCTCTCCGCGCCGCTCGTAGTCCTCCACCATCGCCAGCGCTTTGTCCAGGTCGTCCACCACCACGTCCACATAGGCGGTGTCGAGCCGCCGCTGCGCCCGGTGGGGGTCCACCTCGACGACGAGGCCCACTCCCTCGTTCATCGTGATGGCCAGCGGTTGGGCGCCGCCCATCTCGCCCAGGCCGGCGGTGAGGACGAACTTGGACTTGAGGGAAGCCCCCGGACCAAAGTGTGTCTCGGCGGCGGAGGCCAGCGTCTCGTAGGTGCCCTGGAGGATGCCCTGGGTGCCGATATAGATCCACGAGCCGGCGGTCATCTGGCCGTACATGATGAGCCCCTCCCGCTCCCACTTGTCAAAGTTCTCCTGAGTGGCCCAGGCGGGGACGATGTTGGAATTGGCGATGATGACGCGGGGAGCGTCGAGGTGGGTGCGAAAGACGCCCACCGGCTTGCCAGACTGGACCAGCAGCGTCTCGTCCGGCTCCAGGTTGCGCAGCGATTCCAAGATGGCGTCGAAGCACTCCCAGTTGCGGGCGGCCCGGCCGCGCCCGCCGTAGACGATGAGGTGCTCAGGGTCGCCGGCCACGTCGGGGTCCAGGTTATGCTGGATCATGCGGTAGGGGGCTTCGATGAGCCAGTTCTTGCAGTGCAGTTGAGTCCCCGTGGGGGGATGAACGATGCGGGACATGGGATCACCTCCCTAGAATATGTACTCTCCGAAATCCTGCGCCAATTCGACCGGTCCACCAAAGGCGGCGGATGCTTCCTCGATCCAGCGGTCGTACTTCCAGGGGGCGGGCCAGTAGTGGATCAGCACCAGGCGGGCAGCGCCGGCCCGCCGAGCGATCTCTCCCGCCTGGGCCGCGCTGGAATGGCCCAGCGTATCTTTGGCCGCCTCGTGGATCAGGATGTCGGCATCCCGCGCCAGTGTGACGACCGCATCGCAGGGCGAGGTGTCACAGGAATAGGCCACCACTCCTCCGCTGCGCTTGTTCTCTATCCGCAGGCCCAGGGTAGGCACCAGGTGCTTTACCGGCGCAGCGGTGATGCGGAACTCGTCGTCCTCCAGCACCAACGCGCCCACCTCTTCGGGGATGAGCCGGCAGGGTACAGGGAAGAGTTTGGGCCATTCCTGCCAACGGAACAGGGTCATCATGGCCTCGAATCGTTCTATCACATCTTGCAGGCCATAGATGGGCAGAGGGTCGGTGCGTCCCAGAAGCCAGGTATTCATCAGCAGTATGGGGACGCCGAAAACGTGATCGGGGTGGAAGTGGGTGATGAGCAACCCGCGCAAACATTCGGGCGCGAGACCCACGCGCTGGATGCGCACGAGAGGACTGTCCCCACAATCGATCAGGAAAAAGCCCTGTTCACCCTCGACTGCCAGGTAGGTATTAGCATGCTTCTCATTTGGCACCGCTGCCGCAGTTCCTAAAGTAATTACTCTGGCCATAATTCCTTACCCTCCATAAGCCCACATCACGATCACCGGCGTCACGTGGACCTCGACGGCGGCCGCCAATGCCAATAGTGGCAGGACGAGGGCGATAAAGACCTTGACGAAATCGGCCAACGCCCACAGCCACGCATCGCCCACTGTCATCCCGCGCGGGGGTGACGTAAAGGCCGCCCCCAGGCGCACGGTCAGGGCTGTCGCGATGATCGCAGCAGGCAACTCGAGTATCCCGTGAGGCAGCACAAAGGCGGCGAAGAACAGCGCCGGATTGTACCCCAGACGCGCGGCCTGGGCGACGAAAAAGAACACGATCGCCAAAAGGAATCATGCGCTCGCCGATGATCGGCGCGCCGTACCTGGCGACCCAGTCCAGTGTTATATCGGCCACGAAACTCATCCATCATTAGAACGGCGGATTACAGGATAACAACGGATTACAGGATAACAACAGATTCTTCTAACATTATTATACCAATATTAGTCTATCCTGACAATTGGCACGGGGGGCCCACATTGAGACGCCTCCAACGACAAACTGCCGGGCGATACCTCCGCCCGGCAGTTTCACAATCTTCCTTCCGGCTATTCCGATCTAACTGTCCGTCCCCTCCCGCCGAGAGACCGCATAGACGTACAGAAAACGCTGAACCATCGTGAACACGGAGAGTACTGCCAGCGCCCATATCATCACGATGGGCAGGCCGAGCGCCGACAGCACAGCGATGAGAACAATCCGCTCCAGGCGGGTCAGCAACCCGACTTTGCAAGGAAATCCTTCCGCCTCGGCCCGCGCGCGTATGTAACTGACCATCTGCGCGGCCACCAGAGAGATGAGGAGCAGAACGACCTCCAGGTGTTCCCCCTGGTGCAGGTAATGCGCAGTGAGTCCCAGGATCAAGGCCGCGTCCGACAGCCGGTCAAAGGTCGAATCGAGGAACGCCCCAAAGCGGCTCTTTTGTCCAAGGGCTCGCGCCAACGCCCCGTCCAGCGCATCCACCGGCGCGACGATCAACAGCAGCCAGCCCCCCAGCATAACGTGGCCCAGGCCGAACACCACCCCCACGCCCGCCTGAAGCAGAAAACCAACGAGAGTGAGGGTATTGGGATGAATGCCCAGCCGACCTGCAACACGGGCGACAGGGTTCAGAAGAGCCCCCGCCTGGGTACGCGCCCAGTCGGTAAAGGTATCCCACCGCTTGCGTAGCCGCTTCTGTTTCACACGCCTTTCGCGCTTTACTTGCTGCACACTACTCATCTCGCCTGATCGCCTCCAATATACGATGTTGTAGGCCGGAATGGTATTCCGGCTATCAGGCGGATTCCCAATCCGCCCTACTGGCCAATAGTGCGATGAACTCGGTCTGGCGACGTTCGATTTCGGGCAGGTTCAAGGAACAGTAGACCGCCCGGCCGGCCGGCCGGATTTGGATCAGACCGAGCAGGCGCAGCGGGCGCAGGTGAAAAGACACGAGTGGTTGACTGATGTGCAGCGTCCGCGCCAACTCCGTCACGGTCATCTCTTTGCCATTGGCCAACGCCACGAGGATGCGCAGGCGCAGGACGCCTTTGAGCGCGTAGAAAAAGCGCGCCATCTCCCGCAATTCCCCATCGGACACCTCGCGTCGCTGAACCACCATGCCCTCTCCCGCGACTATAATGCATAAAGAATGGCTTAATAAAAAAGCATTTATATATTACCGCAGAAACCCGAGCCTGTCAAGTCCAACCTTCCCGGAAGCTAGAAACTTGCGGTTGGACAAGTCAGAATCCAGCAAATGACTTGAATCCTGGCAAAATTTGTCATGTCGAAGCTTCCGGGAAGGTAAGTCCAACCTTGCCAAACAGCCCGAATGGGGTATAATTAGCGCCGCTTTCGGGGCGTAGCGCAGTTCGGCCAGCGCGCGCGGATCGGGACCGCGAGGTCCGGGGTTCAAATCCCCGCGCCCCGACCTACGATGAGAAACCCCACTCTTACCGAGTGGGGTTTTGTCATCTGTCATTTGTCATTAGTCATTGGTCATTGGTCATTCAACTTTGCTTCCTGCCACAGCGGTTCTAGCCCGTCAATCGTCAGCGTCGTCATATCCAGCCCCCGCTCGTGGGCCATGCGCTCCACGGCGCGAAAGCGATGCGCAAAACGAGCGTTCGCCTGCCGCAACGCCGCCTCCGGGTCCACTCTCAGCCAGCGAGCCCAGTTGACCACCGTGAACAGGAGGTCACCCAACTCGGCTTCTTTTTTCTCCGGGGTGGTCGCTGCCTCCACCTCGGCCATCTCTTCCCGAATCTTGGCGGTCACGCCTTCCACCTCGGGCCAATCAAAGCCTACGCGAGCTGCGCGCTGGCTGTAGGTATCGGCTTGCTGCAATGCCGGCAAGGCCGCTGGGACACCATCCAACACTGAATGTTCCTCCCCCTTCTCCTCCCGCTTCAGTTCCTCCCAGAGGCGCAACACCTCACCGGTTCCCTGCACTGATCGCTCGCCCCACACGTGCGGGTGGCGGTGCTTGAGTTTGGCGTCAATGCCGGCGATGACCTGCGCCATCAGGAACTCGCCTTCCTCGGCGGCGATCTGCGCCTGGAGTAAAATCTGCAACAGTAGATCGCCCAACTCTTCTTGCAGAGCCTTCACGTCGCCCTCGTCAATCGCCTCTGCCGTCTCGTACGCCTCCTCCAGCAGCCCCCTCCGCAGACTCCCGTGGGTTTGCTCGCGATCCCAGGGGCAACCATCCGGCGCGCGGAGATGAGACACAGTATCCTGCAAGCCCTCAAAACTGCTGACGCCAGGGAGCGGCGGCACGTAGAGCGTGGTCAGGTGAACGATGTCTTCCCGGCGGTCGAGTTCGTAGAGCGGCAAGTGAACGAGGCGCTGCTCAAGAGTACCGGCCGCGTGCACCAGCACCACCTCGTGGTCGTCAGGGTACTGATTCATCAGCGTGAGTTTCACGTCGGCAGCGAGCGCCCGGCTGTAAAGTTGCCCCACCAGTGCCGGCAGATCCGGGTTGAGTGGCGGGTGGTGGCGAGATGCCAGTTCCAGCGCATCGCAGACTTGCAGGCCAGCCAGCGCGTCTATCCGCAGCAATGTGAGCGTGGGCTCGACGAAACTCAGCCCCTCCACGATACGCACTGCCAGGCCAGCCTCCTCCGCCCGCGACAGGATCAGCCCCACCGTGGCTTCCCCCACCAGGGGATGGCCCGGCACGGCGTAGACGACTCCCTGCGGGCGCTGTCCCAGTCGCAGCACCTCGCCGGCAATGGCCTGGTAGACCTGCGCGAAATCCCCCGCCTCCTCGTAGAGGCAATCGAAGGAGTGCAACGTCAGATGGGGTGGCAGTCCGGCCACGGTCGGGTGATGCTCCGTGCGCAGCCAGACCTCGCCAGCATACTCCAGCACCGACCAGGCCTCCCGTGTCAGGTGGCGTGGATCGCCCGGCCCAAGGCCAACGATGGTAATCGTCATCTCCCCTCCCCGGTTGAAAAGGGGCGAACCTGTGTGTTCGTCCCTGGGGCTGTGTGTTCGCCCCTGGGGCTGTGTGTTCGCCCCTGGGGCTGTGTGTTCGCCCCTGGGGCTATGTGTTCGCCCCTGGGGCAGACACACGGGTCTGCCCCTACCCCAAATTATCGAGGTATAAAGTAAACAAGTAGACAAGGCCCAAGTGCCTTGTCTACTTGCCTACTTGTCTACTTATCTACTTGTCTACTCTTGCAGATTCGCCCGGTGCATCAGCGTTTCGTATAAGTGGGAGCCTTCCTGGCCCGTAAAAGTCCGGGCTTTTTGCGCTCCTTCACCCGCGCATCGCGTGTGAGAAAGCCACCCTTGCGCAGGACAGGCCGCAGGTCCGGGTCCACCTTCAACAACGCCCGCGCGATGCCCAGCCGGATCGCCCCGGTCTGCCCGGTCATGCCCCCACCCTTTACCTTGACGCTGACGTTGAAGCGATTCTCCATCGCTGTCACCTGAAGCGGCTCCCTGAGTTTGAGAATGTCCACGTCACGGGTGAAATACCCTTCGAGCGGCCGGTCGTTGATGATGATGCTACCCGTGCCTCCGGAATAGAGTCGCACCCGCGCCGTAGCCTCCTTGCGCCGTCCAACCGCTTCGTAATATTCCATTGCCATTGCCCCTCCTGTCAATTCAATTCCAGTGGCTTGGGCTGCTGTGCCGCGTGGGGATGTTCTGGGCCAGCGTAGACCTTTAACTTTTTGAACATCCGCCGCCCCAGCCGATTCTTTGGCAGCATACCCCGTACTGCGTGCTCGATCACCCGCGTGGGATGCTTCTGGAGCAGGTTGCGTAGCGTGATCTCCTTGAGTCCCCCCGGATAACCAGTGTGGCGATAATAGATTTTCTGATCCAGTTTGCGTCCGGTGACGTGAATCTTTTCGGCGTTGACGACGATCACGTAATCACCGGTATCAACCGAGGGTGAGTAGATGGGTTTGTGCTTGCCGCGCAGTCTGTGTGCTATCCGAGTAGCCAGACGGCCCAGCGTCTGCCCCGTGGCGTCCATCACGCACCACTCTCGCTCGATTTCGTTAGGATTTGTAACGTATGTTTTCATGATATAACCTCTCAGTACCCAGCCCGGCGACTAAAAGTCGCGGCAACGTCTGCGAAACCCGCCTTCGCGGGTTAAAATCGGTCGGCGAAGGCCGACTTTGCAGCCGTTGGTGCAGTTTCAACTGCCACCTTGCTTCAGTACCCAGCCCGGCGACTAAAAGTCGCGGCGTCTGCGAAACCCGCCTTCGCGGGTTAAAATCAGTCGGCGAAGGCCGACTTTGCAGCCGTTGGTGCAGTTTCAACTGCCACCTTGCTTGGCCTTCATTGCTCGACTGCGAGAAATCGTGTCCCGTTCCATGTCAATAATGAGACGGAAATCTTGGAGCACGTGCGTCCCGACAAGGGGCTCACATTCTGACGGCCCGATGATCACATTTCCGGCGATCATTTCACCGCCAAAGTCAAAAAAGCAGAACCCGTAAGGGAATTCCTTAATACTGCCATCGGCCAATTCCAACGAGATGTCTCCGGCAGGCTCAATCCCTAACTCATCCGCGACCTGTCGAGGAATCCAGGCCCGCGTTGACCCTGTGTCCACGAGAAACGGGATCTCTTGTTGCCGCTCCAGGTCGTACAGGTTGGCTATTGTGAGTTCCAGGTAAATGTCCCCCACGATACTCCTTCCCCGTTCAGTACCTTACTTCCATCAGACACAGCCCGTGCGGAGGGGCCGTCGGGCCGGCGCGGCTGCGATCACACGATGCCAGCGCCGCCACGAACTCTTCCACGCTCATCCTGCCCTGCCCCACCTGGAGCAACGAGCCGACGATACTGCGCACCATGTGGTAGAGAAAAGCATTGGCCTCAATGTCAAAGGTCAGCCAGGGCATCTCCCCGCCCCACTCCGCCGCCAGCACCCGCCGCACCGTGACTTCGCCCTGCGGCGGCTGCCCGAAGGCGGCGAAGTCATGCTCGCCCACCAGGGACTGTGCCGCTTGCTGCATCGCCGCCACGTCCAGCGGATGAGCGATGTGCAGGCTATACCGCCGGGCCAGGGGCCAGCGCACCAGCGCGTTGTAAAGCGTGTACCGGTAACGCCGGCTGTGGGCGTCGTAGCGCGGGTGAAAGTCCGGCGCGGCTTGCTCAACCTCCTGGACAGCAACGTCGGCGGGCAGGACGGCGTTCAATGCCCGGTGCAGATCATCCAACCTGTGCCGCCAGACTGCATCGAAAGCGATGACCTGTCCCGCCGCGTGTACGCCAGCGTCGGTGCGGCCTGCCGCCAGGATGGTAATTGCCTCCTGGGATACCCGAGCCAACGCCGTCTCCAGTGCCGCCTGAACAGTTGGCCCGTTGGCCTGTCGTTGGAACCCGCTATAGTCCGTCCCGTCGTAGGCCACGACCGCCCGCACCCGCATCTTGTTCATTGGTCATTGGTCATTGGTCATTGTCCCGCCCTATTCCTCAACCAACTCTAACAGGACCATCGGCGCGGCGTCGCCCTTACGCGGCCCCAGTTTATAGATGCGGGTGTAGCCGCCGGGCCGGTCCACGTAACGCGGCGCGATCTCTGCGAACAACTTTTCTAAAACATCCACTCTCGTGCCGTCAGGCTCCGTCACCCACCGGTGCAGCCGGCCGGCTGCCAGCCGGCGGGCGTGGACGCCACGACTCGGGTTCTCACGCTCCGCTTCCAGTCCCCGCTTCGCCAGTGTGATCAGTTTCTCCGCCTGCCCACGGATCGCCTTGGCTTTCGCTGCCGTCGTCTCAATGCACTCGTGGTGGAACAACGCCGTCACCAGATTGCGGCGCAAAGCCTTGCGGTGACCACTGGAGCGATTCAGTTTCTTCCCTGCGACGCGATGGCGCATCTATGCACCTCCACTCTCACTTGCACTCTCCTCCAACAAGCCTTGCTCCCGGAGGCGTTCTTTCAATTCAGTCAGCGACTTTTCCCCAAAGTTACGGATAGTCAGTAAAGTATCATCTCCCCGCTCCAGCATCTCCAACACCTCGCCCACGCTGGTGATGCCGGTGCGCCTGAGAGAGTTGAACACGCGCACACTTAGATCGAGTTGTTCGACGGGAATCTCATAGACCTCGCTGGGAAGAATGACCTCCTCTTCGACCAGTTCGATCTCCTCTTCCAGAGTGAGGCCGGCGATCAGCCGCAGATGAGTCACCAGAATATGAGCCGCTTCCTTGAGCGCATCCAGTGGCGCAGTCCGCCCGTCACTCCATATCTCTAACGTCAGGCGGTCGTAGTTGGTCATCTGGCCCACCCGCGCCCGACCCACGTCGAACGCGACGCGGCGAATGGGACTGAATATAGCATCCACGGGCAGTTCACCGATGGGCACTCGACCACGCCCCACGGCCGGCAGGTAACCCCGACCCTGTTCGACAGTGAACCCGATGTCGAGATGTACGTCGCTGGAATCCACGGCAAAGAGATATAGGTCCGGGTTCAGGATTTCTATCTCCGGCGGGGCCTGTATGTCGCCAGCCGTCACCGTGCCCTCGCTCCGCACCTGGAGCGACATACTCATTGGCTCCTGACTTTCCATCTGCAGGTGCAACTGTTTGACCTGCAATACAAACCGCATCACGTCCTCTCGCACGCCTGGAATGACAGTGAACTCGTGCGCAATATCGGAAATGCGGATTAAAGTCACTGCCGCGCCAGACAGCGACGAGAGCAACACTCGTCGGAGCGCGTTACCCAACGTAATCCCAAAACCACTCTCCAGTGGACCGATCACAAATCGGCCATACATCTGGGAGATCGCATCTGTCTCAATTTTCGGTAGCACTGGAACTGACAACCCTCGCCTCCTGCGTTCGTTTAGCCTCTGGCCTGCGCGGAAAGGGCCTCGTGGAACGAAACAGAATTCAGCCCACTCTCACGAAGGTTACGAGTAAAAGTTGTCGTCGAACCTTCGCCAGGGTATCGTCCAGGAACAGGCCAAGAGGTGAGACGTTTGACCCCTCCCTAGCGCGAATAGTACTCTACAATCAGATGGTCATCCACCGTCGTCTGGATGTCCTCTCGCGCAGGCGTCTTTAACACTCGAGCCGTCATCGTCTGTGCATCCAGGCTCAACCAGTCTGGCACCGATCCTTCATCCAACCGGTCGCCACGCTCCTTAAAGTACGTGCGCTTACGGCTCCCCTCCCGCACCGTAATCGCATCCTGCGGACGGACGATGTAGGACGGGATGTTTGTGCGGCGGCCGTTGACGACAAAGTGACCATGCGACACCAATTGGCGCGCTTGTGCCCGTGAGTCAGCAAACCCTAACCGGTAGACGACGTTATCCAGCCGGCTCTCCAACAGCATGAGCAGATTCTCACCGGTCAGGCCCGGCCGGCGCTCCGCCTCGCGGAAGTAACGCCGGAACTGACGCTCCAGCACCCCATAGATGCGCCGCGCCTTCTGCTTCGCACGCAACTGGCGCGAATAGTCAGAAGAACGACGACGACGGCGGAAACGGGCTAGCCGGCCATGTTCGCCCGGTGGATAGCCACGTTCTCGCTCAAACGGGCACTTGGGCGAGAGACAACGCGCCCCTTTCAAAAACAGTTTTTCCCCTTCACGACGGCACAGTTTACAGACCGGGCCGGTATATCTGGCCATACTCTCACTCCTAGTTCATCATGGCGGAAATCCCTCGGTAGTTGCAGGGCAAGCACCGGTTGAGTAACTTCGTAGCGCCAGCGGAGAAGTGTATCGAAACCCTTGTACTGAGCCTGTCGAAGTGAAGCGTTTTCTGCCCACAGGAGCGCCTTTGACAAGCCGCTTGGTCTCGATACGTCGCTTCGCTCCTACTCGACCGGCGCTCTCCCCCGCGCTACGTCCGGCGCTTCTTGGGCGGACGACAGCCGTTATGCGGAAACGGAGTCACATCGGCGATAGAGCGCACCCTCAGGCCTGCCGCCTGAATAGAGCGGATCGCCGCTTCCCGCCCAGGGCCAGGCCCTTTGACGTAGACATCCACCTCAGTCATCCCATTGCCCATGGCATCTCTAGCCGCTTTCCGAGCAGCCTGCCGGGCCGCGAAGGGTGTGCTCTTGCGTGATCCCCTGAACCCAACCGTCCCTCCACTAGCCCAGTTGATGACGTTCCCTTGCGTGTCAGTCACCGTCACGATTGTGTTGTTGAAAGTGGCGTGAACGTGGGCCTGTCCACGCGGCACATTCTTCTTGACCCGGCGTCCTCCCCGACGCCGGCCCGTTTGCCTATCTCGCGCCATTACCCCTCCCGCGTAAACACACGCTGCTACTTCTTCTTCATCCCACGTCGCCGCCCGCGGCCAGGCACCGTCTTCTTGGGGCCACGCTTGGTACGGGCATTCGTCCGCGTACGCTGACCGTGCACCGGCAGATTGCGGCGGTGCCGCAGACCTCGATAGCTTCCAATATCTATCAAGCGCCTGATGTTCATCTGCACCTGACGCCGCAAATCACCTTCGACCTGACACTCGCGTTCAATAACCTCGCGCAGGGCAGCAACATCTGATTCTGTCAACTCCTTAACCCGCATATCGGGATTCACTCCGGCCTTGCGCAGAATCTCACCGCTCAGACTACGTCCGATGCCGTAGATATACGTCAGGCCGATTTCTACTCGCTTGTTTCGTGGCAGGTCCACCCCTGCAATACGCGCCATACTTCCTCCCCCGCAATCTGCAATCTGCAATCTGCAATCTACTATCCTTGGCGTTGCTTGTGCTTTGGGTTCTCACAAATCACCCGCACCACGCCACGTCGCCGGACAATCTTGCACTTTGGACAACGCTTCTTCACTGAGGGCGACACTTTCATCGCACTACACCTCCTGACCTAATGTTATCAAGACCTCCGAGGTCTTCGGCAGAGCCTCACAGGTGCAACCCATACCGTACTTGCCGTAAATTCTCGTCGTGCAAGGGCACGCAAGACCTCGGAGGTCTGAGCGACTATTTGATGAATCCTTCGTAGTGACGCATCAAGAGTTGGGCCTCCAACTGACGCATCGTATCCAACACCACGCCGACTACGATCAAGAGACCCGAGGCAGTAATGAGCAACGCCTGTGTATGCAAGAACAGGTCCACGATATGGGGCAACACTGCCACACCACCCAGGAACAATGCGCCTACCAGAGTAATGCGGCGGTAGACGGAGTTAATATAGTCAGCCGTCTTCTTACCTGGCCTGATCCCTGGGATGAACCCCCCTTGTCGTTTCAGCGCGCCTGGCAAATCCTGCTGCTGGACCATCACGTCGGTATAAAAATAGGTGAAACCCACAACTGTCAGGAAGTAGATCAGACCGTACCAAACATTCTGGGGGGTAAAGAAATTCATCACCCCCTGGGCAAACTGGGACACAGTGGCGTTCTCACCGCCGACGAAGAACTGCGCAAGCACTGCCGGGAAGACGAGAATGGACTGGGCAAAAATCAGTGGGATCATCCCCGCCATGTTGACCCGCAAGGGGATGTGAGTGCTTCCACCGCCGTACATCTTCATGCCCCGCACCCGCTTACCGTATTGCACCGGGACACGCCGCTCACCTTCCTGCACCACTACGATCACGAACATCGTGATGGCCATGATAGCCAGGAAGACACCCAGCATCAACACACCCATCCCCACGCCGCCGCCCTCCATTGTCTGAGCCTGAACCCAGACGCGCACGATGTTCTGCGGCACGCCGGCCACGATGCCGCCAAAGATGATCAGCGAAAGCCCGTTACCGATGCCCTGCTCGGTGATCAAATCTCCCAACCAGATGGCGAACATCGTGCCGGCCACCATCGCCACCAGCACTGCAATGGTAGATAGGGTATTCTCCGGTGAGTCGAAACCAAAGTTAGGCAAAACGGGAGAGGTGCCGAAACGGTTAAAGCCCTGGGCCTGCCCGAAAGCCTGCAGCAACCCCAGAGGAACAGCCAGGTAGTACGTCCACTGGTTCATCTTGCGCCGGCCGGCCTCTCCCTCCTGGGCCAGCCGCTCCAACTTTGGGATGATCGGTTGCAGCAACTGCATGATAATGGAAGCGGTGATGTACGGAGAGACTCCGTTCGCCATAACCGAGAAATTCGCCACCGCCCCGCCAGAGAGCATGTTGAGAACATTGAACAACTGGCTGGCGCCACCGGTGCCCGCCATCAGTTGCTGCAGAGCCTCCTGATCCACCCCCGGTACTGGCACGTGCGCCGCCAGCCGGTAGATGACGAGAATCAGCAGCGTATACAACAACTTGCGCCGCAAATCGGGCAGGGCCATGGCGTTCCGCAGAGCCTTAATCATCGCTTCACTCCTAATCCTTTATCCGTTGCTGTCCTGCAATCCGCGTTCTACCGCGTTCGATAGCCACCTCGCTGCCAGTCCAATTCCTCCACCATCCCCCCGGCTGCCTCAATCTTGGCCCGTGCACTGGCCGAAAACCGGTGCGCCTTCACCGTGAGCGGGGACTCTAGTTCTCCGCGTCCCAGAACAACCACCAACTCGTCCGCCCGCTTGATGATGCCCGCCTCGACCAGGGCCTCTGGCGTGACCTCGGCTCCCTCCTGAAAACCCGCGAGCCGCTCCAGGTTGACCGGCGTGAACCGGACGCGCCACGGATCACGAAAGCCCACACCGCGCGCGAAAGGCAGCTTTCGTACCAAAGGCAACTGACCACCCTCAAAGTAGGGCCGCACGCCACCACCGCTACGGGCATTCTGGCCTTTCGTACCGCGTCCGGCTGTCTTACCCTGCCCGGCAGCGATGCCGCGCCCCACGCGCTTACGTCTCTTCACCGTTCCTTCAGCGGGCCTCAAATCATGTAACTTCACCCCTCACCCCCTCACCCCCTCAACCAACTAACCAACTAACCAATCTCCTCCACCGCCACCAGGTGTCTCACCTTGGCGACCATCCCCCGGATGACCGGCGTATCCTTCTGCTCCACCGTCTGATGCATCCGCCGCAGACCCAATGCCCGCACCGTCCGCTTCTGCCGGTACGAATACCCAATCGGGCTCTTGGTCAACGTAATCCGCAACACCTTCGCTCCCCTGCTCCCCTGCTCCTCTACTCCTCTGCTCCTCCGCTCCTCCGCTCCCCTGCTCATCGCCCTCGCCTCCAGAACGGCATCACCTGGGCTTCAGGCACACCCCGCTCACGGGCCACGTCCTCCACGCGACGCAGTTGCGCCAGGCCATCCATCGTCGCGTGCACCACGTTGAGCACGTTAGAACTACCCTGCGACTTGGTGAGAACATCGTGTATGCCGACAGCCTCCAACACGGCGCGTACACCACCGCCAGCGATCACACCCGTCCCTGGCGTGGCCGGCTTGAGCAGCACTTTCGCACCGCCACACCGCCCGACCACCTCGTGGGGAATCGTGGTCTGCACCAACGACACGGGCCGCATGTAACGCCGCGCTCGTTCCGTCGCCTTACGAATCGCATCGGGCACACCCCGCGCCTTGCCGACTCCTATGCCGACCTGGCCACGATTGTCGCCCACCACCGCCACCACGCGGAAGTTGAAGCGACGTCCGCCCTTGACGACCTTGGCGACCCTCGTGATGTCCACGACACGCTCGTCCAGTTCCTCTCGCTCTTCCAAGCCCTTGCGACTCCTTCTGGCCATTCTGCCTCCGTTGCGCCTTAAACCTTTGCCTTCAAAACTCGAGCCCACCTGTGGTGCAGGCTTTCGAGCCTGCCGGCAGCCTGGAAAGGCTGCCCCACCCTGCCTTCTGCCTAGAACTCGAGCCCACCTTCACGGGCTGCGTTCGCCAGAGCCTTCACTCGACCATGATACTTGTACCCACCACAGTCAAAGACCACCTTCTTGATACCCTGGCTCAACGCACGCTCCGCCAACACCTTGCCCACCACGCGCGCCTGCTCGGTCTTTGTCAACCCCTGAATCTGCGCTTCTACCTCTGGAGTAATGGTCGAAGCGGAGACCAACGTACACCCCTGGCTGTCATCAACCACCTGGGCGTAGATGTGACGCAGACTGCGAAAAACGTTCAATCGCGGCCGCTCTGGTACTCCAAACACACGTTTCCGTACACGCCTATGTCGCCGCAGGCGGGCCACTCGACGATCAATCTCTGGCATATCTTGACCTCAATTCACCAAACTAGACACCAACCTTGCCGGCCTTACCAGCCTTGCGACGAACATACTCGCCGACGTAACGGATACCCTTACCCTTATAGGGCTCCGGTGGCCGCCAGGCGCGAATCTCTGCCGTCACTTGTCCGACCAGTTCCTTGTCAATCCCACGCACCGTGATGCGCTTGGTGCGGGGTTCAACCTCGAACTGAATTTCTTCAGGCGGGACGATATGCACCGAATGAGAGAAACCCAGGTGTAGCATCAGACTACCATCCCCCTGCAAGTCCACGCGATACCCCACGCCGTGGATCTCTAACTGCTTCTGGAAACCCTGCGTCACGCCGATCACCATATTGTTCAACAGCGCCCGAGTCAGACCGTGCAGCGCCTTGTGATGCCGTTGATCGGTCGGGCGACGCACCTTCAACTGACCGTCTTCCAGCACGACCTCCATATCCGGGTGAAACTCGCGTGAAAGGCCGCCCTTGGGCCCCGTCACCGTCACCTGGACACCTCGAATATCCGCCCTCACCCCTTCGGGTAGAGAAATGGGCATACGACCAATCCGTGACACTACCTGCCTCCCGTGTACGGGCGCGATTACCGCGCCCTTACCACACGTAACACAACACCTCACCGCCCACACCCAGGCGGCGAGCCTGCTGGCCCGTCAACACCCCTTTGGGCGTCGTGAGAATAGCGATCCCTATGCCACTTCGCACCCACGGTATCTCTGAGGTGCGTGTGTAGACGCGGCATCCTGGCTTACTCACGCGCTTCAGCCCCGTGAGAACCGGGCGGCGCTCCCTCCGCTGGCCCACGTACTTTAGCCGCATAACCAGTTGGGGCTGCGGACGCTCGCGCGTCACGTAATAATCATCGATGAACCCTTCGCCTTTCAGGATAGTGGCAATCGCCACCTTGATCTTGGACGAAGGCATACGCACGCCTGGATGCCCCGCCATCACGGCGTTGCGGATGCGTGTCAACATATCGGCTATCGGATCAGACATCGTCATCGAATGAAACCTCGTTTTCGTTTTGTACGGGCACAGTTCCGCGCCTGTACGGGCGCGGTTACCGGCGCTGTACGGGCGCGGTTACCGCGCCCCTACCAACTCGACTTGACCACGCCAGGGATTTCTCCCTTCAACGCCAGTTCCCGGAAGCAGATACGGCATAGTTGGAAGCGCCGGATGTAACCCCGCGGCCGACCGCACAACTTGCAACGGTTCCGCACCTGCGTCTTGTGCTTGCGCCGCTTCTCTCGCTCAATCAGACTCTTTCTCGCCATGCTGACCCCTTCTAATCCAGCCTACCGTCCCCGGCGGCGGAATGGCACTCCCAACAATTCCAGCAACCGCCGTCCCTCCTCGTCCGTACAGACCGTGGTAACGATACTGACCTCCATACCACGGATCTTGTCAATCGAGTCATAGTCCACTTCGGGGAACATCAGTTGCTCACGCAACCCCAGCGTAAAGTTCCCCCGCCCATCGAAGGTATCCGGGATACCCCGAAAGTCGCGCTGACGGGGCAGCGCCACGTTGCACAACCGGTCCAGAAACGCCCACATACGTTCTCCCCGCAACGTCACCTTCACGCCAATGGCACGGCCTTCACGAAGTTTGAAACTGGCGATGGATTTACGTGCCCGGGTGACCACAGGCTGCTGCCCGGTGATCGTCGCGATGTCCTGCACTGTATGATCCAGCGCCTTGGCGTTCTCCAGCGCCTCGCCCACACCCACGTTGACCACGATCTTGCGCAGGCGTGGTGCCTCCATAACATTCCGGTACCCGAACTCTTCCACCAGCGCGGGCCGGACCTCTTCACGATAAAGTTTCTGCAAACGCTGCATCAATCCACCTTCCTACCAGTGTGGGGTAGGCTTTCTAGCCTGCTCGAGCGGCAGACTGGAAAGTCTACCCCACACCTCTAGTCAATCGCCTCACCACATTCCTTGCACACACGCACCTTGCGGCCATCCTCCTGCCGGGCAAACCCTACGCGCGCGCGTTGGTCGCACTGTGGACACACCAGCATAACGTTGGAGATATGAATCGGCGCCTCAAATTCGATGATGCCGGCTTTCATCTCGCCGCGTTTGGTACGGACTGGACGCTGGTGTTTCTTGACAATGTTGATCCCGGCGACGAGAATCCGCTCCGCCCTGGGGAATACCCGTTGAACCGTGCCCTGCATCCCCACGTCGTCGCCAGAGATCACTTCTACCGTATCACCCTGTTTGATTCGATTGCCCACTCTGCACACTCCTGTCAATCGCCACAAATAGACCTGTGGGACAAGATGGCATCTTGTCCAACGGTGATCGCCGTCCTACAATACCTCAGGCGCCAGCGAGACGATCTTCATAAAGCCCTTCTCCCGCAACTCGCGGGCCACCGGCCCAAAGATGCGCGAACCCTTCGGATTGTGAGTCGTTCCATCCAGAATCACCACCGCGTTGTCATCGAAGCGAATACTGGAGCCATCGAGACGGCGGTACTCCTTCGCCGTGCGCACCACCACGGCCCGCACGACCTCTCCCTTCTTCACCTGCGACGTCGGGGTGGCCTGTTTCACCGTCACCACGACGACGTCGCCTACACCACCGTACCGCCGCTTGGAACCGCCCAACACCCGAATGACGAGGATTTCCCGCGCCCCGGTGTTGTCGGCCACCCGTAGACGGCTCTCCTGCTGGATCATTGTCCAACCCCCGCCACCGCTCCAGCCTGGGCTCGCTTCAATATCTTCTCCACGACCCATCGCTTCTCGCGACTCAGCGGACGAGATTCGACGATGCGCACCTCGTCACCCACGCGACAGACATTCCCCTCGTCGTGAGCCTTGTATTTTTTCACCCGGCGCAACACCTTGCCATATCGTGGATGGCGTGCCAGACGCTCGACCTGCACCACCACGGTCTTGTCCATCTTGTCACTCATCACGTGACCAACTAGCCGCTTTCTCGTAGACGCGTATTGCCCTCTCACCGTGCCGCCTCCTCGGTCCACTCAGCGATCAACTCGCGCTCGCGGAGGATCGTCTGCATCCGGGCGATGTCACGTTTCACAGCCCCTACCCGGTTGTGGTCTTCCAAACGCCCCATAGCCAACTCGCGGCGCAGTACAAAGACCTCCCGGTAGGCCTCCTCCATCCGTCCTTGCAACTCTTCCGTAGTCCAGGTTCGAATCTCCCGTGCCTGCATACTCTCCTATTCCCCAGCAGAGATCTCTGCGCTTCACTCTTCGCGCTTTACAAATTGGCACCTGATGGGCAACTTGTGAGACGCCAAACGCATCGCCTCGCGTGCCACCTCTTCAGGCACCCCACTCAGTTCAAACATGATGCGGCCTGGCTTGACCACGGCTACCCAGTGATCCACCGCTCCCTTGCCCTTGCCCATACGTGTCTCGGCCGGCTTGGCCGTGACAGGCTTATCGGGAAAGATACGAATCCAGTACTTGCCACGCCGGCGCGCGTGGCGCACGATTGCCCGCCGCGCAGCCTCGATCTGGCGCGCCGTGACCCACGCCGGTTCCAGGGCCTGCAACCCGTATTCCCCGAACGCGATCGTGGCCCCGCGCGTGGCCTTGCCCTTCATCCGACCACGCATCTGTTTACGGTATTTCACTCGCTTTGGCATCAACATCGCTTCAAATCTCCAAATCTCAAATCAGCAAATCAGCAAATCTCAATTCTCAGACGACGAAGGCGCCCTCCTGCCCCTTGGCCTCGGGCAATACCTCGCCCTTGTAAATCCACACCTTGACCCCAATGCGGCCATAGCCTGTATGCGCTTCTTCCTGGGCATAATCAATGTCGGCACGCAAAGTATGCAATGGCACCCGCCCATCGCGCTGCCACGCCTGACGCGCCATTTCGGACCCAGACAGACGCCCCTTGCACATAATCTTGATACCTTGCGCACCGGAGCGCATCGCTGCCTGCACCGCTCGCTTCATCGCCCGACCATGAGAAATACGCCGCTCCAACTGGGACACGACATTCTCCGCCACCAACTTGGCGTCCAGTTCAGGCTGCTCCACCTCCTGCACGTCCACGGAGGCCCGCTTGCCGGTCATCTCCTCCAATTCTCGGCGTAGTGCCTTGACCGCGACCCCTTTGCGCCCGATGACAACGCCGGGCCTGGCCGTCCAGATAGTTATCGAAACTTGCTTCGGAAAGCGCTCAATCTCAACACGAGATATTCCGGCCCGCCCTGCAACATCCTTGATGAGCCGACGAATTTTCAGATCCTCGTGCAGCAGATTAGTATAGTCTTCGCCCTCCGCGTACCAGCGCGCTTTCCAATCCCGGATCACTCCGAGTCTGAAGCCGTAGGGGTGAACCTTGCGTCCCAAATCCTTCCTCCTCTTTTGATTTCAGATTTGGTGATTTAAGATTTGCGGATTTATCGTGGATTGACCGACAAATCTTTTAGGACGCAGATTCACGCAGATTTTCGCAGATCATCTGCCGGTAAAACCAGAAAATCGGCGTTCATCAGCGTTAATCTGCGTCCCGTTCTCCAAATCTTAAATCCGTCAATCCTCAATCTCTGCTTCCTCCAGCACCACCGTAATGTGCGAGGAACGTTTACGGATCGGGCGCCAGCGACCACGTCCACCAAAGCGCGATCGTAAGCCCTTTCCGGGCATCACACCCGGCCCTTCGTCGGCCACGATATGCGCCACGTACAGATCGTCACGCGGTATTCCGAGATTCACATCCGCATTCGCGATGGCGGAACGAATCAGTTTGGCGACCGGACGTGCCGCCGCGTGGGGCATGAAATCCAACACCTCCAGCGCCTCTTCGGCGTACAACCCACGCACCTGATCAATCACCCGCCGGACTTTACGTGCCGTCATTGGCACATACCGTGCCCGGGCCAGCACCTCTGTACCCATCTTTATCCTCTCCGTACTGTCTGGTTACGTCTCCCGTACCCGACCCTTCCTCTCTTTCACAATGTGACCCCGGAAGGTGCGGGTGGGGGCAAATTCGCCCAACTTGTGCCCTACCATATCCTCAGTGATATAAATCGGCACGTGCCGCCGGCCATCGTGAACGGCGATGGTATGCCCGATCATGTGTGGAAAGATCGTCGAAGCCCGAGACCAGGTGCGAATCAGCCGCTTTTCTCCCCTCTGATTCATGCGCTCAATCCTGCGCAACAACTTGGGGTCCACGTACGGTATCGGTCTCTTTAATGGCGATCGTGACACTGTCCGCCTCCTAAAATTTCAGATTTGTTGATTTGAGATTTACGGATATACCGGCCTTGGTGAACAACTGTCTTCAAATCTCCAAATCTAAAATCCGCAAATCCTAAATCCTCTCACCGTCGCTGCTTGCCACGCCGGCGCACGATATACTTGTCGGTGGCCTTGTTGCTTCGCGTCTTTTTGCCCAGCGTCTTTTTCCCCCAGGGCGACTTGGGGCTGGGCATACCAATCGGTGACCGGCCCTCGCCGCCACCGTGGGGATGGTCGCGCGGCGACATCGCCGAGCCACGCACCGCCGGGCGGAACCCCAGGTGGCGCTTCCGGCCGGCCTTGCCCAACTTTATGTTGCCGTGGTCCACGTTGCCCACCTGACCTATGGTGGCCATACACTCTTGGCGCACCAACCGCATCTCGCCGCTGGGGAGACGCAGCGTCACATAATCCCCTTCCTTGGCCAGCACCTGCGCCGACGTACCAGCCGAGCGCACCATCTGGCCCCCTCGTCCCGGGGACAACTCAATATTGTGCACCAACGTGCCGAGCGGAATACGTGTCAGTGGAAGCGCGTTCCCCACGCGAATCTCCGCCCCCTCGCCACTCATCACCGTATCACCCACCTGCAACCCCAGCGGCGCGATGATGTACTGCTTCTCGCCGTCGTGATAGACCAGCAACGCGATGCGGGCCGAGCGGTTGGGATCATACTCGATGCTGCTCACCCGCGCCGGAACGTCCACCTTGTCGCGCTTGAAATCAATCAACCGGTATCGTCGCTTGTGCCCACCACCTCGATGGCGCACCGTGATACGTCCCTGCACGTTACGGCCAGCCCGCTTGCGCAATGGGCGCATCAGGCTGCGCTCCGGCTCCACGCGCGTGACTTCCTCGAAAGTCGAACCGGTCATCCCCCGCCGGCCGGGTGAGGTGGGCTTGTACGTCTTTATCGCCATACCTACACTCCCTCGAACACGTCCAGCCGCTGGCCCTCTGCCACAGTGACCACAGCCTTTTTCCATTGCGGGCGGCGCACCATCCGCCGGCGTCCGCGTCGCTTACTAGCCTTGGCCGGCATGTTCATCACATTGACCGCCACGACATTTTTGTCGTAAATGGCCTCAATCGCCTGCCGCACCTGGATCTTGTTCGCACGCCGGTCTACCTCAAAAGTGTACTGCCCCAACTCTGAGGCCTGATAGCGCGTCTTTTCCGTATCAATCGGTCGAATGATAATCTTGTAGGGATTCATCGTTCACCTATCGCAACATACTCTTGATCAGCCAATCCTGCCTCTTAATCCGCCAATCCTGCCAATCCGTGTTCTCCTATCCCAAAATACTCTCGACCACCTGCAATGCGCCTAGCGGCATCAACACGTGGTCGTACTTTAACAGATCACGAATGTTGAGATAACTGGCTCGCAATGTCTTTACCTGTGGCAGGTTACTCGCCGACTTTTCCACCGTTTCATTCCGCTCCGGTAGGAGAATCAACACCTGCTGCTCCAACCCCAGGTTACTCAACACCGCCAACATATCCTTCGCCTTGAATGTTTCCATCTCTAGCGCGTCCAGCACGACGACCTGATCCTCCGTCGCCTTGACCGACAGCGCCGAACGTAATGCCGCGCGTCGCATCTTGCGCGGCATCTTTTTGGTATATTTGCGCGGCTTGGGCCCGTGCGCCACCCCACCGCCGACAAACAGGGGGGCGTTGCGACTGCCATGGCGTGCTCGCCCGGTACCCTTTTGCCGGTACCACTTGGCCTTGGTACGATTCACCTCGCCCCGCGACTTTGTATAGTGCGTCCCCCGACGAGCATTCGCCTGCTGACGCACCAACGCCTGGTGCATCAACGACGTATTGACAGAGACCTCAAAGATGTCGGGACAAAGTTCAACCTCGCCGACCTGTTCTCCCTTGGTGTTATACATTGGAACAACCATGGCTCTCCCTACTCACCCCGTCTTCTCGCCAACTCTTTTGACTTGCGAGCCCGCTTGATTACCAACAATCCACCTTTGGCGCCCGGCACGCTGCCGCGCACCGCCAGCAGATTTCGATCCGCGTCTACCAACTCTACCCGCAGATCCTGCGCCGTCACTCGGACACCACCCATACGACCCGGCATGCGCTGCCCCTTCCACACACGCCCCGGAGTAGCGCAGGCGCCGATGGAACCCGGTGCGCGTTGCCGGTCCGACTGGCCGTGTGTCTTGGGGCCACCCCCAAAGCCATATCGTTTGACCACGCCCGTAAAGCCACGCCCTTTCGAAGCGCCTACTACGTCCACGCGGTCTCCCACCTCAAAGACGTCCGCCAGGACACGCTGCCCTTCCTCGATGCCTTCGACCTCTAGCAGGCGGAACTCTCGCAGATGGCGCAACGCGGGTAACTCGTTGCGCGCCAGATGGCCTCTCTCGCCGCCGCTTACCCGCTGCGGTTTCACTTCCTCAAAGCCCAATTGAACGGCCTCATACCCGTCCCGCTCGAGCGTCTTGACCTGGGCCACGTAGCACGGACCCGCCTCGATGACCGTCACCGGGACGGCCTCGCCCCGCTCGTTGAATATCTGCGTCATGCCAACTTTTCTGCCCAGGATCGTTTTCACGCCCATACCTCCTCACAAAAGCGACACATCTCGCTGGCCGAAGCGTCGCCCGTGGAATGTGTCGCCCCTACAGTTTGATCTCAATGTCTACACCGGCCGGCAGATTGAGCCGCATCAGTGAATCGATGGTTTTGTTGTCCGGCTCAATGACATCAATCAGCCGCTTGTGGGTGCGGATCTCGAAATGCTCGTGTGAGTCCTTGTCAATAAAAGGCGAGCGACGAACAGTAAAACGCTCAAGCCTGGTCGGCAGAGGCACAGGCCCCACCACCGTAGCACCTGTGCGCTCCGCCGTCTCCACGATGCGCTTGGCTGATTCATCGAGCACGCGATGATCATAAGCCTTCAACTTGATGCGGATCTTTTGCTTGGCCATGTGCGTCACCTAGTCCAGTATCTTCGTGACGGCACCCGCGCCGACAGTCAAACCGCCCTCGCGGATGGCGAAACGAGAGCCTTTCTCGATAGCCACCGGTTCGATCAACTCCACTTCCAGGTTGACGTTGTCACCCGGCATCACCATCTCTACCCCTTCTGGCAAGCGGATCTCTCCCGTCACATCCATCGTGCGGACGAAAAACTGGGGGCGGTATCCGGTGAAGAACGCCTTGTGACGGCCACCCTCATCCTTACGCAACACGTACACCTCGCTCATGAAGCGCCGGTGAGGATGGATGGTGCCAGGGATGGCAATCACCTGACCACGCTGCACCTCATCCCGATCCACGCCACGCAGCAGCAGCCCAGCGTTGTCACCTGCCTTGACCTCGTCGAGTACCTTGTGGAACATCTCCATCGAAGTCACCACAGTCTTGCGCGGTTCTTCCTGCAGACCCACGATCTCGACGTGCGTCATGGGCTTCATCAGGCCGCGCGTCACGCGACCGGTGACGACCGTGCCCCGGCCCTTGATCGAGAAAACATCCTCGACGGGCATCAGGAACGGCTTGTCCTCATCTCGCTCCGGAGTGGGGATGTAGTCATCCACCACGCGCATCAATTCCCAGATGTTCTCATACTCGGGCGCATCCGGGTCAGTGCTCTCGCTCTGGAGGGAGTGCAGGGCGCTACCGCGCACGATCGGCGTCTCGTCGCCGGGGAAGCCGTAGCCATCGAGTAACTCCCGCAGTTCCAACTCGACCAGTTCCAGCAACTCGGGATCATCCATCAGGTCCACCTTGTTCAGATAGACCACGATGGCCGGCACGTTCACCTGGCAAGCCAGGAGCACGTGCTCTCGCGTCTGCGGCATTGGGCCATCCGCCGCCGAAACGACCAGGATCGCCCCGTCCATCTGCGCCGCCCCAGTGATCATATTCTTGATATAGTCCCGGTGACCAGGGCAGTCAATGTGGGCATAGTGCCGGTTCTCCGTCTCGTACTCGACGTGGGCGATAGCCACGGTCAGAATCTTTGTCGCATCACGGCGGAACATCTTGACGTCCGCCTTCGCCACCTCCTCGTACGCCTTGAACGTGGCCATGCCCTTGAGAGAGAGTACTTTTGTGATGGCCGCAGTGAGCGTCGTCTTGCCATGGTCAATGTGCCCAATGGTACCTACGTTGACGTGGGGCTTTGTACGTTCAAACTTTTCTTTCGCCATTTTTCACTCCTTTCGGTTAAGGCTAAGGCTAAGATTAAGGTTGAGGTTTTAACCCCTTAACCTTAACCTTAGTTCTTAGCCTTAAAGTGATGAAATTCCATCGTAAATGTGCCCCGCCCCTGCGTCAGACTGCGCAGGGCGGTTGCATACCCAAACATTTTCGCCAGCGGAGCGAAGGCGCGTATAACCTGCACCCCGCCTGCCCGAGACGCCACTTCCCTGATCTCGGCCCCTCGAGCATTCAGATCCCCCATCACTTCGCCGGTGTACGTCTCCGGCGCAATCGTCTCCAGGTCCATCACCGGTTCCAACAAGACTGGATCGGCCTTCTCCATCCCTGCGTTGAAAGCCATCAAGCCAGCCACTTTGAAGGCCAGTTCTGAGGATATCTCCTCATCCCACTCCGTGTCGAGCAATCTGACCCTTACGTCCACCAGTGGATAGCCGGCCAACACGCCGCTCTCCATGGCCTCGCGGCAGCCCCGCTCGACCGCTTCGATGAACTTTTGAGGCAAGGCCTTGTCTCGCGTGGCATCTACAAAGACGAACCCCTCCCCGGTCGGCAGAGGCGCCACCTCCAGCCACACGTGGCCAAAGTGCATCCGTCCCCCGGTCTGTCGCTCAAATAACCCTTCGCTCCTGGCTATCTGCGTGATCGTCTCACGATAACTGACCCTCGGGCGGCTCACCCGGCCCTGCACACTGAACTCTCGTCTCAGCCGGTCGGCCAGAATCTCCAGGTGCAACTCCCCCATCCCCGAGATGAGCGTCTGACCGGTGTTCTCGTCAATGCGCACGACAAAAGTGGGGTCTTCCTCGGCCAGCCTGCGCAACCCTTCGGCCAACCGATCCTGATCGGCCATCGTCCTCGGCTCAATAGCCACCGAGATGACCGGCTCCGGGAAGGAAATCGCTTCCAGGATAATTGGCCCGTTGGGTGCGCATAACGTCTCTCCGGTGAAAGTATCCTTCAACCCCAACGTCGCGCCGATGTCTCCCGCGCCCAATTCCCGGATTTCCTCCCGATGGTCGGCGAACATGCGGAGCAACTTGCCGATGCGCTCCCTGCGCCGCTTGGTGGAGTTGATGATTCTCGAACCCACCTTTATCTTGCCGGAATAGACTCGGAAATAGGCTAACCGGCCCACGTAAGGGTCAGTCGCGATTTTAAAGACCAATGCTGCCAGTGGTACATCTGGATCCGCAGAACGAACCTCCACCTTCTTGGTGTAGGGATTGATCCCCTCTACTGGTGGAACGTCCAGCGGTGACGGCAAGTAATCCACCACCGCATCGAGCAGGGGCTGAACGCCCTTGTTGCGCAACGCCGAGCCACACAAAATCGGGTTCAGTTGCCCAGACAACGTCGCTTGCCGCAACGCCTGCCGCAACTGGCCGGCTGAGATCTCCTGGCCCTCCAAATAGAGCGTCATCAACTCGTCGTCAGTCTCGACGATCTGCTCTATGGCCCGCTCCTGCATCTCGAGCACCACGTCTTCCAACTCGGGCGGTATCTCCACGATCTGGGGCGACGCTCCCAGTTCGTCCGCCCAAACAATGGCCTGCATCTCGAGCAGATCCACCACTCCCCGGAAATCGGCCTCCCTTCGATTGAACTCAGGGCAAGCCCTTCGATTGAACTCAGGGCAAGCGCTGCCGATGGGCCACTGAATGGCGACCGGATTGGCGTCCAGGCGCTCGCGGATCGTTTCGACCGCGTGAGCAAAGTCGGCGCCTAATTTATCCATCTTGTTAATAAAGGCGATCAGCGGCACATTGAACCCTCGTGCCTGCCGCCACACCGTCTCTGACTGCGGTTCCACCCCGGCCACCGCGTCAAAGACGACGATACCACCGTCGAGGACACGTAGACTGCGCTGCACTTCAGCAGTAAAGTCAATGTGCCCAGGTGTATCTACAATGTTAATCTGATGATCTCGCCAGAAGCAGGTCACCGCCGCAGCAGTGATCGTGATGCCCCGCTCACGCTCCTGGGCCATCCAGTCCGTGACCGTTGTCCCCTCGTCCACGCTACCCATACGGTGGGTACGGCCGGTGTAAAACAAAATACGCTCAGTCGTCGTCGTCTTGCCCGCGTCAATGTGGGCGATAATGCCGATATTCCGAATGTGGTCCAGGGAGTAGGCACTGACCATCGTTTGATTTCAGATTTGGTGATGTTAGATTTGCGGATTTATAGGACACAAGACAGCAATAGCAAATGCACACCCTCAAATCTCCCAATCTTAAATCCACCAATCTCAAATCCTCACCACCGGTAACTGGCAAAGGCACGGTTGGCCTCGGCCATCTTGTGGGTGTCTTCCCTCTTTTTAACGGCCGCCCCGCTCCCACGCGCCGCATCCATCAACTCATTGGCTAACTTGGCGGTCATAGATTTGCCAGGGCGATTGCGTGCAGCAGCCAACAGCCAGCGCATCGCCAGACTGGTCTGGCGACCCGGCGGCACCTCCACCGGAATTTGGTACGTGGAACCTCCCACGCGACGCGGTTTGACCTCCAGCACCGGCGAGATATTCCTCACCGCCTCTTCCATAACTTCCAGCGGGGGGCGTTTCGTCCGCGCCTGCACGATGTCCATCGTGTCGTACACAATCCGCGCCGCTATGCTCTTCTTCCCTTTCTTCATGACGCTATTGATAAATCTAGCCACCAGCACGCTGTTGTAGCGGGCATCGGGCTCGACCTTGCGCTTGGGCGGACGGTATCGTCGGGGCATGGTTTACCTCCCTGGCACCTGTTCGGTCTTTATTTCCTGGCTCTACCTCTTGGGGGCCTTGGTCCCATACTTGGAACGTTTCTGCTCACGGCCTTCCACACCTGTGGCATCGAGGGTGCCGCGAACGATGTGGTAACGCACACCAGGCAAGTCCTTGACGCGCCCTCCCCGCACCAACACGACCGAGTGCTCTTGCAACACGTGCCCCTCACCAGGAATGTAGGCAGTCACCTCGATGCCGTTGGTCAACCGCACACGAGCGATCTTGCGCAGCGCAGAGTTGGGTTTCTTGGGCGTCATCGTGCGCACTTGCGTGCACACACCACGCTTCTGTGGCGCCCCCTTGGGACGCCGGGCGCGTCGCTGCTTGAAAGAGTTAAAGGTATACTGCAACGCCGGCGCCTTGGACTTGTACGGCTTGGGTTTTCTTCCCTTGCGAACTAACTGATTGATAGTGGGCACGTCTACCTCCCCACGAATTCAGCGAAGAAGGCCATCCACCCGTACCGATGGCCTCCTCTACAACCCTCAATGATCATATCCGCTTGTCAACCAGGCAGCAGGGGCTTTGGCTGCTGCCCATTCCAGTGAGTATACATTCTACCACGAAATTGCCAGAAGTCAAACCACGCCAACATCGCACGGCGGTTAAAACCGCGTGCTACACCTGCAAAGTCGCCCTTCGGCGACTGGGACAGTCCACGCAGGTGGACTTGGCAACAGTTGCCCGCGAATTTATTCGCCGGGCGGCGGTCAAAACCGCGTGCTACACCTGCAAAGTCGCCCTTCGGCGACTGGGACAGTCCACGCAGGTGGACTTGGCAACGGTTGCCCGCGAATTTATTCGCCGGGCGGCGGTTAAAACCGCGTGCTACACCTGCAAAGTCGCCCTTCGGCGACTGGGACA
>JADHWW010000199.1 GCA_016783285.1 Anaerolineae bacterium
TTGCGGGCGTCGTCAATGTCGGGCTTGAAAGCGACGCCCAGCACCAGCACGCGCGCATCGCGCAGCGGCTTGCCCCGCAGGCTGAGGCCCTGGCAGACGAGGTCCACGACGTGGTAGGTCATCGCCTGGTTGACCTCCCCGGCCAGTTCGATGAACTCGGTGTAATAGTCGTACTCGCGGGCTTTCCAACTCAGGTAGTAAGGGTCCACAGGAATACAGTTATGGACGACCATGCCATAGGAGGTGACGAAGGTGTGGGGCTCATCAGTTTCGAGCGAATAGACGATGGGAACTGATGGCGCTGGCGCTACCTCGCGCACCTGCACTGTGGCGAAACAGCCGTGGTCCTGCGACTGCTTGGTGGGCATGCGCTTGCGCCGCCCTTGCTCGTAGGCTTCAAGCCGCTGGCGCTTGACGTCGGCCAGCAAGGGCTTTAACCGCGCCAGTTGTTCAGCGCCGTAGAGACGCAGTTGGGGTTTGTCATGCTTGAAAGTCGGCACGAAGCCCAGGCCTTGCAGGAGGAGCACCGTCTGCTGGAACAAGATCGGGCTGATCGAGAAGTAACCCGCAGTGGCGGTGTTGATGTAATGAGTGTATTCTTTGCCTCGTCTGGTGTAGGAGCGCATTTCTTGTATGTGATGGACGTCGCCGTCGCCCCGTAGGAGGCCACTAAGAAGCGCCAGACGAATATCTGTGGGGGCAGTCATCAGTCGAGGTGGAATTTGCATATTGTACGAGTTGGTACCACATTGCAGAATATCTCTGATCAGCAAACCGAAGATTTGGGAGGACACCTTAATGTGATAAGCATTCCAACGCCTATCCTTGTAGGCCGAGTATTTCAGGCCGATATGCTTCAGGATTGCCTCGAGGTCAGCGATGGTCTCTCGTTCATCGGTGTTGAAGGTAAAACGAGTACGCAATGACTGATCGGCAGTGATGCAGCCCTCACTCAGATAGTAGCCCAACAGTCGGGCGAAATCTGCATCCAGGGACAACACGGCCGGGATAGAGCCATAAGAAGGGCCTCGACCGGTGCACAGGAGTACGTCCTGGTGCGGAATAGGCATCGTGCCTTCGCGCTCCAGAGCGACATAAGTTGCCAGCGGCATTGTGTTGTACCGGAAGACATCCCAGTAGTACTTTAGATGGCCCTTCAGAGAAAGCACCAACTGGGCACGGTAGGCGCTAAAAGTCTCTCGTTTGGGCTTGACGCGCACTCCCTCGTATTCGCTTTCGGGTAACTCTGCAATCAGATCAACGGAAAGCGGCACAAGGTCATCAGGAAGATCTTTGGCTATTACAATGGCATCTTTTGGCTTCAGTCCATCTGCTCGTTTGACCAGAAACTCCCCTCGTTCCAGCGTGACCATGGGGTGACCGTCGGTCACAGTAAGCCGTCTACCGTCAGCAGTAACGACCTGGACCATCTGGCCCTCATAAGGCCTGGCGGAGACGTAGCGGAGCGGCTTGAAGATGGCCCTCTCCTCCGCCGGATCGAAGACGAGCAGTTCAGTATCGGCCGGGGCGATGAGGGTCGTGCCCTGAGCCTGGATCAACCGGCTGTCTGGGGCAGTGCGAACGCCTTGAAAATAGTCGCCAATGAGCACTGTTTCCAGGCCGCCGTTCCCATTCCTTACAAATATGTACTCGTCGGGACTGAGACAGTGCCCGCCCACGCCGGGGCCAGGGTAAAAGGGCATAAAGCCAAAGGGCTTGGTCCTGGCGGCCTCGACCACCTCCCACAGGTCTATCCCCATACGCTCGGTCAGCAGCGCCAACTCGTTGACCAGCGCGATGTTGACGGCGCGGAAGGTGTTCTCTAGTAATTTGGTCAACTCGGCGGCGCGGGGGGAGGAGACGACGTGCACCGGCGCGCCCATCTGCTGCAGCAAGTCGGCCGCCAGGCGTGTACATTCCGGCGTGAGGCCGCCCACGACTTTGGGCGTGTTGTACGCCGTCCACTGCTTGTTGCCGGGGTCAATGCGCTCGGGAGAAAAGGCCAGGTTAAAGTCCTCTCCGGCCTTGAGCCCGCTCTGCTCCAGGATCGGTTGCACGATCTCTTCTGTCGTGCCCGGATAGGTGGTGCTTTGCAGGACGACCAGTTGGCCGGGCCTCAGCCGTGGCTCAATATCCCGGCTGGCAGCTTGGATGTAGGAGAGGTCGGGGGCGCGCTGGGCGTCGTAGGGGGTGGGGACGCAGATGAAGATGGCATCTACCTGGCGCAGCGCATCGTAGTCGGACGTGGCGATGAGGCGGCCCGATTGGACGTGAGAGGCCAGGTCGTCGTCGGGGACGTCGGGGATGTAACTCCGGCCGGCGACAATGGCATCCACCTTCTGCCGGTCCACGTCCAGGCCGGTGACGCGGAAGCCGGCTTTGGCGAACGCCGTCGCCAGCGGCAGGCCGACGTATCCCAGGCCGATGATGGCGACGTGAGCGGTGCGGTCAGCGATTTTGTCTCGAAGAGAGGGCATTGTGGCCTCCGGATGCTCAATACTTGATGCTGGTTGCTGGTTGCTCAGTTTGGACTTTGGGCTTTGAGATCTGGAATTCGAGACCTGTTCCATCCAGTAGCAATCGAAACGCATCCAGACTCTCCACCTGGACGGCGACTACCAGCTTCCGAAAGCCCAAGGTAGCGCAATTCATTATAAACATCATACAAGGCGCCTTGCACAGTGTAACTGAGTTCAGGATAGATGAGTTTGGTCATACTCGGTTAATTCCTCTGGTTTAGCCCCAATGCTCCTTAGTTAAGACTTCGGAAGTCTGCCGCCGAAGAGTTCGAAGGCAAAAGTGGCTTGAAATTGCTTCAAAAACCGTCAGGGAGAGCACTTCTGAGACTTCCGAAGTCTGTTTCGCCCTTAACTAAGTGGCATTGGGTTTAGCCCAATATGACAACGAATTGGGAGGAGGCGCCGAATTTGCACCGCAATTGCAGGGTCGAGACACTTTTCGTTTAATCCTCTTGATTCGATGTCATATTGAGCCGGACTGTTCATTTGAAAAACGGCGGTCGCTCCACGCGCCACAGTCCATAGAGACCGGCCAGCGCGACGAGGCCACCGACGGTGTAACCCTCCAGGACGGAAGCCTGGGTGACGAAGGTGGCGAGGAGGCCCAGGATGAACGAGACGACGTACAGGGTCAGGACAGCCTCGCGCCGGGTCATCCCGGCCGCCACCAGGCGGTGCGAGATGTGATCCTGGCCCGGCGTGGTGGCCGGGTTGAGGCGCCGCCGCAGGCGCGAGATGATGACCAGCGCGGTGTCAAAGATAGGCAGACCCAGCACCAGCACTGGCACCATCCAGGTGACGAAGGTGACGTTGTCCGGAAAGCGCAGTTTGATGCCGGTGGCGGCCAGGATAAAGCCGAGGAACAAGGCGCCCGAGTCCCCCATAAAGATGTTGGCCGGGTTGAGGTTGTAGAACAGGAAACCCAGGCAGGCGCCCAATACGGCGATAGAGAGCGCACCGACCAGGTACTGCCCGCTGAAGGAGCACATCAGGGCAAAGTAGGCGGCCGCGATGGCGGAAACCCCGCCGGCCAGACCGTCCATGTTGTCGAGAAAGTTGACCGCGTTGGTGATGTACCCGATCCATAGTACCGTCGTGACCAGGTTCAAGATCGGGTCGTGGAACGTGCCGACATAGATGCCGCTGGCATAGAGCAGTAGCCCGGCGAGCGCCTGGCCGATCAATTTGACCAGCGGGCGCAACCCCCACCGGTCATCTATCAGGCCCATGAAGGAGACGCCTGTGGCGCCTACGAGGATGACCCCGAACTGGGCAAAGTTGTAGCGTTCTCCCAAGACAAAGGCGGCGACGATGACGGCCAGGTAGATGGCCATGCCTCCCATACGGGGAACGGGGCGGTGGTGGATCTTGCGCGCTGCGGGCTCGTCCATCACGCCCACCCGTGGGGCCAGCCACCGAGCCGCAGGTGTCACTCCGATAGCCAGCACCAGCGCGCCGGCGAAGACGAGGATGTAGACGGTCATGGGTGTGCTCCTCTGATGTCGAATCACTGAAACACTGACAACCGTGAGACCACTGAAAGCCGCCCCTCAGTGTCCTCACTACCATCAGTGCCTCAGTGATTCAATGCTCTACTGCTGCAACTGCGCTACCAACGCCTGCATCGCCGGCTGCTGATCCTCCGGCGCCAGTTCCAGCGCCGTCTGGGCGTGGGAGAGCGCCGCTTTGCCCTGGCCGAGTTGGGAGTAGATGATGGCCATCATGCGGTGAGTGTCCCAGGCGTCGGAGGCCTCGGGGGCCAGTTCCAGCGCCTGCTGGAGGGCGGCGACAGCATCGTCGAGGCGCCCCAACTGGGCGTAGATGGAGCCCAGCACGCGCCAGACCTGGGTGCGTTTGGGGCTGATCTCGAGAGCCTGCTCGTAGGCCTCGACTGCTTCTTCCAATTCCTTCTGGTTCACGTGGATGTCGCCCAGGCGCAGCCAGACGTCGGTCAGGCGCGGGTTGATCTCTAGCGCCTGCTCGTAGGCTTTGACGGCGTCGGTGATGACGTTCTGGTTGACGTAGATGTCGGCCTGCACTGTCCAGGTCTGGTCGAAATCGGGGTCCAGTTCCAGCGAGTGGGAGATTGTCTCCTGGGCGCGCTCAAAGTCGCGGGCGTGGAGATAGAGCGTGGCCCACTCGTTCCACAGGATGGCGTTGTGGGGGCTGAGCGTGGTGGCGATGGTATAGTTATCTGCTGAACGCTGGAGCATATCCTGGCGCGTCTCGCCATCAGAGGCAAAGTCGGCCCAGCGGCGGTACATGCGGGCCAGGTTGGCGCTGTGGTCGGTGTTGAGCGGGTTGGTCTCGCGGGCCTCGATCAACGTCTGTTCCGTCTGGCGGAGCACCGCCTCTCGCACGGCCGGATCGTCGAGTGTCGAGGCGTACTCCAGGTAGGCCCGCCCCAGGTACAGGTGATAAAAGTCCTCCCTGGGGGCCAGTTCAAGCGCGTGCTTGTAGTGCTCGACGGCCACCAGCCACTGCTTTTGCCGCTCGTAGTGGTTGGCCTGCTTGTAGACGATGTCGGCCTGGATGGGTTTCAGGTTGGTCGTCACGACGATGGCGCTCACCAGTATCGTCAACACGACGGGTGCGATCACACTCCAGGGCCCAGATTGCGCGGTCTGCCGGGGCAGTCGTCGTATTCCCAGGAAGAGCGCCCCGCCACCGGCGATCAGCACAAAGACGATGAACCAGTAATAGCAGGTCAAGACACCGGCGATGCGGTCGGAGACGCCAATCACGTCCTCCAAAGTCTGAGCCTGAACGTGCAGCAGCGAGGCGTGGCGGCCGGTCAACACCAGGGCAAAGCCGAGCCCCACCGTCAGCGAGATCAGCAAGTACAGGACTGTTGCCAGTGACCAGTCGCCTTTGCGTTCACGAAATGTCCCCCTCTTGGCCATTTCAGACGTAAAGATGACCGCGCTCATCAACCAGGTAAAGGCAAAGATCATCAGTGCGCCGTAGGAAGTGCGACTATCCTGCGCCGGCAGGATGGTGAGCGCACGCCAGATAATGAGCAAAGGTTGGGCAAGGCGCTCCGAGTTGGTGATAAAATCGAAGGCCAGCGTGCCCAGGATAAAGCCGCCGAGGAGGGCTATGGCGAGCGTGGAGCACAGCCAGGCGGGGAGGGTTGGTTTGTTTGTTTGTTGGTTTGTTTGTTTGTTGGTTCGTTGGCGGCGTTTCTTGTGCCTCCGCCGATCCTTTGTTCCCCTGCTCCCTTGCTCCCTGGCCTCCTCCTCCTCGCGTTCGCGGATCAGGTTCAGTCCCGCCACGACGAGCACCCCGGCAAAGGCCCAGAAGGTGGTACGCGTGGAGGCGATACCGATGCCAAAGTTGATCTCGATAAAGTGGGCCACTATGGCAGACAGGATGCCGGTCAGCAGGATGAAACGAGGATGGGGCTTTGGGGCTGCCTCCGGCTCCCAATACATGGAGATACCATAGACAACGAGGTAGATGAACAACCCTCCCACCATCCCGGCCGGGATGGCCAGCCCGAAAAAGTGAGGGCCGACGGTGGGGATGACCACTGCCACGGCGACGGCCGCCCCCACGACCAGCAGGGCGAAGAAGAGCGTGCGCCGCCAGTCGTCGGGCAGGACGCCCAGCCAGCGCAGGCCAAAGTAGAACACGCCGCCAAAGAGCCACAGATAGGCGCTGAAACCTAGCAGGCCGGTGATGATCAGCGAGTCCAGAGTCTCGTTGTGGGAGCGGTCGGGAGAGGCGGTGCGCGATTCGTAGTGGCCCAGGAGCGGCGGGTAGAAGGGGTTGTAGGCCACGTACATCGACTCTGGGCCGTAGCCGATCAGAAAGCGCATAGAATTGAACGTGTCGGGGTGCCCATTCGGGTCCGTGGTGGTGGGAGGGAACTGGATAGGATCGTGGGGCAGGATCATGTCGAGCCCCCCTTCCCAGATTAGATTGCGCACCATGCCGGTGCCGCTTTCCGACTGTAACACAGTGGCCAGCCGGCGCAACTCGGACTGCTGGCGGCTCCACTCCTGCACCGGCTCGACCAGGTTGATCACCAGGAAGCCAGCGATGAAGGGTACTGCCATCGCCATCGCGCTGATCCACAGCCAGCGCCAGCCCCGGCGATTGACGACAAAGGTTAGCCACAGCCCCAGCAAGACCAACACCGCCGCTACTATCGCGATAGTCTGGGGCAGGCCACTATCCGGCCCGAGGATGGCCTGGCTGGCAAAGTAGAGACCCGCCGCTGCCGCCCCCGCCGCCACCAGGCTTCCCAATCCGAAGGCCGCCCCCCACCCCAGATCTTTCAGAAGATCACGGGGATGAAAGGGCTGCTCGCGCCGGGCGGCGTGCTGGAGGGATAGTAGCCCCAGGAAGGCCCACACCGCCAGCCCGGCCAGGAGGCCCATCAGCGGGCCACGGCTTTGGGTGTACCATATAGCGATGACCTGAACCAGGAAGGTAAAGATGTAGGCCGCGGCACGGAGCACGTCCGCTGTGCTGGTGTCCTCGTCGGTCAGGATGGAGCGGAAGGCGTCTACTACGCGGGCCAGCGTGGGAAGCGCGGCCATGATCAGGTAGGCGGCGACAAAGATGGCGTTGCCCATGTTGGAAGCGATGCGC
>JADHWW010000122.1 GCA_016783285.1 Anaerolineae bacterium
AGCGGAGAGGAGTTTGTCGCCCAGGCCCGGCAGGCTCACGTCGTCATCAGCACCTACGCGCTGGCCCGCCGGGACGAGGAGACGCTGCGGGAGGTCGAGTGGGGCGGCGTCGTGCTGGACGAAGCGCAAAAGATCAAGAACCCCGCCGCCAAGCAGACCCAGGCCATCCGCCGCTTGCCGGCAACCTACCGCGTCGCGCTCACCGGCACCCCGGTCGAGAACCGCCTTTCGGAACTGTGGTCCATCATGCAATTCCTCAACCCCGGCTACCTGGGCTCGCAGAAATCGTTCCGCACCAACTTTGCCCGGCCCATCGAGCGCTATCAAGATCAGGAAGCGGCGGCGCGGCTGCGCAAACTGGTGCAGCCCTTTGTCCTGCGCCGTCTCAAGACCGATCCGACCATCATCCAGGATTTGCCGGAGAAACTGGAGCACAAGGTCTACTGCACGCTCACGCCGGAGCAGGCGACGCTCTACCAGGCGGTGGTCGAGGACGCGATGTTGCAGGTGGATGAGGCGGAGGGCATCCAGCGCAAGGGGTTGGTGCTCTCAATGTTGACGCGCCTGAAGCAAATTTGCAACCACCCGGCGCAGTTCCTGGGCGATGGCTCGTCGCTGCCCGACCGCTCCGGCAAACTGGCCCGCCTGGGGGAAATGCTGGAGGAGGTTCTCTCGGTGGACGAGCGGGCGCTGGTTTTCACCCAGTACGCCGGGATGGGCGCGCTCCTGCAACAATACCTCCAGGATCTCTTTGGCGGCGAGGTGCTGTTCCTCTACGGTGGCACACCGGCCAAGCAGCGCGACCGCATGATCGCCCGTTTCCAGGAGGAGCGATCTTTGCCAGGCCCGCCGATCTTTATTCTCTCGCTCAAGGCGGGTGGCCTGGGGCTGAACCTGACCCGCGCCAATCACGTCTTTCACTTTGACCGCTGGTGGAACCCGGCGGTGGAGAACCAGGCCACCGACCGGGCCTTCCGCATCGGGCAGACGAAGGACGTGTGGGTGCACAAGTTCGTCTGCGGCGGCACGCTGGAGGAGCGGATTGACGAGTTGATCGAGAGCAAAAAGGCGCTGGCAGAGAGCGTCATCGGCGCGGGGGAGGGCTGGCTGACGGAAATGAACACGGATCAGTTGCGGGAACTGGTCACGTTGAGTAGAGAGGCAGTGGGGGATTGAATTGCGAATAAGGAGCAAGAACGATGAAGGTCGCGAGTGCAGTTATCGAGAACTTTCGTCACATTGAGCGGCTGGAACTGGATTTCACCGATTCGGTGGGGCGCGTGCGGGACGTCTCGGTCCTCGTGGGGCCCAACACCAGTGGCAAGACGACGGTGCTGGACGCTCTGGCGGTGGGACTTGGCCTCGTCACCGGACTACCGTATAGCCGACCGGACTTTATCCTGAGCCCAAGGGCCATCGTGCGCCGGGGAGCGCTACAGACGCGGGTGAGTTGCTGTGTGCGATTCTCACCTGAAGAGATCGAAGCAACGCGCCAGTTGTATGTTTTGTCAGAAGAGGATCAGGTTGTTCCCGACGTGGAGGAGGCAACTGTCACCTGGGAGTACCCAGACCTCGAAAGAGTACACCCCACGGGTTACATCCGCTGCGAGCCACGGGGAACCTGGCATCTTTTCAAAGGTCGCGTCAAAGTGGCACGGTTGTTGCACACCGGCCGGGTAGACTGGAGTTGGTTCGAGCGCGTAGGAGGAGTGTTCACCTTCGACCAGCAACGCACAGGGATGGGCAAGACGATCCGTCGTGACATCTGGGACATCATCCACGGAGGCGGAAACGAGAGCGATGCAGATGCGCGGCGCACTACTGATCCTCGTACCATCTTGCTGGCGCTGGCCGTTCAATCCCTCCTCCCGCCGGTAGACGAGCGCCAGTTCGACCAGTTCAAGCGCATCCAGGAACGGTACGCCGAGCTCTGTGCTCCTCGTCGCATCAAAGGAGCCGTGCGGGACGAATTAGGCCAGCCGGAACTCGTCTTCACCGACGGCACTTACGAATATCGTTACGGCGGTCTCAGCAGTGGGGAGCAGATGTGGCTGCTGTTCCTGATTCGCATGGTGACAGAGCACATTCATCAATCCATTGTGCTGGTGGACGAGATTGAGCTGCACCAACACCCGCTATGGCAGCGAAGACTGCTCTACCTTTTGCCGCGCATCGGATGTAGTAACCAGATCATCGCTACTACCCACTCACCCTACCTGCGGGACGTACTTCCCCGATTTGCACAGTTAGCGGAGAGGTTGGTTTGAGAGGCAACTTGTGAGCAGACGCCGATACAGCAACTACTGGGGCTACTTTCCCCCGTCCAGGCCCATCCCGGTCGAGGACGGCATCAAGGCGCGCACGAAACGCGGGCAGTTCGGGAAGAACTGGTGGGCGCGGCGCTGGATCGCGGTGTTGCAGACCTTTGGCTGGAGCAATCGCTTGCAGCGCGGCCGCACTTACGCCCGCAAGGGCCAGGTGCTGAATATTGACGTGCGGCCGGGGCGGGTCAATGCCCGCGTGCAAGGCTCCCGCCGCAAGCCCTACAGCGTGCGCATAGAGATCGCGCCGTTGAGCGACAAGCAGTGGGAACAGGCGATTGACGCGATGGCCGGACAGGCCCTCTTCGCCGCGCAACTCCTGGCCGGTGAGATGCCGCCGGAGATTGAGGAGGCTTTCGAGGCCGCCCGTGTCTCCCTCTTTCCCACCAAGCGCGACGTCGCCATGAACTGCTCCTGCCCCGATTGGGCCGTGCCCTGCAAACACATCGCCGCCGTCTACTACCTGCTGGGGGAAGAGTTCGACCGTGACCCGTTTCTCCTGTTCACACTGCGGGGCCGCACCCGCGAGCAGGTGATGGAGGCGCTGCGCGCCCGCCGCGCCGCCGCTGCCCCGCTCGTCGAGGAGGCCGCGCCGGGGGAGGAGCCGGAGCCCCAGGCGGAGCCGCTGGAGGAAACTCTCCCCCGCTTCTGGGAACTGCGGGAGGGGCTGGGGGGCTTCCGCGTGACCATCGCGCCGCCGCCGGTGGAGACGGCGCTTCTGAAGCGGCTCGGCCCGCCCCCCTTCTCCCGGCGCCCCGAAGCGTTCGTCGGTGTGCTGACTTTGGCCTACGCCACCGTCACCGAGCGGGCGTTGGCGCTGGCGTTTGGGGAAGAGGAAGGCGACTAACTGAGCGCCCCCGTCTTCTCCACGCAGGCGATCCCCATTCGCTCCAATTCCCCCAACACCGGCTCATAGATCTCCGGCAGGACGGGGATGTGAACGCCGGTCAGATTGATTTCCCCCTCCAGGATCATGCGAGCGCCGATGGCCGCCGGCAACCCCACCGTGCGGGCCATCGAAGTGTCCCCGCCCGGCTCCCCATAGTCAATCAGCGTCGAGGTGATGAATTCCTGGCGGTCTGGATAGGCGGCGACGAACTCGTGGACCAGGATCACCATATCCCGCTCCCCCTCACGATAGCCCATCTTGAGCAGCATCTGATCGGCCAGCACGTCCAGCAGCGTCGTCTTGTTCGAGACTCGCCGCTCGTCCAGCAGCCCCAGCCACTCCAACGTCATCATCACCCCGGAACTGGGGGAGACGTTGAGGAAAGCCGCCAGGTCGGCCTCGAGGTCAGTCGTATCCTCTCTGCCGATGAGCCCGGCCATCACCTGCCGGAAGGTCTGGCCGGGGAGGTCGGGGCGCTCGTCCAGGCCAAAGTAGCCCAGTTCGTTCAGTTTCTGCATCACGTCGCACCAGCCCAGGTTACGCAGCGTGCCCCGGTACATCGTGTCTGTCTCCGGGATGGTGTACAGGTCAACGTAGGGCAGAGAGTTGCGATTGGGATAAGCCTCAAAGTCGCCCAGCCCCTCGACCCAGGTCAAAAAGTGGGTGGCGAAGAGGCGGGCGTTGGGGATCTCCACGATGCGCCCGTTCTCCAGATAGCGAGCGTCGTTGCGCCCCGCCAGCACCACCCCGCGCGGGCTCCACGAGAACTTGTAGCCCAGGGGGTTGTCGTTGGCCTCGGGGGCTGGCAGGCCACCGCAGCAGGAGCGGAACGATTTGACCTCCCCATCCGCCTCGTGCACTTGGTGGATGACCCGCATGGCCGACATGTGATCAATGCCGGGGTCGAGGCCGATCTCGTTGAGCAGGATGACTCCCGCATCCCGCGCTGCGCCGTCCAGCGCCCGCATGGAGTCGCTGACGTAACTGGTCGTGACCAGGTGCTTGCCGTGGCGGATGCACTCTTCGGCCACCTGCACGTGGTAGATGTAGGGCAGGAGACTGACGGCCAGGTCGGCCTGCGCCACCAGGCTGCCCAGCGGTTCCCCATCGCGAGTGATGTCGAACGCGACGGCCTCACCCTGCGGGTGGTCGCCGACCAGCGCCTCGGCCTTGCTGAGCGTGCGGCTGGCGACGGTGACGCGAAAGTCGGGCTGGTCGAGCAGGTAACGCACCAGTGGCCTGGCGACCAGGCCGGCGCCGAAAACGAGTACGTGTTCCATAATCCACCTCCTGTGATGGTTTTCTCAACCTTCTCACGCCGCAGCGACGGCCGTACCGCAGCACCTGACGTGTCAGGTTGCGCGGTTTGGATGGTCTCTCCCGTTGAGGGATGGACACCTGATCTTTGAGGATAAAGTGGGCATATGTGCTGGATGCTATGCAGTTACCATTACCTCTGTGGGAACGAACAAACGCCGGCACAGGTCTTCCATCAGCCAGCGCTGGAGCTTTTGCTGGACGTTATGCACCGTTATTCCTACCAACCGCTCGCTCTCGCCATCGTAGCGTAGCATAACACCGTCTAACCCTTCGACGTCGCTGTAGTATGTGGCATTCACTTGTGGGTCGAAGGTGACGTAGAGCATGTCTTGAATCTCATCGTACTCGTAATATACTTTTTGACCATTGAATTGAAATATCTCGTTCATATCGTTTTGACACCTTTCTTCACCCTGTCCACGAAGTAAACAGCACTGATGAGACCAGTTCTCCATCCTCGTCGCTCCGGCGGATAGACGTACTTGACGACTACCCTGAGGAGCAATGCTTTGCGAAAGGGACGACAGTCTTCAGGAACGGTCCCGTAGTACAGCAACACTCTGTCATCTTCCGGATCCATCTGTTGGCTATCCGGCTCGGTGATGGCTGAGACGATCAGCCTCTTGAACGACTCTACTTCAGGGTGTCTGAGCAAGATATGGTCGGTCCAGACCGCTTTAGAGATAGGTAGACAGGCACACCGCTTAGATCGTATGTGAGAAAGATGGGAAAGCCCGACGTGTCCTCAAGCACATCCAGCCAATGATCATCGCTGCTGGGGGCTGAACCTGTCGCTTCATACTCATTCGTGTTCACGAGGCATCCCGAGTCTCTTTCCCACGACAATCTCATTGTACAATAAGGTAAGGAATAGCGCAACCAATCTATTCCTCACCCTGCTTCCCCATCCTCCAGGGATGAGAAAGGGCATCTATAGCAGAAATTCCTCCAGGTAGCGATAATCGGGCGTCAGTTCGCCTTGATAGACGATGACCGCCCGCTTGATCTCCGGCGGCAGGGCCAATTCCTCGAAGGGCACCGAGTAGTCGGCCTGGGCGATGGCGGGGATGTACTGCATCAACACGTCGCTAAAGTATTCCGAGGCCTCGCGGGGCAACTCGCTGGGCAGGATGTCCACCGCCAGCACGACCGGCCCCCGGCCCTCGAACCCGTCAATAGCGCGATCCTCGAAGGGGTCGTAGACGTAGACCGGGTCGCCGGGCTCGGTACACTTGACCGTGCTCTCAATGGCCCCCTCGACGTCGCAACTGACGTCGCCGATGACGCGCAGGCGCGGCGGGTCCGCCCCCTCGTACAGGCGCTTTATATCCGCCTTCGTCACCAGCCGAGGATACTTTATCTCCCAGTAGGTGCAGTTGACCAGCAGGGTCAGGTGGGGCAGGTAGGTGTGGAAGCGGGAGCGGTATTTCTCGGGATGGTCGTAATAGTCTTGCAGTTCAAAGCGATGTCCTGAGCTTGTCCTGAGCATAGTCGAAGGGCCTGTCGCTTGTACTGAGCCCAGTCGAAGTGAAGGGCGGTCGTCCGGGGAGATGGGCTCGACTGTGTGCTCTTCCTTGAACACTACCTTGTAGACCACATCGCGGGCATAGTCGCTGCTCTGGCTCACGGAGGCGACCTCGTGAGGCTCAATCTCCCGCACCGGCAAAAGTTCAATGATCTCGTTGGCTCCACGGAAGACGTTCCCGTAACCGGCAAAACCACAGATGAGAGGTGTGATCTGCTCCGGCAGCCCCTCCCGGGCGATGCGCTCCCCGACCGCCGATACTGCCGCTTTTGCCTCGGCCAGGCTGTCGTAGTGGCGGGTCTGGCGCAGGTCGCTGAAGGGATTGGGGATGCCCTCCCAGTCCAGCCGCCGCCCCAGGGCCCACAGCGTGTCAATCATCCCCGCCAGCCCGGCGTGGCGGCCGAAAAAGATCAGCCGCCGGCCCTGCTCGTCGGTCGCCTTTTCATAATCAATCAACTGGCAGCCCAGTTCCAGCAACGCAGAGAGCATCGGCATGTTGTGCGGCTGGCCCTTGATGACATGGGCGAAAAAGACGTAGGTGTGCCCTGGTTGGAACAAGTGGGCCGGAATCTCTTTGACGGCAAAGACGACCGGGCACGGGGAGAGGTTCTCCTCAATCCGGGCGCTGGCCTGGGCGAACTCTTCGTCGCGGAAAACACGGATTTCCGACGGCTGCACCCAGACTTTGATGCCGTACTCCTCCCGCAGTTGGCGCGCGTGCTCCGGGGTGATGGGCACACGGCGCTCCCAGATATTCTTGTCCTCACGGCGAACTCCGAGACATACATTCATTTTTCCCTCCTGGATACAAGTAGACAAGTAGACAAGGCTATTGCCAGGTAAGTATACGCACAATATGCCATTCGACAAATCACGGTCACCACAATATCGGCCAAGACCTTCTGCCTAAACCTCAGAGTTCCAAGGCGACTGACGGTTACTTGACCTCTGCCTCTTTTTGCGCTACACTATCTTTTGCCAAGAAAGATTCCTGTTATGACGTTATGCACCGCCAGGAGTGAACATCGTCACTTGCTCCTATAAGCGGCTCGTGTTACATTAGTCCTGTGATAAGACAAGCAAACGGAGGAAACGATGCCAGAGAAAAAAGCCCGAGTTCGAGCAGAGCCCCTGCAGGATTTCTGCGTGCGGGTGTTTGAAAAGATGGACGTCCCGGAAGAGGACGCCCGCATCACGGCCGGCGTGCTGGTGACGGCCAACTTGCGAGGGGTTGACAGCCACGGCGTGGCCCGACTGCGGCGGTACGTCAACGGCCTGCGGGACGGCATGATGATCGCCCGGCCTGACGTGCAGGTGGTGACTGAAACTCCCACCACGGCGCTGATTGACGCCGGGGACGGGCTGGGCCAGCCAGTCTCTTACCGGGCGATGGAAAAGGCCATCCAGAAGGCGCTGGACCTGGGAGCCGGTTTCGTGACAGTGCGCAACTCTAACCACTACGGCATTGCCGGCTACTATGCCATGATGGCGCTGGAGCACGACTGCATCGGCATCTCGATGACCAACGCCGCCGTGCTGGTGGTGCCGACATTTGGGCGGGACGCGAGGCTGGGCACCAACCCCATTGCAGTGGCAGCGCCGGCGGGCCAGGAGCGTCCTTTCGTGCTGGACATGGCCACCAGCACCGTGCCACGCGGCAAACTGGAGGTCTACCACCGGCTGGAGAAGCCGATGCCCCTGGGCTGGGCCACCGACGAGACCGGCACGCCGACGACCGAGGCCGGGCGGGTATTGGAGAATTTCAAGCAGCGGGCCGGCGGCGGGTTACTGCCACTGGGCGGGGCCGGTGAACTCTTGCGCGGCTACAAGGGATACGGCCTGGCGCTCCTGGTGGACGTTCTCTGCGCCATCCTCTCCGGCGCGGCCTACGCCGATCTGGTCTATCCCAAAGACGAGCAGGGCCACCCGCTCCCCTCGGCCATCGGCCACTTTTTCGGTGTACTACGCGTGGACGGGTTCCGGCCCATCGAAGAGTTCAAGGCGGCGATGGACGACATCCAGCGGCGGATGAAAGACACTCCCAAGGCCGAGGGCGCCGACCGCATCTATATCCACGGCGAGAAAGAGTACGAGGAGGCGGAGCGGCGTTCTCGTGACGGCATCCCGCTCAACCCCAAGGTAGCGGCGGATCTGCGGGCGGTTGCGGAAGAGGTGGGGGTGGAGACGGTAGGCTGGTAAATTGGTAGATTGGTAGATTAGCAGGTGGAGAGTATCCACCAATCCTACCAATCCGTTGATCCGCTAATCCCGCCAATCCGTGTTCTTAGCCTATATTTCGCACATTTCCAATTGAATAGAGGGCAAATTCACCTGCCTGATGGGCACACTCCGGCTGTCTAGGGGGTACAGGGTAGAGGCTGAAGTCGCTCCAGACCCCTATCGGCTGGCTTTGGGGAGGGAGCGGGCACCTTTCTTGCTCCCTGGACGTACTTCGCCCCTCCCGCCAGCCCGGGCCTACGCAGCGACTTGCCAACCTCTGGGAGGTGGCAAAGCCAGGGGAAGGGTGTCACCGGCCGGAAGCAGAAGGTGCAGCCAGCGGGGGCGGCGGAGGTCCACCAAGATACGGGCCAGAATTTGCAGGAGAAGAGCCTGTTCCTCATCCACTGGGACAACGCGGTACAGCATGCTACCATCCCAGCACAAGGTTTCGATGACATCCAGATGCTCGAGTTTTTCGATGATCCGCCTGGTCGTCATCTGCAATCCATTCTGGCGCACCTGGCGTTCCAGCAGGCTGTAGGCGAGCAAGGCCAGCATATTGATGAGCAGCATACCCTCAATACGCTCGTCCTTGTGCAGATAGATGGGCGAGACCTTCAAGTCACTCTTGGAGACTTTGAAGCGCTTCTCCACACCATCCTTCTGGCGGTAGAGGTCGAACATGCGCTGCATCGAGAGCCGCCAGTCATTGGTGACCAGGAGGTAGCGACCGTCTTTCTGTATCGCCAGCAAGAAGGTATGGCGGTCGAGCCACCAGCGCAGACGAATCTGGCCTTGCTCATCGGTGTAGGCCTTTGCCCGCACGAACTTGCCGACAGACGACCTCTTGATCCGGGTATCGGCTCGTTTCTGAACGGCCTCGACGGTGCGGTGGTAAGGCCTGCCGATCTTGGTCTGCACTTCCTTCAATTCCTGGCGCAAGGCTCTCAACTTGGTGACCCGCCCCTTACGTAAGGCGCTGCGCATTGGCCCGCTGAGGACCACCAGTCCTCTGTGAGTGACTTGCCGGCCTTCGTGTTTGAAGGTGACCTGGCAGGGTCGGCCCCAATAGCCTTTGCATCCACGCTCATCGTTCAGCGGCAGAGCGTAGAACTGCTCGTCGGGGTAGCTCACCAACAGTTCTCGGTGAGCCTTCTTCTGAGGCTGGAGCCCAGCCAGGTAGCGTAGACCACGATCGTCATACGCGATGGCCAACTTGTCATTCAGGTTAGCCCGGTCGCCGATGATGACCGTTTCCTGGACAGACCAGCCGTGATCTCTCAGGAGGTGACACAACCGGTCCATGTTCTCCTGCACGGTAGCCATGTCGGCTGTTCGTCCGGCCCACAATCCATACTCCGTGGGAATGTTGCCATCGGCGGCCACATCCAGGCCAGCCTTGAACTTGCGCTTATTCATCGGTGTGTTGTGGGCGAATCCAAAGTTCACGTGCTTGCTGTCAGCGTAACTGCCGTGGAGCGCGAAGGCTGTCAGATCGTAGAAGATGACCGACAGGTCGACGTCTGCCCGCAGGAGCGCCTGGTGGACGATGTCCTGCCAGATGTCGCGCGTGTGCTGGCTGATCGCATCCAACGTGCGTGCCAGGCGGTCGTCGTTGAACTTGGCCGCCGGTATACCCAACTGGTAGACCAGCACCGTCCGGGCCAGCCAGTCTGCGATCAGATAGAGCGGTCGGGGAGCCATCAGCCGGTTGAGAACCATCACGACGGCTACTGTGCCGTGATCTACTTCTGCTCTCGTGGGACAGTGGCGATTGATGGCCTTTCGTACCTGGAGTACCTCCAGCAGAGCGTACAGCACTGGCAAGGCTCCCATCTGTCGCCGCAACTGAGAGCGGGTCAACATGTCCACCACGGCGGCCATGGTCAACGCCCCCTTCAACATCAGTTGCGTCAGGTGCTTGATCAGTGCTGCTCGACGATGAACTCGTTGCCAGGCACGATGTATTTGCCAACGAAACTCTTTCCGCAACCACCTGCGGGAGCGATGCGCAGGCTGCCAAGGGACGAGCGAACCGGATTGGGGATCGTGAGTGACCACACCTGTCAACGCAGGCGGGGACTCCACGTTCCTGTCATACTCGACCGCGGGCGCGGCAATGAAAACCAGGCAAACGGTGGCCCACAAGAACCAAGCCGAAGCGGGAATCTGGCGGAATCGCGTGATCAAGTGCATCGGGAGGCCTCCTTTCGGATACGGAATCGGCGTCCCTATATTGCCACAGAACCCGCAATTCCGCCAGTCTGCTCTCTATTCAGTTTTCAAGGTGCGAAATATAGGCTTAGGAGGAGTCAAAACAATGCGCAGATGGACGGTGCGGGATCGCCGTGGACACGAGATTTACCTCACCGAGGAACGGTGGAGGCACATCACCGAGAGGCACGACGAGTTGATCGGGCACCTGGACGATGTGCTAGACACGGTTCGGAGGGGGCGCAGGCGACAGGAACCGCTTGCACCTCAAAGTTACAGATACTATTGGCGCTGTGACACTCTGCCGAGAGGCTATACGCACATTATGGTAATTGTTGCTTCCCGGTTCCGCACTCTGCCAGATGGGACAGTTGAGCCGAATGACTTTATCGTTACCGCCTGGGGCAAAGCCAGGCGCGAAGGGAGGTGAGGATATGACGCCAAGACCTTGGTGGCTGATTGAATTTGAGATTACCCTGGAAGATGGCACCATCGTTCACTGTGACTATGACAAGGAGGGGGACATTCTGGAACTCTTCTTCAGACGAGGTCCGGCTACCTGCACCGTCGAACTGACAGACAATATCATCCTGCGCTTTGATCGGGAAAACGAGACGCCCCTCAGTCTGGGGTTAATCAGCTACTCGGCACTGTCAAATTTGGCCGAGATCGGGCCTTATGGTTTTCGCCTGAAACTGGACGAAATACGCGAGGATGTGCGTCAGACGGTCTTGAAAATTATCACCACGTGGCCGGTGAATCGCTTCTTGAAGGTGCTCACCTATTTCCCGCCGCGCGCCAAACGACCGGTACCGATCACTTTTGTCGAAAGGATGCCCGCTTTCGTTCAGGCCCAAAGGCAGGTGGCTTAATGGAAACGTACACCGTACCCTACGGCAAAGGTGAAATCAGCTTCGACTTGCCATCTGGCATGCGCGGTCACCTGGTGGTCTCGAAGCCCGCCCCGCCTGTCGAGGACGTGCCGGCGGCCATCGCCGAGGCGCTGGCCCACCCCATCGGCTCGCCACCGCTGCGGGAACTGGCCCGCCCCGGCGACCAGGTCTGCATCGTCTTTACCGACGTCACCCGCGCCAGCCCCGACCACCTGCTGGTACCGGCGATCCTGCGGGAATTGGCAGCGGCCGGGGTGCGCGACGAGGACGTCACCCTCCTGTGTGGCATCGGCATGCACCGGCCCTCGACGACCGAGGAAAAGATCGCCAAACTGGGGGCGGAGACGGTGGCCCGCTACCGCGTCATTGACAACGAGCCGCAGAACCCCGACGCGCTGGTGGACCTGGGCGTCACGCCGGGTGGGGTGCCGGTCTCGGCCCACCGGGCGGCGGTGGAGGCGGACCTGCTGATCGGTACCGGGCTGGTCGAGCCGCACCAGTACGCCGGCTACTCTGGCGGGCGCAAGACGGTGGCGGTGGGCGCGGCCGGCGAACCGCTCATCGCCCACACCCACGGCCCGGCCTTTGTAGATCACCCTGGCACGCGGCTGGGCCGCATCGAGGGCAACCCCTTCCACGAGGCCATCACCGAGGCCGCCCGCCGCGCCAACCTGCGCTTCATCCTCAACGTCGTACTGGACGACGAGAAGCGGGTCGTCTGCGTGAAGGCAGGGGAGCCGGTGGAGACGCACGCGCAGTTGGTCGCCTTCGCCCGCTCCATCTACGAGGTGGACATCCCCCACCAGTACGACGTCGCCATCGGCGGGGTGGGTTTCCCCAAGGACGCCAATCTCTACCAGGCCAGCCGGGCCGCCTCCTATCTCTTCTTCGCGCCGACGCCGGTCGTCAAGCCGGGCGGCTTTCTCATCATCCCGGCCCGCTGCGAGGAGGGCGCGGGCGACGGAGTGGGGGAGCAGCGGTTCCTCGCCGCCATGCGAGACGCGCCCGACGTTCAGTTCATCCTGGACGATGCCCGGAAGCACGGCTACCCTCCGGGTCAGCAGCGGGCCTTTGTGATGGCCAAGGTGCTGGAGGGAGCGCGGGTGGTCATCGTGGGCAGCGAGTGCCCGGACGTGGTGGCGGCCTGCAAGATGACCCCCGCCACGACGATGGGGGAAGCGCTGGAGATGGCCGCTCAGGAGTTGGGGCCGGATTTGGATGTGCTCATCGTGCCCCACGCGCTGCTGACACTGCCGGTGGTGGTGGGCCGGTAGATTGGTAAATTGGTAAATTGGTAGATTGGTGAGAGGGGTGTCGCTTCCACACTACGCAACAAACCCGCCCACCTAGCCAGGATTTCCTGGCAGGTCACCATCCGGTGACTTTTCGGTGGGCGGGAGAAACCTGTAGCAGGTTTTTGATGTTTTGATCATACACGCGATCCGCCAATTCCGTACCGGACACTTTTTGCCAAACGCGCGGATTCCGGATGTCGTAACTTGTTGCGGTGACCTTGTTGACAAAACCAACGGTGCAAACCGCATCTTGGGCCAAAAACGCCAACAAGTTGGCGCGTCCGTAAAAGTGTCCGGTAGTGAAGCCGCCAGCAAAATTCACAAGTCAATCAAGCGTTGGATCTGGCGATTCGATGTGAGCAGCAAGATGTCTACTCACGCTCAGAGCGGATCGCCACATCCGCGACTGGAGCAACGAGGGAGGTAACAGAACTAGATGACCATTGATGAACCGATCACCGCACCCCAACGCTCCGCCGAGGAGGAGGCGCTGCACTGCATCCGCTGCGGTGAGTGTCTCTCGGTCTGCCCGGTCTATCGAGAGACGCGCATTGAGACGCTGTCGCCGCGCGGCAAAGTAGCCCTCTATCGCGCCGCCGGCGAGGGCGATCTGACAGTTGGCGAAATCTATGCTGACAAATTCTACACCTGCCTGATGTGCGAGGCCTGCCGGGAAGTCTGTCCCAGCGGCGTCGAGTTGGACGCGATCCTGAACCAGTCCCGCGCCGACCTGGCCCACAGTGGCCTGATGCCCGCTTCCCTGCGACGATTGAGCGAGACTATTGTCGCGGCGGGTAACATCTCCGACGAGGATAACGAGCAACGCCTCGGTTGGACTGAGAATATGCCGTCAATGCCCGCCGGCCTCGACCACGGCGGGCAGGCCGAGGTGGCCTACTTTGTGGGCTGTGTGTCGTCGCTGTTCCCGGCCAGTTACCGCATTCCCCAGTCACTGGTCGAAATCTTTGAAAAGGCTGACGTGAATTACGCCCTCATGGGCAGCGACGAGCGCTGCTGCGGCTACCCTCTTCTGCTCAACGGCGAGGTCGAACGCGCGCTGGAGATGGCGCGGCACAACATTGAGGCGGTGAAAGCCACCGGCGCGACAAAGGTCGTGATGACCTGTCCATCCTGCTACCACATGTGGAAGTACATCTACCCGGAACTGCTCGACGACGGGGAGTTGGACGGGCTCGAGATCCTGCACGAAACCGAGATTCTAGCCGAGATGGCCCGCGAGGGGCGGCTGCGTTTCAAGCCCTGGCCGGTCACAGTGACCTACCACGATTCGTGTGACCTGGGCCGCAAGAGCGGCGTCTACGAACCCCCGCGCGAGGTGCTGCAAGCCATCCCCGAACTGGAGTTGGTGGAGATGGCCGACCACCACGAGAACTCGCTCTGCTGCGGAGGCGGCGGCAACCTGGAGACCTACGATCGAGACCTGGCCCAGGCGCTGCCTCGCCGGCGGTTGGAGCAAGCCCGGGATGCGGGAGCCAAGTACATCGTCGTCTCTTGCCAACAGTGCAAGCGCACCCTGTTCGGAGCCGCCCGCCGCGAGAGAATTCGCATCCGCACGATGGACCTGGCCGAGGTGGTGGCGCGACAACTTGAAGGAGAGAGCGATGCTTGATCAGAACATTATTGACGAACTGAAATCCATCGTCGGCGAGCAGTACGTACTGACCTCGCCGGAGGATCTGGTGGCCTATTCCTACGACGCCACGTTCACCTCCGCCAGACCCAACCTGGTCGTGCTGCCGGATAGCACGGATGAGGTCTCAGAGGTGCTCAAGGTGGCCAATCGAGAACTGATCCCCGTGGTGCCTCGGGGGATGGGCACCGGCCTGGCGGCGGGCTCGATCCCTTTCGGCGGGGGGATTGTTCTGGCCTTGACCCGTATGGACCGCTTGCTTGAGTTCGATCACGACAACATGATGGTCACGGCCGAGGCGGGGATCATCACCTCAGAGTTGGCGGATGCCGTGGCCCGAGAGGGCTACTTTTATCCGCCAGACCCCACCAGCGACCACTACTCCACTCTCGGCGGCAACGTAGCCTGCGACGCCGGCGGCGCACATTGTCTCAAGTACGGCATCACCGGCCATTACGTCATGGCCCTGGAGGTGGTCTTGGCCGATGGACGGGTCATGCGCGTGGGCGGCAAGGCGACCAAGAACGTCACCGGCTACGACCTGGTGCGTCTGTTGATCGGTTCCGAGGGCACGCTGGCCATCATCACCGAAGTGACGGTCAGGTTCATCGCCCCGCCCGAGACTGAACGCATAGCCCAGGCGATTTTCCCCCAATTGACCGCTGCCGGCCGGGCCATCAACGCCGTGCTGGCCAGCGGCGCCAATCCTTCCATGATAGAGATCATGGACGAGACGGCCATCAAAAGCGTGGAAGAATATCTCCACATGGGATTGCCCCTCGACGTCGAGGCCATCTTGCTCATCCAGACCGACGGCGACGAGGCGGATGTGGTGCGCGGCATTGAAACCGCCGCCGAGATTTGTCGCCAGAACGGGGCCCGTGACGTTCGCGTGGCTGCCACGCCGGAGAAAGGTAAAGAAATGTGGAAAGCGCGGAGCTCCATATCCGGGTCTCTGGGGCGCATCCGGCCCAACAAACTGGGCGAGGATGTCACCGTGCCCCACAGCGCCGTGCCGGAGATGATCGCCAGGATCAAAGAAATCTCGGCCAAGTGGGGTCTGCCCATCGTCATCTTCGGTCACGCCGGCGACGGCAACCTGCATCCGAACATTCTTTTTGACAAGCGCGACGCTGAGGAGTTCAAACGGGTGAAAGCGGCGGTGGGTGATCTCTTCCGTGCGGCAGTCGAGGTGGGGGGCTCTCTCTCCGGCGAGCACGGGGTGGGGGTGCTCAAACGCCCTTATCTGGAAATGGCCCTGGGGCCGCTGGCCGTCGAGATGCAAAGACGCATCAAACGGGCATGGGACCCAAAAAATATTCTCAACCCGGGAAAGATTTTCGAGTAGGGCTGGTAGATTGGTAAGAACGGTTGTTAGATGTCACAAAGGTATTGACATCCTGGCTGAAATCGGCGGAATCCACACCCTGGATGAAGCGAACTCTCTGTTCGAGACCAGGTGCGACCAGGAGAATGTGGCAAAACTGAGCAAGGGTATCGCCGCCCGGCGCATCCAGCAGGCGGCCGAGACCGGCGCGCGGATGGTGCTCTCCACCTGCCAGCGCCGCCCGCGCCGAGCGTTTCCGCATCCGCGTCAAGGACATTACTGAGGTTGTGCTAGAGGCGATGGAGGAATAACCTGGGATTAGGACATCAAATGATACATCGCAGCCAGGCTTCCAAGAGAAGGGAATACGTAGACCGGCTAGAGGAGCTGATTGCGCCCTACCATGTCCTACGAGTCGGGCGCATCCGGCCGGAATGGGTGGCTGGTATCGCGACTTTGTCGGAGGACAACCTGGATGTGGTGTTAACCCAACCCCGCTGGGCTTACGTTCAGGCCAAACCTGATGGGCGCGCTCGTTTCGTGGATCTGGCGTTGGCTGCCGTGCTGAACCCGGATCAAGTTCATCGTGATCGCCATGCGCTGAATGCGATCTTTTACAAGCGCCTGGGCGGGCGAGGCTACTTGAAAGTGGTACTCTGGCTACAGGGCCAGCGCAGTGACCGCCAACATTCTATCGGGGATTTTTACCCGAAGGACACCCGCAAGGTAGAGAAAAAGCGGAAGGAGTGGTTGGTCTGGCAAAAAGAATAGGCTACCAGGTGGGGCGGGGGCAATTCTCCCACATTTCTCGTGACCAGGGATGTTCCCTGGTGCGTCGTCCCCTTTCGACCTCTGGTAGCCTATCGTAGGGCACTAAGATTATATCACATTTGGAGCAGGGAGTCAATATGCTACATCTGATAATCATTGAGCAACTTGAAGAGGCCATCGGTCCCCACAAAGTCCTCACCACCATCGAGGACCGCATCGCCTATTCCTACGACGGCACGTTTGCCCAGAATTTGCCGGACGTGGCCGTCCTGCCAGAGGCGACCGAGGAGGTGGCGGTAGTGCGCATCCGCCGCCCAGTTTCGCGTGCCGGTGGTGCCCCGAGGGATGGCCTCTGACCTGGCGGCGGCCTCGATCCCCTTTGGCGGCGGTATCGCGCTCTCGTTGACGCGGATGAACCGTCTCCTGGAAATTGATGAGGTGAACCGCACCGCGCAGGTCGAGGCCGGGATTGTCACCGCCGACTTGCAAGCGGAGGTGGAGAATTGGCACGCTCAAGTGGCCTTATATGGAGCGGACGCTGGGGTCGCTGGCCGTCGAGATACAAAAGCGCATCAAGCAGGCATGGGACCCGAAGATTATTCTCAATCCGGGAAAGATTTTCGAGTAGGGCTGGTAGATTGGTAAGAACGAGTACCATAGTGAAAAGGGAGAAAAAACATGTTAGAACTGAAAAAAGGTGTTGACATCCTCACTGAAATCGGTGGGATCAACACCCTGAGTGAAGCGAAATCCCTGTTCGAGGTCAGGTGCGACCAGGAGAATGTGACAAAACTGGGCAGGATTGCCAATGAAGAGGCGCTGCTAAAAATTGCCAACGCGATCTCGATGACTGACCCTGACGTGGTTTTTGTGAACACCGGATCAGATGCGGATGTTCAAAGGGTCAGGGAACTGAGTCTCGAAAAAGGCGAGGAACGGCCCCTGGCCATGAGAGACCATACGATTCACTTCGACCTGGCCCAGGAACAGGCGCGCATCATTGATAGAACGTACTACATCGTGAACGAAGGCGAAGAGACCAGCATATTGGCCAAGAGCATCCTTCGGGACAAAGCGTACAACTACGTCGAGACCCACATGACCGGCATTGCGAAGGGGATGACATTACTCGTTGGTTTCTTCAGCCGAGGGCCCATTGGCGCTCCGGCTGCAATTCCAGCTCTGGAAATCACGACGTCAACCTACGTCATGCACTCGGCCAACATTCTGTACAGACACGTCTATGACCAGTTCGACGAAGAAGTGGAGCGCGCGGGACTGTTCTTTACCAATGTTCATAGCGAAGGCCCAAACAGGCCGGAGGATCTGCCGGACGCCAGGGTGTTTATGGACAGGAGTTGGTTGACGACGTTCTCAATGTTCTGCACGTATGCCGGCAACACGCTCCTGCTGAAAAAAGGCAATCACCGCTTTGCGGTTGACCTGGCGACCTATTATCGTCAAGAGCAAGAACTGTCGGAGCACATGTTCATCACCGGCCTGACAGGCCCTGGCGGGAGAAAGACGTTCTGTGCCGGGGCGGCCCCTTCCGGCTGCGGGAAAACCACGACGGCCATGGTGGGCACGGATTTCATCGGCGATGACCTGGCCCAGTTGTGGATCGCCAAAGATGGGACGTCGCGGGCTATCAATCCTGAGAAGGGTATCTTTGGGATTGTGCAGAACGTGAACCGCGAAGGCGACCCGTACCTGATGAAGCGCTTGCGAGAAGAAGGCGCGGAAGTGATCTGGACAAACGTGCTGATTGACGAAAACAAAGTGCCGCACTGGGTCGGGAACGGAGAGCAACACCCGCAAAAGGGTTTCAACTTTCAGGGCGAGTGGTGGGCCGGCAAGACGGATGAAAACGGCCAGCCCATTCCACTCTCTAATCCGAATGCCCGCTGTACAATTGACAATAAATTCATTGGGAATTACAATGAGGTCGCGGCCGAAGATCCACGCGGGGTGGAAATCAAGGTGATCACGTACAGCGGGCGGGATAGCGACACGATGCCCCCGGTCTGGGTGGCCAAGAATCCCGATCACGGCGTCGTCATCGGGGCTTCGATCATGTCGGCGGCGACCAGGACGGAGGTGGGGGCCACGGGCGTCAGACGCCAACCCTGGGCCAACGAACCGTTTATCCCCGGGCCGCTGGCCGACTATATGGATGCCCAGTTTGTCTTTTTCAATTCCGACAAATTAAAGAGCAAACCGATTATGGCCGGGTTGAACTATTTTCTGACGCACGGCGCCCGGGGCGGGGAAGGGGATGGGCTACTCGGCGAGAAGCGCGACGTAAAAGTGTGGCTCGGCTGGCTCGAACTGAGAGCACACGGAGACGTCGAAGCGATTGAAACGCCCATCGGGTTTATTCCCAGGTACAAAGACCTCAAAGAACTGTTCGCTGAGATCGGCAAAGAGTATCCGCAGGAACTCTACGACCAGCAGTTCGCGTTCTACGTGGACAACATCCTGGCGAGGCTCAATCTCCAGGAAGAGGCTTACGGGAAAGAGCAAGGCATTCCGGCTAAGTTGTTCGAGGTCTATGCAGAGCAGAAAAAGGGCCTGGAAGCGCTAAAGGCGAAATACGGTTCGGTCATCTCGGTCGAACAACTCGTCGAGGCTGCTCGAAGGTAGGTCGAATTGGCAATTCGACGTCGGAATGTCATTCCGACTTACAGCGGGTTGAGGTGAGGTAACGATGACTACTCAAAAACCAAAAAGGATCCCCTACGGCGTGGCCGACTTTGGGCGCATGCGCAGGGACAACATGTATTACGTTGACAAAACCAGGTTCATCCCCCTGCTGGAGGAGGCGCCATATTACGTCTTTTTCATCCGCCCGCGCCGCTTTGGGAAATCTTTATGGCTGTCTGTCCTGGAACACTATTACGACGTCAATCAAAAAGACCACTTTGAGGAACTCTTTCGAGGCACGTACATCGGCGAGAATCCCACCCCGGAGCGGAACTCTTACCTGGTGATGATATTCAACTTTGCTATGGTCAACCCGGACATCCGCCTTGTCCACGAATCGTTCGAGGACAATGGGAAAACAGTCGCCGAGGATTTTCTGATCCGATACGAACAGTTTTTCGATCAAGGCGAACGACAAAAGATTCTTGCACTTTCCAGAGCAGAAAATCAATTACGGAGAATCTTTACTTATGCCGCCAGGAAAAGTCTGCAAATCTATCTGCTGATCGACGAGTACGACAACTTTGCCAACACGATCCTGACGACGGCGGGCGAGCAGGCCTACCGCGGCCTGACACACGGCACGGGGTTCTTTCGTTACTTTTTCAACCTGCTCAAAGGCGCGACCTCTGCCAGAACGTCGGGATTGGCCCGGCTCTTTATCACCGGCGTTTCCCCCATCACGATGGACGACGTGACCAGCGGGTTCAACATCGGCGCCAACGTCAGCCTCAGCATCCAATTTAACGGACTGTTGGGTTTCTGCGAGGCAGAGGTGCGCGAGATGTTGGAATACTACCGGGACGCGGGGGCGTTGACTCTGGACGTAGAGGCGTGTCTGGACACCATGAAAGCGTGGTACGACGCCTACCGTTTCTCCAAAAAAGCGGACACGCGCCTCTTTAACTCTGACATGGTGCTCTACTTTCTCGAACAAGCGATGAGGGAAAGGTCTCTGCCGGACCACATGATCGATCAAAACGTGCGCGTGGACTATGGCAAACTGCGCCACCTGATCACGGTTGACCAGAGATTGAACGGGAATTTCAGCCAGTTGAAGCAGATCATGGAGAGCGGCGAAACTGTGAGCGACGTGGTGCTGGGTTTCCCGCTGGAACGGCTGCTCAACCGCGAGAATTTCATCTCTCTGCTGTTCTACCTGGGATTGCTCAGTTTCGATGGCGTCAGAGAAGGACTCCCTGTGCTTTGCATCCCCAACCTGACCATCAAAAAACTGATGTACGGCTACCTCCGCGAGGGATACCACGACGTAGACGTCTTTCGCATTGACTTGTGGCACTTGGCCAACCTGATTCGCGGGATGGCGTATCGCGGGGAGTGGCAGGCGGTGTTCGACTTTCTGGCGGAGGAGATACGCAAACAGACTTCTGTTCGCGACTATCTTGGCGGCGAAAAAGTGATCCAGGGTTTTACGTTGGCCTATCTCAACGTGACCAACTTTTTCCTGACCTGGTCTGAACGAGAGATGGGGCATGGTTTCGCCGACTTGTACCTCGAACCGTTCCTGGCCCGCTATCCCGATATGCGGTTCGGCTACCTGATCGAACTGAAATACATTCCGCGTGGTGAGTTTAACCAGGCCCGGCTGCGGGAAAAAGTGCAAAAGGCCGAGGCGCAGTTGAGGAAATACGCTGCCGACGAGCGGATACAGGATACATTTCAGAACGTGACGCTGAAAAACCTGGTGCTGGTCTATAACGGCTGGGAACTGGTCTATCGGGAAGAACTGACCTGCGAGCGAATGTAAATATAGAAAGGAGAAATCTATGAAAGCAACCAAAGAAGAACTCTTGGCCAAGGCTAGAACAGAGGAAGGGCCTTGAAGCGCTGAAAGCGGAATACGGCCCGATCGTGTCGGTCGAACGGCTTATCGAGGCTGCTGGAAATCAGAAAGCATCATAGATTAAACTGAACGGCCCTGGCTGCGGCCCGGTCGAATTTGACAGACGGGACAACTGACTGTATTATTAGGGTACTTACTGGGCTGGCTATGGATGTGAGCAGGCCTGGGCACTCAGGCCAGAAAGGAGGAGAAGATGTTTCAGTCCATCCGAAGGGCAATATCCAAGTGGTCGCGATATCCCTACATGAACTGTTTTGCGGTCCTGCTGCTGACTGGCGCGATCCTCACCGGGTGTACTGGGCTTTACTCTTGTTTTGACGACTCTTTGGACCAATCAACCCTGGACAGAGAAACAGAGGAGATGGGCAGAGAGTTGTATATGGCGATCCTCCGCATGATAGCAGGGTTTTTCTCCCAGCCTGGCGATCGAGTGGACAGCACGCTTTCGGCCATACACACTTCTGGCGAAGGCATGGATGCCCAGCTCTTGTCCAGCCAGGCTTCTGGTGAGGCGTCCTCAGTGGACTTCATCTGGACACCTCCTCCAGATGTCGAGGACATCTCCTTCCTGGATCACCAACCGGTAAACCCGGACGGTCCGCCACCCTACGAGTTCAACGGCGTCCCGCTGGATGAGAACGGTGAAGCGAACGTCAGAGTAACATACGTTGTGCCATCTCTGCCTCTTGGGAGAGAGCAGATGCTGCTCGTAGACACACTCCAGGTGGAACACGTGGGGGGGTTGGAGGCTGCGAGTGTGATTCTCCGTGTCCACGAGTCACCACCGCGGACGGGCATGCCCTTCGTACCTTCTGATGCGCTCCCCTCGGCCCCTTTGGCCACATCCGGGGCCAGTGCAATTCGGACAGGCAGCGAAAGCCTACCTCAGGACAGGTGGCCGGAGTTGCTGGCCGGTGGGATGGCCCCGCAGCAAGATTACCATCTGTGGGAGATCCACCAATGGTTCGATCCAGGAGACGTGACGATGACGGCCACTCTGTGTCAAGATTGGGTGGACTTTTTGCAAGAAGGAACTACCTTCGTCGCCCTCCGGTTTCCGGACTTGTCTGCCACTCCACCGTATACTGGTTCCTATGCCCTGCCCGTAGTCTTCCGAGGGGAATACTCTCCCACCTTGCACTTGTTAGACTATAGAGAAGGGTGGCAGGGCACGGCGATCCTCACCGCACCCTTGGAGTACAAGCCGGAGCGCTTCACCTTCCTGGAAAACGAACTACCGTCGGCCGAAGGGGAACACTGGCTGGCGCTGGGTGTCCTCTCTTCTCCCCCCATCACCTGCCCCGAGGGGCTCGAAATCGGCGGCGGAGACTGGGATGTCGAGTTTGAGGCCTGGCTCGACTTTGGTGGGGAGGAAGGAGATTGTAAAGATTGTGTCCTGCCCCTGTACTATTGCTACGAGGGAGAGGAAGCACCGCTTTCCTCCGCCCTGACGGCCCAGGCGCTGGGGGCGGGACTTGGCGCGACATCGTACCAGGGCTGGGGTATCACCTGTATGGGGCCTCACCCCCTGCGGCTGAGAGGCGGTGGTACGCCGGATCCCGCGTTTGTCCTTTATGGCATGCACACTGCCGATATCTCGCCCACCCAGACGATCTCCTTCTCGCATGCGGTTAGGAACTTGGGAAGTGACCCCGTGGCGGTCACACTTGACTATACGTCCTCGCTGGGGATTCCCTGGGGCATCTACTCCGGCACCGAAGATGGGCCAGACCTCCCGCTGGTCCCCATCACGGGGTCATTCACCCTGGAGCCCGAGCTGGAATGGCCGGCCAATACACGCTACTTCTGGATGATCGCGGAGGTGCCGACTGGCGCGCAGGGCGCTGAGACCCTGCTTATCACAGCCACCGACGTCACGTCGCCCACCCTTTCCGACTGGACATCGGACCTGCTGTGGGTGGGGGACTGGATGACGCCCTCTCCACCGCCGGCAACAATGACAAAGCTGTACCTGCCGATTTTGCTAAAGGGCCGCTGAGGGCCAGAGAGGGATTTGGGAGATGTTTCCGATCATCGAAATTGGCTCTATCCACCTGAGTACCTACTGGGTCATATACGGTCTGGCCATCGTGGTGGGCGGCATGCTTGCCCTTCACCGACTGGTCCAAGGTGGCTTTCCGGTGCATCACGCCACCCAATTCGTACTGCTGCCGATCTGGGGAGGCATCGTTGGAGCCTTCCTCGGAGGCAGTCTCGCATTCCTGCTGCGTACCTTCATCATCACCGGGACGCTCACCTGGCAGAGGGGCAGCGCCTTTATGGGGGCGCTTATTGGCTGCGCCAGCGTAGCGCTGCTCTACTGCCGACGGTACGGGCTCCCGCCGGGCCGGGCCTTCGACCTCGAGTGGTTATCTGTTCCTCTGGGGCAGGCCATTGGCCGTCTGGGCTGCTTGGCTGCGGGTTGTTGCTGCGGCAAGGCCACCGACTCGTGGTTGGGGATGTACCTGCCGAACGTGCATGGGGACTGGATGGTGCGCTATCCGACTCAGCTCATGAGCAGCGGTGCCAACCTGCTCATCTTCATCGGCCTCCTGGCCTTTGACCACTACCGGACCCGCCGACTGGATAGGCCGGAGGGCAGCGCCTTGAGTTCATCGAAGGGCGTTGCCCTGAACTTGTCGAAGGGATGGCCCTTTGACGGCTTTCTCTTCCTGCTCTACGTGGACCTCTACTGCCTCAAGCGGTTCACCGTCGAATTCCTGCGCGATACGCCTCCCCCGCTGATCGGGCCGTTCACCCTGGCCCACATCGCTTGCTTCGTCGGCTTTCTCCTCTCCACGGCCCTCATGCTCCGGAATCTGCGCTCGACCGCACCATCATCGGAGAGGGTGGCCCTCAGCCCCACGGCGGCGGGTGGCCAGGACCGCCTGTGCTGAACCCGGCGGCCCCGATTCGCCAAAGTGCCCTACTCTGAACAAGGAGGTCTTTTATGCTTACCAAAGAAGAGTTGCTTGCCAAAGCCAAGAAACCAGCGGAAGACGCGATGCGGCTGCATCCTTTCTTCCGGGGCAAGGTGCAGATCGCGCCCAAGTGCGTCATCCGCGCGTTCAGCGACTTTGCCATCTGGTACACGCCCGGCGTGGCGGCGCCCTGCCGCGCCATCCAGGAGAACAAGGAACTGGTCTACGAGCACACCAACAAGGGCAACATGGTCGCCATCGTCTCCGACGGCACGCGGGTGCTGGGCCTGGGCGACATTGGCCCGGAGGCCGGGCTGCCAGTGATGGAGGGCAAGGCGCTGCTCTTCAAGTACCTGGGCGGCGTGGACGCTGTGCCGCTCTGCCTGGACACCAAAGACCCTTATGCCATCATCCAGGCCGTCAAACTGATCCAGCCCTCCTTCGGCGGGATCAACCTGGAGGACATCTCACAACCAAAGTGCTTTCGCGTGCTCGACATGCTGCGCAGCGACCCTGGGATCAAGATCCCCGTCTGGCACGACGACCAGCAGGGCACGGCCACGGTCATCCTGGCCGGGGTGCTCAACGCGCTGAAGGTGGTGGGCAAACGTAAGGAGGACGCCAAGATCGCGATGATCGGCACCGGCGCGGCCAACGTGGCCACGCTGCGACTGCTGCTGGCCAGCGGCGTCCCGTTCGGCCACGTCATCGCCTGCGACAGCAAGGGCATCCTGCATCCGGAGCGAGAGGACATTGCGCAGCGCAGGATCGAGTTCGTGGACAAGTGGCGCATCTGCCAGAACAGCAATGCCGAGGGGCGGGGCGGCGCCGGCGCCGAGGCGATGCGCGGGGCCGACGTGTGCATCGCGGCCAGCCGGCCCGGCCCGGGCACGATCCTGCCGGAGTGGGTGAAGGGGATGGCTGAGGACGCGATCGTCTTTGCCTGTGCCAACCCCATCCCCGAAATCTGGCCCTGGGAGGCGAAGGAGGCCGGGGCGCGCATCGTGGGCACGGGCCGCAGCGACTTTCCCAACCAGATCAACAACTCGTTGGGCTTCCCCGGCATCTTCCGAGGCGTGCTAGATGTGCGGGCCACGACCATCACCGACGAGATGGCTATCGCCGCTGCCGAGGAACTGGCCCGTTGCGCGGAGGAGGGCAGTCTGGACGAGGAACGCGTGGTGCCAAAGATGGACGAGTGGGAGATTTTCCCCCGCGAGGCGGCGGCTGTCGGCATGAAGGCGCAGGAGCAGGGAGTGGCCCGTCTGACCCTCTCCCACGAAGAACTGCTCAGCCAGGCGAAGGCGACCATCGGGCAGGCGCAGGATATGACCCGCTTCCTGATGGAAAAAGAACTCATCCCGCCCGTACCGGCGGAGTGGGCCTAAGAGGAGGGAGAACAATGTATGATTTAATCGTCATCGGCGGTGGGCCGGCGGGCATCACTGCCGCCACGATGGGCATCAACCAGCGGCTAGAGACCTTGATCATCGCCGAGCGCTGGGGCGGTCAGACCACCTACGCGATGCAATTGGAGGAGATGGAAGGGCGAGAGATTATCACCGGCGAGACGCTGCTGGACGCTTTCCGCCGCCAACTCGATTACCTGGACTTTGTGCGCCGTTTCGACACTGTAACCAAGGTGATGCCCGAGGAACAGAACTTTAGGGTGGACACCGCCCGGGGCAATTGTTTTGAGGCCCGCGCCTTGATTGTGGCGACAGGCGCCAGGCCAGAGCGTCTCAACGTCCCGGGCGAAACCCGGCTCGCTGGCTACGGGCTGAGTTACTCGGCGGCCACGCACGCTGGCCTGTTCCTGGGCCGGGACGTGGCCGTGGTGGGGAGCGGACGGCGGGCCCAGTGGGCCGCCGCTGGTCTGGCCCGCAAGGCGCACCACGTCTACCTGCTCGCTCCCGAGTCACTGACGGACACTCCCCTGGCACGCAGTCTCCGCCGTATGCAGAACGTCGAGATTGCAGAGGACGTGGCGATAAAAGAGGTATGCGGCGAGCGTTTCGTCGAGAGTATCAAGATCGCCACCCCAGAGGGCGAGGAGCGCGAGATAGCGGTCAAAGGCGTGTTCGTCAAATTGACGCGCACTCCCAACTCTGAACTGGTGCAGGAGTGGATTAACTGCGACAGGGCCGGGCACATCGCCGTGGACGTCTACTGCGCCACCAGTTGGCCGGGGGTGTTCGCCGCCGGCGACGTGACCCTTGTTTCGGAGCAGGTGATGGTGCACATCGGCGAGGGGGCCAAGGCTGCCCTTTCGGCCTACCACTATCTGCTGATGCATTGATGGGGAGAGTGTTTCTTCCCTGTGCCAGGCGAAGCCCCTCCGGAACTGGATTTAGTCGGAGGGGCTTTATCCTCTCGGCTCAATGGCGAGGCAAAGTTTTGACTGTTGCGCGTTGATGGTTGTTGGTGTATACTGGCTGTGAGTTAAATCCCGCGATAAGCGAGCGGCAAGTACGTACCGGTGTTCTGTCTACTGGGTGTGTTGCGATCAATGAGATGTCATAGATCAAGAATGAGGAGTTAGTCGTGAAACAATATAAGCAATTACACCTTGCTGGTATAATCGAGGTTGATGAACCCCTGCCTTTAAGAGAAGATGCTGGGATTTACAGTGGCAAGGATTTGGGCACTTTCAAAGATAGCCTGCGTGCTCCTGTTCACGGGTGGTTCAAGTATCCGGCGGGATATTCTTACAAATTTGTAAGGGCAAGTTTTGAGCAGTTTGGTATTTCTCAAGGCAATTGGGTTTATGACCCATTTTCAGGGACAGGCACAACCTTGATAAGTGCAAAGCGGTTGGGTGTTAATGCCTATGGTGTTGAGGCTCATGCCTTTGTTCATTGGGTGGCCGAAACCAAGTTGTATTGGGATTTTGACCTGGACAGGCTAAACCGGCAACTTGACAGTTTCTTGAGCAATAGTTATCAGTTTATTCAGGATAGTATGAGCACTGTGTCCCTTAACGGGGCTTTCCCAAAACTGGTATACAAATGTTATCATCCCGACGACTTGAAAGAACTGTACCTGCTGCGTGAATTTATCGTACAAGAGATACCTGATAGTCACTTGTGCAACTTTTTGAAACTTGCACTGACCAACACCCTGCGAGAGGCTGCTGCCGCTGGCACTGGATGGCCATACATTTCCCCCCGTGCTAACAAAGGTAAACCGGCTAAAGGTGCTTTCAGTATTTTTGGCACAGTGGTTAAGAGTATGCTTCTCGATTTGAGGGTGATACAAGTTAACGTGCTCGAGGGATGGCCCCGGATACTCAATGTCTTGGGCGATTCGCGTGAGAGGCAAAGTTTAGCAGATGGACAAATTGACATAGCCCTTACTTCACCGCCGTATCTGAATAACTATGACTATGCTGACCGAACCAGGCTGGAAACCTACTTTTGGGGGATCACCAAGTCTTGGGGGGATATTACCCGCAAGTACAGAGACAAGCTAATAACGGCCGCGACCACACAAATTAGGCGCAGTAAATACAATGTTGAGACAGTGCTTAGCCAAGAAGTAAGGGATGTGGCTCCCGACGTTTATGAGACTCTGCAACCCAAAATATTGCAGTTAGCGGCGCTTAGATTGCAGAAAGGTGGTAGGAAAGACTATGACTTGATGGTTGCGCTTTACTTTAACGATATTCTCCGGGTAATGAAAGAAACTTTTCGTGTGTTACGCAAGGGTACCAAGTTCTGTCTAGTACTAGGGGATTCTGCTCCCTACGGTGT
>JADHWW010000200.1 GCA_016783285.1 Anaerolineae bacterium
AGGTGGCCGCCCAGGTGGGGAAAGAGATCGCCGCCGACGTGCTGGCGATCAAGGACGAGATGATCGCTCATCTGCGGGCCCAGTTGAGCAACTGGGTTGGTCGTGCGGCCGAGGTGTTCGTCGAGAAGGTGGTGAAGCGCTGCTTCGAGGGCCAGACGGTGGAAGGAGAGGTCTACTTTCATCGCCCCGGCCCGGTGCGGTTGAGCCGCTTTACACGAGTGCATACCGTCTATGCCCATCCGCCAGGAGCGACGCGCACCTACCAGGTGGACCTGTACGGCGAGCCGGAGACGGGAGAGGAGCCGCCGTGGGTGGTGGAGGTGAAGAACTGGGAGCGGGCGGTGGGCCGGCCGGAGGTGGAGCGGTTCCTGGAGGCGGCGGAGAACCTGCGGGCAGATCGGGGTCACGGGGAGGTGGTCTGCTGGTTCTACGCGCGGAGCGGGTTCAGCGGGCCGGCGGAGGCGCTGTTGCGAGAGCGAGAAGTGCTTCACACCGACCAGGCGGGGCTAGTGCGGTTACTACAAGACCTCCAGGTGCTGGACCGGTGGTGAGCACCAGCGTGATGATTGATCCGTTCGCGGCGATCTTTTGGCGCAAGTCAGACGATCGGACTGGTCATCAAGCATCGAACTGGGAGGTCATCTATGGGCGAAATGGAAGAGACAAAACGCACCGGCTGTGGTCAGGCTATCGTGATTGTCTTGCTGCTCTCGTGGCTGGTCGGCCTGCCACTGGCGCTGATGGGTGTGGCGAAACTGGCCCCGGGGGAAGTCATCTCACAGACTGCTATCACGGCGATTGTCATCCTGCTCACCGCCGCCGGGCTACTCCTGCCCTTTGCGGGTGTGGCGCTGGCGACCCGCCGTCGCGTTGGCTGGAGGCAGACGACAGCGGTTGCCGCTGCGCTCACGGCCATCGCTGGCTACGTCGTGCTCGACGCGGGAATTCTAGCCGCATTGCCGCATAGCCCCAACTGGGTATCTGCGCTCCGACTGAGCCTGCTCGTCCCCTACGCACTGCTCGCCGCTTGGCTGACCCCACGCCTGGCGGGTGCGTCCTCGCGCCGCTTGCGGGAGTGGCTGGGACTGACCCGCTTCGACCGGCCGGCCTTCCTGCTCGCGCTGGCGGTGGCGGCGCTGGTGACCATCCTCTGGCCCGTCACGGGCGCGCTGGGCGACAGCCTCACCAGCCTGGGCCTGGTCTTCCAGACGTTTTCGTGGGCGCTTCCCCAGGTGCTGCTCATTTGGGGACTGGTTTTCCTCCTGCTGACCTCAACTTTCACTCGCCCGTGGGTGGCGGCGCTCGTCACCATCAGCGCTTACTACGGGCTGTTCGTGGCTGGAGGCGTTCTCTCGCCGGACGTATGGAGCGCGTTGCGGGACATTGCCACGCTCTTGCCGCTGGGACTCCTGCTCACCGAACTGCGCGCCCGCGAAAGCGGCATCTACCCGCTGCTGCTGGTGGCCTTCTGTTACCGCGTCGCACCGTTCCTCTTCGTGGACCCCCGCGACGCCATTGCCCAGGGTATCCCCGAGCCGCAGCACATCCTTAGCCACACCATTGTCATCGTAACCACGACGGCGCTGGGCGTAGCACTGTGGGGCGGGCGCAAACTGCTTACGGCCCGTGTGCGGATGTCGCGCCGGGCACGGGTCGCCGGCGGGGTGCTGGCGGCCCTGCTCCTGTGTGGCGCCTGGAGCGGACTGTACGTTTTCACTGGCGAGCCTGGCTTTGCCAACGACGGCTTCCTCATCATCCTCAATGAGCAGGCCGATCTGAGCGCTGCCCACGCCATCACCGACCGGGAGGCGCGGTTGCAGTACGTCTACGAGACGCTGGTCGAGACCGCCGAGCGCACGCAGTCTCCCCTGCGCACCGAACTGGACGAATTGGGCGTGTCCCATCGTTCTTACTACATCATCAATATGATCCGCGTGGACGGCCACCGCTGGCTGAAACGTCGCTTCGAGGGTCGGCCGGGCGTGGCGCAGGTGATCCTCAATCCGAATGTGCGGGAGTACCCCTATCGCATTCCGTTCCCCTACGGCGGGGACACCGAGCCACCAGCAGGCGTGCAGCCGAATCTGACGGCCATCCACGCTGATGAGGCCTGGGCGCTGGGAGTGACGGGCGAGGGCATCGTCGTCGCCGGGCAGGATACGGGCTATGACTGGACGCATCCCGCGCTCAAGCCTCACTACCGGGGTTGGAACGGAACCGCCGTCAATCACGACTACAACTGGCACGACGCCTGGGACGATACCGCCGCTGCTTTCGATGACGACTCTCACGGCACACACACGATGGGCATTGTACTGGGGGACGACGGAGGGCAAAATCACACCGGGGTGGCGCCGGGGGCGCAGTGGATCGGTTGTCGCAACATGCGGCGCGGCTTTGGCAATCCTGCTTCGTATGCCGAGTGCATGGAATTCTTCCTGGCACCGTACCTCCACGATGGCGATCCCTTCACCGACGGCGACGTGACACTGGCCCCGCACGCGGTCAACAACTCCTGGGGCTGTCCCGACATCGAGGGCTGCTTCCCCGACACGCTGGAACCGGCGGTCGAGGCCCTGCGGGCGGCGGGGATTATGATGGTCGTCAGCGCGGGCAACGATGGCCCGGCTTGTAGCACTGCGACCACGCCTCCCGCCAACTACGACGCTGTCTTCTCCGTGGGCGCGACGTCCAACGGTGGGCACATCGTCGGCTTCAGCAGCCGGGGGCCGGTGGATGGCCTGGTCAAGCCCGACGTGACTGCGCCGGGCGACTATGTGCGTTCGAGTGTGCCCGGCGGCGGCTACGGCTACGCCGGTGGCACCTCGATGGCCGGGCCGCACGTGGCGGGGCTGGTGGCGCTTCTCTGGTCTGCCAACCTGGCCCTCGTCGGCGACATTGACGCGACGGAGGCGCTCATCTGCCAGACGGCGGCGCCCAAGCCGGTGGAGAGTCTCTGCACCATCGAGGACGAGGTGCCGGAGGGGCCGTTTGCAGCGCTGCTCCACAATCCCATCTGCGCCTGCGGTGACGTGATTGGCGTGCCCAACAACGTCTACGGATGCGGGTTCATTGACGCAGGGGCGGCTGTGCAGGCGGCGTTGGGGCGGACGGAGTAATGGGGTGCTTGCGTTTGACATTGCGAAAGATGTGTGCTATAGTGAATCGGGTTTAAGGGGGGATTCTCTTTGCAGACGGCGAGACAGGTCGTGCTGGCGGCGGCGTTGGTGGCAGGGGGCTACCTGGCGGCCCGCTACACCGGCTTTTGGCTGATCTACCCGTTTTACGGCGCGGCGCTGATCGCCATGGCCCAGGTGGACCTGCGAGAGCGACGCATCCCGAACCGGATCGTCTACCCGGCCATCCTGGTGGCGCTGGGGGCCGGCGTCGTCCGGCCGGGCTGGCCGGCCTCGCTGGCGGGTGGGCTGGCGACCGGCGCGCTGTTCCTGGCGCCGGTGCTGATTTTCGGTAGTCGGCGAGCCGGCATCGGCGACGTAAAGTTGGGGCTATTCGTGGGGTTGGCACTAGGCTTTTCCTGGTCGCTCTACTGGGCGCTGCTCGTGGCCTTTGGCAGCGGGCTGGTGGTGGGATTGGCGGGCATCCTGTTGAAAAAGTGGGACCGCAAGAGCCTGCTGCCCTTTGGGCCGTTTCTGGCGTTGGGGATGGGGGTGGCAATGCTCATCCGGGTGTTACAGGTGGGGTCAGTGGGATGAAAAGGATCGTGTATGGTTTTCATTGAAACCTCCACCTTCACTAAATTGATAAGTACTTATCTCAGCGACGATGAATACCAAGCCACATTTTGAGAAAGATTGCGGAGGAAGCTAAGAATGTCTGAGCGTGATATTGGTCGGGAAATCCTGCAAGGCATCCGAGAAATCAAGGCCTTTAAGACCGGTGAGATAAACTTGAAAACCCGTGAGTTGAAAGAACCGGCTCCGCCAAAGGCGATACGTACAAGATTGAATCTATCTCAGGCGGCATTTGCAGGTTTAATGGGGGTTAGTCCGCGAACAGTACAAGATTGGGAGCGGGGGCGGCGTAAACCGAGTGGGCCAGCAAAAACGCTGTTACGGATAGCTGAACGACATCCCGCAGTATTTATGGAACTGGCGTAGGTTTAGTTGAGCGAGATAAAGACGTTTTGAGGCTGACCAAAAAGTAAGACAAGTGTTGAAAGCAATTGATCGCCTGGGGGCGCAAAGTGATGCTCGAGAATGACCGATATACCTATCGTGTGACCTGGTCGGAGGAAGATAACGAGTATGCCGGCCTCTGTGTCGAGTTTCCCAGCCTCAGTTGGTTGTCCTCCACACCAGAAGCGGCACTCGAAGGTATCCGTCAGGTGGCGGCTGATGTCGTCGTCGATTTGAAGGCCAGTGGCGAGCCCGTGCCTGAGCCGTATGCCATCAGACAATATAGCGAAAAGTTCATGGTACGGATTCCGCCAGTACTTTACCGTCGTTTGGCACTCGAGGCGGCCGAGGCTGGTGTAAGCCTGAATCGGCTTGCCAGTGCAAAACTTGGTCAGTAAGACACATCCCCGTAAGGTGTTACGTTGAGGGACAGATGGTTATCGTTGAGACTTTAGTTTTTACGCGGCAGGTACAAAAGCTACTCTCTGACGAAGAATACAGACACCTGCAAATGGAACTATCAACCCGCCCCGATATGGGTGCAATTATTCCAGGAAGCGGTGGACTTCGTAAGGTGCGTTGGGGTCTGCGTGGTCGAGGCAAACGTGGTGGAGTACGTGTGATCTACTACTGGGCAGTCGAGCAAAATCGTTTACTCATGCTCCTCATATATCCCAAAAACGTCCGTGATGATTTGTCACCAGCCCAACTTAAAACGCTCAAACAGATTGTTAAGGAAGAATACCCATGAAAGACGAATTCTTCACTGAACTGCTAGAAAGCGTGCGCGAAGGTGGTGCTATCATGCGTGGTGAAAAAGAACCCTCACGCAAGTTTGTCGTGGAAGCACTGGATGTAAAGCACATTCGAGAACGTTACCATCTTTCGCAAAGCGAGTTTGCAACTCTACTTGGAATTAGCATCAAGACTCTGCAGAATTGGGAACAAGGGCGACGTACCCCACATGGAACGGCACGGGTTCTGTTGCAAGTTGCAGCTAAACATCCTGAAGTTGTGTGGGATGTTGTTCAGCCAACCATTCAACGAATTCAAAGTTAGCGCGGCCAAGAAGTGGGGCGAAAGAAGTCGGGGTAGCCAACGAGCTGGTCGAGTTGGGCGTTCCCAAAGCCGTGCTGGCCTATCATGCGCCTTACGAGAGGCCATACACGGGGTTTGCCGTCGCGTAAAGAATGTGGTATATTGCAGTGGTGAAAAGCGACCTCTACTATTGCGATGGCTTTGAGTGGGATGAGAGATATTCCAACTTTTGAAAGTGAAGATGAGGAACGCGAGTTTTGGGCAACCCACGATTCGACGGAGTATATTGACTGGGGCAAGGCGTCACCTGTCTATTTTCCCGAACTCGAGCCCTCGACCAAATCTATCTCGTTACGCTTACCCGAGATGATGTTGGACAAATTGCAACTGATAGCACATAAGAGAGACGTTCCTTATCAATCGTTGATAAAGGTCTTTCTTTATGAGCGCATAAATCAGGAGTTGGTGCATCTCGAGCGAAGTGAGGATAGTTTATCGTTGGAAAGAATCGAAGCGGATAGGTCGAGATCATCTGAGGTTGGGATCTTGGCTTGAAGGTGAAGCAGATCTGGGCGGTTTCAAAAGGAGGGTAAGAAAATGCCTGTAATGGATAGACTAAGCCAACGACGTTATTACGTCGAAGGCGACTATGGCGCGGAGAAAGACCTGCGCACCGGCGCCCTGGGCGAACTGGCGGATCATTTTCGCAACCGGCTGCTGCGAGAGGCCAACCTGGAACGGCTACTAGCCCTGCCGCCTCACGTGTTGCGAGCCAAGGTGGAGGGCCTGGTGGGAGCCATGATCCGCGAGGAAGGGCGCGTCATCTCCTACGCCAACCGGGCGCGACTGATCACCTTCATCACCAACGAGACGGCCGGCTATGGCCCGCTGGAGGTGCTGCTCAACGACCCCTCTATCACCGAGATCATGGTCAATGCTCCCCGCGAAGTCTTTATCGAGCGAGGCGGGCGCATCTACCGCCGCAACGACATCGTCTTTATGGACGGGGAGCACATCCGCCACATCATCGACCGCATCGTCTCGCCCATCGGCCGGCGCATTGACGAGAGCAGCCCCATGGTGGACGCCCGCCTGCCAGACGGCAGCCGCATCAACGCCATCATCCCCCCCCTGGCGCTCAACGGGCCGACCATCACCATCCGCCGCTTCCGCGAAATCCCGTTGAACGTGGAAGACCTGATCGGCTTTGGTACGCTGACCAAAGAGATGGCCGACTTTTTGCGGGCCTGCGTCATCGCCCGGCTGAACATCCTCATCTCTGGCGGCACCGGTTCGGGCAAGACGACGACGCTGAATGTGATGGGTGGCTTTATCCCCAGCACTCAGCGGGCGATCACCATCGAAGACTCGGCCGAATTGCAGTTCTACAAGATCCATCCCCACACGCTGCGCCAGGAAGCCCGGCCGCCCAACGTGGAAGGCAAGGGCGAGGTCACTATTCGCCAACTGGTGCGCAACGCCCTGCGCATGCGCCCCGACCGCATCGTCGTCGGCGAGGTGCGCGGCGCCGAGTCGCTGGACATGCTGCAGGCGATGAACACCGGCCACGATGGCTCGCTGACCACCGTCCACTCCAACTCGCCCCACGACGCCCTGTCGCGGTTGGAGACGATGGTGATGTGGGCCGGCACCGAACTGCCCTCGTCGGCCATCCGCGACCAGATCGCCGGGGCCATCAACCTCATCGTCCAGCAGGACCGGTTGGCCGACGGCTCGCGCAGGATCACCTCCATCACCGAGATTGACGGGCTGAAACGAGGCCAGTTCGTCCTGCGGGAGATCTTTACTTTCGACCAG
>JADHWW010000090.1 GCA_016783285.1 Anaerolineae bacterium
AACCGGTTCCCTCCTGTGGAACCGCCTGCATGAATCTGCTATAAACATAGCTGCGGTTGGTGATGTTGACCACCGCCGGGCTGACCGCCTCGTACACGGAGATCACTTGTGCCTCCAAGACATTGACTGCCCCGGTCTTACTCTCGTTGGGAACGGCCGTCACCACTGGAGACGCTGTCGTTGCCGTGGGAGAGGCGAGGACCGGCTCAGGTGTAGGGTTAAAAGCCGAAACACCGGTCAGGCCACACCCAATCCCTGCAAACAGCAGTAAAAAGGAAACGACGATCAGGTTCCAATACTTTCGAGATTTTGTGTTCACTATCGCACTACTCCTTGTACAATTGATTCACTTGCGATCACTATTCCTTCGTTTGCTGGTCTTGATCATATCACACAATCATAAAGATCTGATGAAGAGCGGATAAAGATGTGATGTAACATGCCCCCACCAATCAGGCTCCAGCCACCAGCAGCGTGAAGGCGAACTGCGTCCCTCGGCCAACTTCGCTTTCCACCTCGATCTGCCCCCCGTGGGCCTCGACCAGTTGCCTGGCGATAGCCAGCCCCAGCCCCGCCCCGCCGGTGGCCCGCGACCGTGACTTGTCGGCCCGGTAGAAGCGCTCGAACACGTAGGGCAGGTCCTCGGCGGCGATGCCGGTGCCCGTGTCCCACACCTTGACCTCGACCCACTCGTCGCTGGCTTGGGCGACGACACCGATCTCCCCACCCGACGGCGTATGGGTCAGCCCGTTGTCGAGCAGATTGCGCAATACCTGGCCGATCCGCCGTGGATCAACGTCCACGAGGGGTAAATCCTCCGGCAAGTCAGCCCGCAAGACCACCCCCTTGGCCACCGCCCGGGGCCGCGCCGCTTCGACTGCCTTATCCACCACGTCGGCCAGCGCCACCGGCTGACGCTCTAGCCTGAGTTGTCCGGCCTCGACCAGAGAGAAAGCCTGCAGGTCATCCACTAACCGGTTGAGGAGCATGGCCTCTTCGTGGAGGGAGTCAATGACGTGCCTCTCCGGCTCCACCACGCCATCCTGGAGCGCCTCCAGGTAGCCCCGGATGTTGGTAAGAGGGGTGCGCAATTCGTGGGCCACGTCGGTCACCAATTGGCGGCGCAGTCCTTCGAGCCGGGCCAGCCCGTCGGCCATACCGTTGAACGCCCGGGCCAGGTCGCCGATCTCGTCCTGGGACGTGATCTCCACCCGCTGGCTCAGGTCTCCTGCCTCCATCCGCCGCGCAGCCGCCGTCAGGGCTTGTACTGGCGCGAAGATGCGGCGTGAAAGGCCCAGGATAAGCAGCACAGCGCTGAGACCGGCGACTACAGCAACCAGCAGCAAGGTGCGGTTGACGGAGGTCAGGAAGCCCTCGATTCCAGGACTCTCCTGGGGCAGACCGACGTAGAGAGCGCCCACCGGCACTCCGTTATGGACGATCAGCGCGGCCGGCGCGTCCCAATCCCGTCCCACGGGCTGCCCGATCAATTTCCCCTCGGAGTCGGCGACGATCCGTCCCTCCCCGTCGGCCAAGACCACCCGTTCCCCCGTGATCTGACCCATCCGCTCCAGTTCCAACTGCACGCCGGACCAGTCTCCGTGCCGGACGTAGTGCCCGACCAGGAACCCTTCGAAACGCCGGTCGCGCATCATCCCCCGGCGATCCTCGTAGTCCTGAAACGTCCTAGTGGTGACCTGGGTGCTGGCGAGGGCGATGCCCCCCACCGCGGCTACCACCACCAGGATCAGCACCACGAGCAGGCGGAAACGGAGGGAGTGGAACATCTCAATCCTCGCCCAAATCTTCGCTGAACTTGTAGCCCACGCCGTAGACGGTCTGGACGTAGGTCGGCTGATTTGGATCCGAGTCGATCTTCTTACGCAGGTTCTTCACGTGGACGTCTACCGTGCGCTCAAATCCCTCAAAGTCGTAGCCAAAGACCCGATCCAGCAGCTCCAGCCGGGTGAAGGCCCGGCCCGGGTCCCCGGCCAACACCTCCAGCAGCCTGAACTCGGTAGGCGTGAGATTCACAATCTCACCTCCCACCCGCACCTCGTGGCAGCGGCGGTCAATCACCAGGTCGGCAAAGCGCATCTCCGGCGGACCCTGGGGGGCCTCTCTGCCGACCCGACGCAACACCGCCCGCACTCGGGCCACCACCTCGCGGGGATTGAACGGCTTGGTGATGTAGTCGTCGGCGCCCAGTTCCAGGCCGACGAGTTTGTCCTCGTCGGTGGTCCTGGCCGTGAGCATGATGATCGGCACCTCGGACTCGGTCTGCAAGATGCGGCAGACGTCGAGGCCGTCCATTCCGGGCAACATCAGGTCCAGTACGATCAGATCCGGTCGCTTCTGGCGGGCCAGTTCCAGACCTTTCAGGCCGTCGTAGGCGACGAGCACCCGGTAGCCGTCCTTCTCCAAGTAGAGCCGGATCAACTCTACGATTTTCTGCTCATCGTCAACCACCAGAATCTTGCGCTTGGTCATCTCTTCTGTATCCTCTCGGAGTGGTGCGTCGAGGGGAGAGTGAAGCCCTGTGTTCCCCTGTCCTCGCCTATCTAGCGTAGTATACCAGAAGAATGTAAAGAAGTTGTAAAGAAGCTGTGGAGGTCTGATGTAGATCACTCTGACATTCTGCCTTTTGAGATTGACCAAAGCACTGGCTTGAGGAGTCGGCGCTGAGACCTCTCCCAGCACCGCCTGTTTACGGCGGTTCCATCCAATCGCAACTTCTATCGGAACCAGGTCGCGCAACCGGTGTGAGGAGGAGCACCCCGGCGCTCCTCCCCACATATTGCTCATAACTCACCTTCGTTCCTTGACCACAGCGTCCGTGCGAGCCGCACGGTCACTCGCCCTCAGGACAGGAGCATCTGCCCCATCCACGACCGAAGCCAAAGCCATGTCCCATAGGGAAGAAGTCCTGCTCCAGCCCTTCGAGCAGCCAGTCGGCCTGCTCGATGGCCTGCTGCATAGCCTCGCCCTGGGCAGCGTTCATGGCGTCCTGTACCGCTTCCATCTCGATACCCTGCTCCTCGGCAACCTCGTCCAGACCCTTGCCCGCGTGCAACTCGGTAAAGAGTTCCTCAGGGGTCAGCCCCAGGGTCTCGGCCGCCGTGTCGAACATCGTCCACGAGCCACCGCCGGCCCAGGCGAAGCCGCCCATGCCACGACCGCCAAAGCCGCCCATGCCACGACCACCACCGCGCCAGCCGAAGGGGACTTCAGGCTCGGGCGTGGGCTCCTGAGCGAATACGAGCGTCGCTCCGGCCAGGCCTGCTAGGAGCAGCACGACTGACGCCACGCCGGCTATGATGAGAATTCTTTTCTTGTTCATCCAATTCACCTCCTTTCTCGCTATAGATTTGGGTTGGTTTTCCTCCAACCCGCCTCTATTGTACCAGAAGGGTGTGAAGAGGTGATGAAGAAGCCATAAGGACTCGATGTAGAACTTCCTGTGGTGTCGTGTCAGTATCCCAATTTCCGGCTCCGCTGGTGCATCTTGACCGACGGCAACAGGAACAGAACGCCCATTAGCAGCAGGGCCAGATCCAACCGGGGGTTGAGTAGACCTATCCCATGCACGGCGTGGTTCATCAAGTCCTGGGCGTAGGTTAGCGGCGAGAGATAGGCCAACACCCGTGCCAGTGGCGACATCTCTGCCAGTGGGATGAAAACGCCACTGACGAAGAGCAGCCCCCAGCGCAGCAACAGGCTGGGCATCGCTACGTCGCCCGGGTTGCGGGTGGGGATGGAGCCAAAGATCAACCTCAGGGCCGAAAAGGAGAACGACCCCAGGAGTACACCAACCGCTAGCAGCCAGGGCCGAGCAATGCTGGCCCCAAAAACCACCACGCCGACGGCCAACGAGACAGCTGACACGGCGAGAGACAGGACGGCTCCCACTGCCGTCTTGCCCAGCAGCAGGGTCAGGAGCGCCATCGGCGCGGCCAACAGCCGGTCGTAGGTGCCGAGGCGTCGTTCCAGAGGGATGATGAACGGCCCGGCGGCGGCTGGCCGCGCATTCCACGGCCGCCTCGCATCCCGCGCATCCCGAAGCCTTCACCGGGCTGAGTCCCGTCGAAGGGAGGAATGCCCTCTGCTGGCGGTGCAGGCTCCTGGGCCAGCACGACGCCGGTCACACCCAGAGCCAATACCACCACCGCCAATATACCTATACTGATTTGCTTGAACATTTTGTACCTCCACTGTAGAACGCTCGTGACGAGCAGGGGGGTTAGCTGAACTCCCCGCTGATGTAAGCGCGCGTGCGGGGCTCCTTGGGGTGCTCAAAGAACTCCCGCGTTGGGCCATGTTCGACGATCTCGCCCATGTAGAGGAAGACGACGTAGTCAGCCAGCCGCCGAGCCTGCCGCAGAATGTGGGTGACGACGACCACGGTGTAGTTCTGCTTGAGTTCCTGAAAGCAGCACTCGATCCGTGGGGCCGAGATCGGATCCAGTGCTGAGGTGGGCTCGTCGCCCAGCAGCACCTCCGGCTCCACCGCCAACCCCCGGGCCAGGCAGAGCCGTTGCTGCTGGCCCGTGGAAAGATTCGAGGCCGGGGCATCGAGCCGATCCTTTACCTCGTCCCACAGGCTAACCACCCGCAGGTAATGTTCCACCGTCTGGGCCAGGTTCCGCCCGTTGCGCAGGCCGTGGATGCGCGGCCCAAAGGCCACGTTGTCGTAGATGGACATCGGCAAGGGATAGGGCCGCTGAGAGAGCAGTCCCACCTTCTGCCGCACCTCGGTGACGTCTACCAGCGGATCAAGGACCTGGATGCCGTCTACCGTGATCTCCCCCGACACCCGCGCCCCGTCAGCCAGGTCAATCAAACGATTGATGCATTTCAGGAACGTCGTCTTACCGCATCCCGATGGGCCAATGATAGCCGTGATCTGGTTGGCCGGAATGTCCACCGAGATGTTCTTCAGGGTGTGAAAGGCTCCATAGTAGACGTTGAGGTCCCGAACGCGGATGTGGGATTGGTGCTGAGTCATAGAGTACACTCCTCGATTATTTTATCATGTACCTGGATAGCCTATTCGATACCAGGCGGGAGAGGATGCTAATGATGAGCACGATAGCGGTGAGCACCAGCGCCGAGGCATAAGCCCGCTGTTGCACCGCCGGGAAAGGCGTGCCCAATTGGAAAAAGACTGCCAGAGGGAGCGAGGCGACCGGGCGCAGCAGCGAGGTGGGCAGGTTGTCGGTGTAGCCGGCGGTGAATAGCACCGAGGCCGCGTCTCCAATCCCCCGCCCGATGGCCAGCAACGTTGCAGAGGTGATCCCCGGTAACCCCTGGCGTACCACTACTTTCCAGGCCACTTCCCAGCGGGTGGCTCCCAAGGCGTATGCCGACTCCGTCAGTTCGAAGGGCACCATCTTCAGCACCTCTTCGATAGCCCGGCACATGATGGGCAGTTCCACCAACGAGAGAGCGATGATTCCCCCCAGTAGCGAGGCACGCATTCCCAAGAAGATCATCAGGCTGAAGCCAAAGGCACCGTAAACAATGGACGGTATCCCCCACAGCACATCTAACGAAAGACACACTGTCTCAACCAGCCACGAGCGGCCTGCATACACCTGTGTGTAGAGGGCGATGGGCAGACCGAGGAGAAAGGCCACCAGCGTGGCCCCTACGGCCAGGTAGAGCGAACCCAGTATAGCGTTGAGGATGCCCCCCTCAGCACCGGTGTAATAGCCGCCTTTGGGGGCCTGAATGAGCATCGTCAGGTTCATCGCCGGCAGTCCCTTCCGCAGCACTGTGCCCAGAATGAGCAGCAGACATCCCAACACGATCACCATCGCCCCGACCATCAGCCCCTTCATCACCACCTCTTCGATCTTCCACAGCAGATTTCGTTTCATCTTACTGCCATCTCCTTCCTGGTTGTTTCCAATTCATATCGCTCTCCTTGCTGTCTGCCGTAAGATGAGCCGTGCCAGCAGATTGAATCCCAGCACGACCAGCAGCAGGAACAGACTGGCTCCCATCAGTGCTGCATCATACAGTGGTACCGACATCATCTCCCCGTAGTTGTTGGCGATGAGCGCGGTGAGGGGGTAGGCGGCGTCGAAGATGGAGCGGGGCACCTGGGGCACATTGCCCACCACCATCAGTACGGCCATCGTCTCCCCGAAGGCGCGGGAGAAGCCCAGCACCACGGCGGCAATGACCCCCGGCAGCGCCCGGCGCAGGACCACTTTGCGCACCATGATCCAGCGAGTGACGCCCAGGGCCAGGGTTGCCTCGCGCAGCCCATCGGGTACCGAGCGCAGCACTTCTTCCATCACCGAGATGATGATGGGGAAGACCATCACTGCCAGGACGATGCCGCCGGCCAGCACCCCGTAGCCGGTGGGATTGGCTGCCGTGGAGAAGAAGGAGATGTGTCCCAGATGCCGCTCGGCCCAGGGGCCGATGTGCTCGCGGGTCAGGGGTACCACGGTCAGTATCCCCCATACGCCGTAAACTACAGAAGGAATCCCCGCCAGCAGGTCAATTAGTGGCTTTGCCGCTCGTTGTACTTTCGGACGGGCATACTCGGCCAGGTAGATCGCGCACAGCGTGCACGTTGGCACGGCGATGACCATTGCTAGAGCGGTCACCCACAGGGTACCCATGATGAACGGCCAGAAGCCGAATGCCCCTTTGAGGGGATGCCACGAAGTGCCCAGCAACAATTCGTCCAGGGGCTTGCATCGCAGGATAGGCCAGGCCCGCCTCAGCAACGCGGCGAGTATCACTACCACCAGCAACGCTGTACTTGCTGCCATTCTAGCCATCACTCCGCCACCTAGGCGGTCCTGGAGTTGCCGCCACCCTGCCCGCGACACGGTGGGCAAACCTCTCGTCCCCCGTGACATCTGCCATCTCTTTCTCAACCATCCCTCTTCCA
>JADHWW010000123.1 GCA_016783285.1 Anaerolineae bacterium
TGGACGCCGACCACTACCCCGACCATGTCGCCTCCCACAGATACGCCCGCGCCCACGCTGACACCGTCGGTCACTCCCACCTTCCCGCCTACTCCCACCTTCCCGCCCACAGCCACCCCGACCCCCCGGGCTACGCGCTCCCCGTGGCCTTTTACCTATGAACTAACCCTGAATCCGCCACAGTACGGCTGTGGTTGGACTGGGGTGGCGGGCCAAGTGCAGGACCTGGACGGCAATCCTCTCATCGGCTACCCGGTGCATATCTGGGGAGCGGGTCTCGACATGGTCGCCAACTCCGGCGCTGATGCGCGTTTCAACACCGTCTACGGCCATCAGGCCGCGTGGGAGCAGTTCTTTGACAGTCGCCCGAAGCAGATGCAGGTGCAGGTGCAACTCCACGATCCCTACCGGGAAGACCACCTTCCCATTTCGGAGGCGGTTGTGATTGACATGCCCGGGTATTGTGGTGCGGCTCTGGGCTATGTGGTGTTTACCCAGAACCACTAGAGAGCAATGAGAGGTAGAACGTGGCAGATAAACGTGTGACCACTGGTGTTAAGGGCCTGGATGAGATGTTGGGTGGAGGCTTCCTGCCTGGCTCAATGGTGTTGATACGCGGTGCACCAGGCACGGGCAAGACCTCACTGACGCTGCAATTCCTCATCCACGGCGTGACGAAGTACGACGAACCGGGGCTGCTCATATCCTTTGAGGAATTCCCTAGTTCTCTCTACCGTGACGCCGAGGCGCTGGGTTGGAACCTGAAGGAACTAGAGGCAAGTGGGAAACTGCACTTGATGTTCACCTCACCGGAGGTGTTCCTGGCCAGTCTGGAGTCCCCTGATAGTCGTCTCAATCGGTTGATCCTCGAGGCGAACATCCGGCGGCTGGTGCTCGACAGTGCCACTCACTTTAACCGTCTCACCGACGACGCGCAGGAATTGCGCCACATCTATACCTCTGTGGCGAACGGCCTGCGGCGGGAGGGGGTCACGGCGATGCTGTTGGGTGAGGAAGGACGGGGTGAGTACCGGCGCGCTGACAAGGGGGGGCTCTCATTCATCGTAGATGCCATCATCCTGTTGCGCTATGTGGAGATCGAGAGCGCTATGCAACGTGCCATCGTAGTGCTAAAGATGCGGGGCTCCAGCCATGACAAGGGGATCCGCCGTTACGAGATTGGCCCAGGTGGCCTGACGGTCATGGGTGTCTTTGAGGGGCGTGAGGGGCTGCTCAGCGGCACTTCACACCGGGCACTGCCGTAGTTAGCCGTTAGCGGTAGGGATTTATCATCGGCTGTTCCTCGTTGGTTGTGTCATTGGTTGTTAGCCTGTGGGCACTCTTTACCTGGTCGGTACCCCTATTGGTAACCTGGAGGACATCACCCTCCGCGCTCTGCGGATTCTCAAGGAAGCCGCGCTTATCGCTGCAGAGGACACCCGCCGTGCCCATATTCTCGCCCGGCGCTACGAGATCGGGACCCCTATCACTAGTTACTTCGAGGGCAACAAATTGACGAAGCTGGAGACGGTGCTGCGCGCGCTGGATGCGGGCGACGTGGCCCTTATCTCCGAGGCTGGGATGCCGGGGCTTTCGGACCCCGGTTACGAACTCATCCGCGCTGCCGTCAAGTATGGCTATCCGGTCGTGCCCATCCCAGGCCCCTCGGCTCCTGTGACGGCGCTAGTTGTCTCTGGTCTGCCTTGCGACAGTTTTGTCTACCTGGGCTTCCTGCCTCGACGCCGGAATGAGCGGCGCGGGCTGCTGGCCGAGGTGGTGCAGGAGCGGCGCACGCTGGTCTTCTTTGAAGCCCCCCACCGTTTGCGCAAGAGTCTGGCTGATATCGAGGATGTGCTGGGTGACCGGTTGCTGGTCATCTGTCGTGAACTAACTAAGTTACACGAGGAAGTGTGGCGGGGAACCGTTGCTAAGGCGCGGGTCCACTTCGACAAGGTCGAGCCACGGGGCGAATTCACCCTCGTCATCGGTGGGGCATCGGAGGAGCGCGAGCGGTGGGATGATGGCCGGGTGCAGGCTGCGCTAGGTGAACTGCTGGCGCAAGGTGTGCCGCGTACTGCTGCTGCACGACGCATCGCTGCTGCCTCTGGTTGGAACCGTGCAGCGGTCTACGAACTCAGTCTCGAAGTCGGGCGGAATTGAGAATGGGCAAGTGGGATTGGGTCAGAGGACACAGACCGATCCGGCGCGAAGCGACGAAGGGGGGCGTCAGTGCTGGGTACACGCTCAATGACCTTGTTCAGGCTGGCACGATTGGCCAGCGACGCGCTGCCCGTTTCCGCGCCCAAACCGGTCTGGCGGATTTCGCCTGGCGGGTGTTTTGGCCGAAGGTGGCGGTCAGAGGAAGGTACTACGGGGAGGCAACGGCCCGAGCGCAGGGCTTCGCCATCTTCATACACGGCTGGGACGGTAACCATGCCATCTGGGAACAGATTCCGGCCTTGGTATGCGCTGCCAACCCCCGGCTGGTTGCGCTGGCTGCCGACGTGAACGGCTTCGGCGGTTCCCCTTTCGCCAGTGAGTTACCCGTTGTCGAAGCCTGCGATTCGGCTGCGAACATGGCTGCTGTCGAGTGCTGGATCGAGTTGTTGAGGCTACGCTCAAGCCAGCGGGCGACCTGTCGCCTGCGCGTTATCACTCTCGTTGGCCATTCGATGAGCGGCGCGTCACTGTTCTACCTGGATGAGAACCGCTGGCGTCAGCATGAGGTCGCCAGGTTGGCGATTGCGCCCGCGCTGTTGGTCAAGGACTCACTGCGCCAGAGTTTTTACAGGGCGCTTGGCGTCAGCATCTGGGCCGGTTCGACCGGCGATATGTTGGGATGGCTCAAGACCAGGCTGGCCCCTTCCGTTGTCGGGATGCTCATCGGTTCGGCCAGCCGGGCCGTGAAAGCCGAGCACGTGCGCGTATTCAACACCACGCCTAAGGGCGTGCTGGCACAGACCTTCTTCGCGATGGGGGCCATTCCCCGTCAGGTCAAGCCCCGCCGCTGGCGTCATTTCCGCATCATGCTGGGCCATAAGGACCGCTTGGTTGGAGTCAGACCGATGTTGGAACTCTTGGAGGAACTGGGCTTTACCAGCGATCAGGTGTGCGTCAGGCTGGGCGATCATTACCTCTTCTCGGTCAGCAACCAGAGCCGCCAGTTACACCTGCGCAACCGGGAGATCGTGATCGAAGAGATCCTCTCCTTGCACGAAGCGTGCCGGCGTGGAACGTCGTAGGGAGCAAAGCCAGGTGAAATTGGAACTTTCGGCTGAAGAGCGATCCATGCTGGCTGGTGACTTCGGCCCCGGCGTGCGCAAGGCGATGGAAATTGTCGTCGCGCTGGGACGGGTTTATGGTGCGCTCCGGCTGGTGCCGGTAGGTTCCGTGCAAGTGGCGGGGGTCAGTTACCGCAACCTGGGAGAGGCAGGACTTGAGTTCTTGCGCGAGTGGGCCGACCAGTCCGCACGGGTGTGCGTGCCCACGACGCTGAATCCGGCCGGGATGGACCTGCGTGCTTGGCGGGAATTGGGCTTTTCGGAAAGGTTCGCCCGCCGGCAACTGTCGGTGATCGAGGTCTACCAGCGGTTGGGTGTGCGTGCAACCTGCACCTGCACGCCTTATTTGGTGGGTAACGTGCCCCACAAAGGTGCACACGTGGCCTGGGCGGAGTCCTCGGCAGTGAGTTATGCCAACTCGGTGCTGGGTGCGCGCACTAACCGTGAGGGCGGGCCGGGTGCGCTGGCCGCGGGTATCACAGGGCGCACCGCTGCCTATGGTCTGCACCTGGACGAGAACCGCCGTGCTCTGCTGCGGGTGGTCGTGCGCTGTCCGGTACGCACGTTTTCCGACTTCGGGGCACTGGGGTACCTGGTCGGGAAGGCGGCCCGCAACCGCGTGCCGTATTTCGTGGGCCTGGAGGTGGGGGCGGGGTTACCCCGCTCCTGCTCCGACGCCGCCTTGAAGGCGTTGGGGGCGGCGATGGCGGCCAGTGGCGCTGTACCGCTGTATCACGTCGCAGGGGTCACGCCCGAAGCCGACCAGTCAGACGTGCTGGCCCCTGACCACGAGACGCTAGTCGTAGACGATCTGCAGCCTGCATACGCTGCGCTCAATTCCGACGTCCATGGGAATAGGATTGATCTGGTCTGGTGCGGCTGCCCGCACTCGGATCTGGAGGAGATCGCGGAGGTAGTGCGGCTGCTGGCCGGGCGACTGGTGAAGACCCCGTTGTGGATCACGACAGCGCGGGAGACACGGGAGCAAGCCAGAGCAGAGGGACTAGTAGCCGCAGTCGAGGACAGCGGTGGACGAGTGGTGGCCGATATGTGCGTGGTCGTGGCTCCGATGCAGGAACTGGGCTTTCGCACGCTGGCGACTCCATCAGCCAAAGGGGCCACTTACGTACCCTCCCATACGGGATTGCAGGTGCGCTATGGGACGGTTGAGGAGTGCATTGAGGCAGCGGTAACCGGCGTCTGGTCGGGATAAAGGGCGCTGCTGCAGGCATCCGAGATCTTCGGTAGCACAAAGTAGAACGTGCTACCTTGTCCGGGCGCGCTCTCTGCCCATATGCGTCCACCGTGTAATTCTACGTAGGCGCGGGCGATGGCAAGCCCCATTCCCGCGCCTTGTTGTTCGTGCCTCGCCCGGTCGACCTGGTGTAGCGGTTCGAAGATGTGGGAGAGTCGATGGGCCGGCATCCCCACTCCGTGATCCTGGACACTCGCCAGAACTCCCTCAGGTGTTTCCGTCGCCGCCACTTTCACCACGCCACCCTCCGCCAGGGAGAACTTGACCGCGTTGTCCAACAGTCGCAGCAGTACGTCTACGATCTGTCCGCGGCACACTCGCACGGGTGGCAACGATAGAGGTACTTCCAGGACGATTTTCACTCCACGAGCATTTGCGGTCTCGGCAAAATCGCTAACGACCTGGTGCAGAAGCGCGGGCAGTTGCCCGTCGGCGCGGGAAGATAACCGATAATCTTGTGCTGCCCCCTCAGTGCGGAGCGTCAACCAGGTAAGCATATCTTGCACCAGTCGTCCCAGGCGATCACTTCCCACCTTGATACCGTTGAGGCAGAGTATCAGGTCTTCCTCGGTCAGTGTGTCGCGATCCATGGTTACCATCTCCAGGTAGCCCTGGATGTACGTCAGCGGTGTCCGTAACTCGTGGCTGATCATTGTTGCCAGTTGGTCCTTGAGTGTCGCGACTTCGGATTGAGCCACGGCATGTCGCACCTTGGCGCGCTCAATCTTGGCCTGTACGACCACAAGCAGATCCTCTGGCAAGAAGGGCTTGGTCAGGTAGTCATCCACGCCGAGCTGTTTACCGCGTCGTATCTCCTCTGGGCGATGCTTGGCGGTCAGAAATACGAAGGGGATGTCAACCCATGCCTGGTTGGCCTGCACAGCCTCGCAGAACTCGTAGCCATCCATACCTCCCATCATAATATCTGAGAGGATCAGATCCGGCTTACGCCGCGCTATTTGCCTGAGCCCGTCCTGCCCGTTGGCAGCGCGCATGATATCGTAGCTGGCCAGTTCTAGCGTGTCGGAGATGCCCTCAGCCATCGCTGTGTCATCTTCAACAACCAGAATACATGGGTTCATGTCTTGCTCCGTTGTGGTGCGGTTACGGCTCGGTGATAGCCGGGTCTGGCGGCTGTTCTACTTCTTGGGGCCGGGCTGCGGCGGGAAGCCAGACTGTGAAAGTGCTTCCCTGATCTACCTCGCTCTCCACTTCGATCCGCCCCCGGTGTAGTTCAACGATCTCTTTCACGATAGCCAATCCCAAGCCAGTTCCTGGCACGGCCAACGCACGGGACTGCTGCCCCCGGAAGAAGCGATCGAAGATGTGCGGTAGTTCGTCCTGCGGAATCCCGACCCCGCTATCGGTGACGGTGATAGTAACATACCGGTAATCTTTAGCCTCCGCTGTGCCCAACCGGACGGCGATCTCGCCTCCTGATGGGGTGTAGTTTATGGCATTGGCGACCAAATTGCTTAGCACCTGGATGATCTGGTTGCGGTCGCCGCTGGCTGGCGGAATTTCAGGGGAAAGTTGGGTGTCCAGACGCAGGCCCTTGGCCACAGCCGCCTGCCGGTGAACTTCCACCAGGTTCGCCAGCAGACCCTGGAGCGTGATCGGTTGGGGAACGATCTGCACCTGACCAGCGTCCAGCCGCGAGAGATCGAGTAGACTCTCGATTAGATTCTCCAAGCGTGTGCTTTCCTGTTGTAGCACCTCCAGGTACCGCGCCTGTTTGTCTGGCCTGCCCCCTTCGAGTAGGGAGAGGTAGAGTTTTATGTTGGCGATGGGCGTGCGCAGTTCGTGCGAGACGTTCGACACGAACTGCGTTTTCATGCGGTCCAACTCCCGCAGCCGGCTGACATCGCTGAGCACGACCACGGTCCCCAGCGAGGGATCCTCCTCGCCGATGGGCGTGGCCCGGGCCTGCAGCGACAGTGTGCCCAGTTCGACGATTTCCTCTAACTCATTATTGGCCCGGAGGCCCCACCTGCGGACGCGATCGGTCAGGAATTCTCGTTCGTCGGTGCTCAGTTGCCTTTCCAGGAGATGTCTGGCGCGCTCATTGGTGAGCACGACCTTTCCCACCCGGTCGGTGACGAACACGGCGTCGGCTACGCTGTGCAGGATTGCCTCGGTGTGTTCCTTCTGACGGGCGATCTCGACTGTGCGCTCGGCCACCCGCTGCTCGAGGTTGGCCGCGTGTGCTTTCAATTTGCGGTACAACCGTGCGTTCTCGATAGCCGTCGCGACTTGGTTGGCGATGGTGGAGAGAAGACGCTGGTCCGTGTCTTCGAACTTCATTGGCCCTGTGCGGGCAACCGTGAGTGCGCCCAGCGGCTGCTCGCCCACAAACATGAGCGCGTAGATGTCTGAGCGCAGCGCTGGCGCATTGTCAGGCAGGACGTTGTCCATGTTCTGCACGTGCCGTTGGATCGGGGCGGCCGGTGCGGGTGATGTGAGGACAGGCCAATGATTGAGCATGCTCTGCTCTAGTTTGTTGAGCCCGGCCTCTCCCACTGGGCTGGAGATGTTGAAAAAACTGCATAGCGTGCCGTCTATTCCAACCAGTAGTCCAGCAACATCGTTGGGGATCAAGTCGCCCAACTGGCCCAGGAGCCGTTCTGGGATACGCTCCAGATCCAGCGATGTCATCTGGCGGCTCAGATTGTACAGAGTACGTGCCTCTCGCTGACCAGTCTCAGCCGCTTCGAGAAGTTGCGCCCGGTTCACGGTGACAGCCAGCGAGCCGGCAAATACTTCCAACAACTCCAAGCGCCCAGCATCCCTCGGGTCGCGCGGACTCACGATGTCCAGTACACCGACAGCCTGTCCTTCCGCGATCAGGGGAAGCACTACTTCATATCTCTGGCCTCCGGCGGGAGTGTTGGCTTGTGTACCATCCGGGCTGAAAGGTACCAGCACGGGCCGGTGGCTGGTCAAGGCGCGGGCGGCTGCGCCGTTTTCGGTTTCAGGCTGCCACGGTGGCAAAGCGTGATTGTCAATCCATGGGGCTTGTGCGGTGGCGCAAATGTTCACGACTGGCTTCGGCCCGGCTCTCTCCAGCATGGCCACGCAGACGCGATCACATCCAAAGATGACCTGGATTTTCTCTGCCACTGCTTGGGTCAGAGCGCTGGTGCTGCGCAATACTGTGATCTCGTGCATCGCCTCGTTAATGAGGGCCATTTGTTCCACTTGCCGCCGAAGCATCTCCGTCAAGTGGATATTCTCCACTGCTACCGCCGCCTGCTGAGCCAGTTGGGTGAGTAGACGCAGGTGGTGATGGTCGAATCGGTAGGGCTCATTGCTCTGAACAGAGAGCGCGCCGACAGGCCGATTCCGGACAAGAAGTGGCACGCCCAGCCAGGCACGGCACACCTCGCTGCTTGTATAGGGGATAAGTGGCAGCACATCCTGTTCTACGGCGAGGTTCTTGATCAACAATGGCTTGCCAGTGCGGATAATCTGGCTCACGAGCCCCCCCTCGTCGAGGGGTAGTATGATGGGGGGCATCTGTTCGCGTCTGTCAACCACTTCGACCCGCAGCGTTCCGTTGGATTCGTCGCAGAGCGCCAGTGCCACGGTCGTTACGCCGAACAGTTCGTCCAACCCCCCGGCCAACAATGTGAAGATGCGCCCGGGATCGGAGGTGGAGGCCAAGGCGGTGGCGGTGTCGTACAGCACGCCCAACTCCCACACTGAGTGCGCTGTGTGTGAGTAGGGAGCGGCCGCCTGCGGATCGGCAGCACCTGGGAACACGCTTTCTGTTCCCGGTGCTGGCACCAAGTTCGTCGCTTCAGGCGTAAGCACGGTCATGTGCCTCCGGCGCGCAACGACGGATGAGGGGTACCAGGTCGGTGCTGAGGGTGGGCTTGGCTACGAATCCTGCCGCGCCTGCCTCCGCTGAGGCAGAACGATACTGGGCGGTATCGATCAGGGTGACGAGGATCACGGCCAGGCCAGGGTACTTCTCTCGCAGCATACGAGTCAGTGTCAGGCCATTGATCTCTGGCATCGCGACATCCACCAGCGCAATCTGCGGGGTTGTCTTCTGCGCCAAGGCCAGCGCGTCTTTGGCGCTGGTGGCTTCGGCTACCACCTCAATATCGGTGAAACGGGAGAGAAAGCGGCGCACGATGCCGATGAAGGTTGGGTTGTCGTCCACAATCAGGACCTTTATTGATTCCATTTGTTTCCCTCTGTTCGTTGGATTGTAATTCGGTATTTGCTCTCCATGGACGAAGTGGTATACTTATCACTGTAGGATCATCATACCTCAATCTGCTAGCCGTGTAAATCCCCAGTAATACGGAGAGTGGTAGGAAAAGTAGCCTCAGTCTGCCAGAACCGCCTCCGCAGTACTACGGAGACCTCCTGGGTGTTTGTTGCTGAAAAGCGTGTAGCGTTTGTGGTCGTTTTGTGGGTTGGAGGGTCGGGTGAAGCCAGAGGAGGCCCCTGTAGCACATGGGGTCTCCTCCGAAGTTCAGTTGCTATGTTACAGGAGTATTTGGCATCCCAACAACCACTGACCAGGCTGCTGAGGATGGTTGCTCCGGTCGCTGCGATTGGGGCGGCGCGCCGCACAGGAGTGGCAGCAAGGCTGACATCGGCGTCTCGTGATGCCTATTCAGTGGCTTGAGTGCTAGCCCCAGCTTCGAGCAGTGGAAGAAATACTCGATGTGTGCATTCGGAGCTGCCACTGGCTCCGTCGCAGTGAGGCGGCCCGCCCTCAAGCAGGCCGTTATTATACACATCCAGTGTGCCAGCCAGATCGGTGGCCTGCCCGCCTGCCGGCGAACTAGGCGAGATGCTATACGGCAACTTGCCACTGTAATCGTCCAGCCAATCATCCGCAGCGTCGATGGTGGAAGCGATGGCGGAATCATCTGCTCCATTGGCCACGTTCAGCTTGGCCGCGATGAGCTGGAGCGCCAGAATAATGCTGGCGTCGCCCTCAGGTGAAGCCCAAAGCAACGCGAGGAGCTCCGCTTGGGTGTAGGTCTCATCGCCCAGGACTAAACTGTACACCGGCCAGGCCAGAGGGTGATTCTTCCAATAGCCGTGGGTGTAGGTGCAGCCGAGTTCAGGCGGTGCCGTCTCGTACCAGGCGGGGTCGGTTTGATCGGCCAGGCCGGTCACCGACGCCGTGCCGACGTTCTCCTTGCCGTCGGGGAAGTCGCCAGCGGTGCGGGTGATCTGGCAGTAGTCACTCTGGCCCACGGCTATGGTCTTGGGGAGGCCGCACTCCCCGGTCAGATCACCGAAGACGTCATCCGTCAGGCCGGTCCATTCGATCGGCGCGTTACCCTCGTTGGTGACCTCATACTTGAAGGTCAGGGAGTCCCCGGCGTCGACCTCGACCGCCTCAACCAGGGTGTCCGCGTCTTCCCCGTTGATGTACTTCTCGAAGCTGTAGTCGGGGACCCCGCCGAAGTAGTTGGCGTCGTCGGAGTCGTGGTATGGGTTCTTGTTGTAGTCACCGGTGGCGGTGGCGGTGTTGGTGTGCTGACCCTCAATGGCCGCGAAGGGCCCGACTACGCACGTGAAGGAGTTCCCCGACGCCAGCGAGGTCGGCACTATGCACTGGTTGCTGATCTCGGCGTTGAAGTCGGAGTCGCTAAGGGTAACGTTGGTCAGGGTGACATTTCCGGCGTTGGTCACTACAAATCTGAACCAGACCGTCTCGCTACCCGGCAGCACCGGGGGGTCGGCGGTGTGTCGGCATCGTGCCAGTTGGCCCCGCCGTTGACGGAGACGTATTTCTCGACGTCGATGTGCGGTACCCAAGCGTTGACCAAGTTGACTGGCCAGACACCCGCGAGTGCCAGGAGCACAATAGCCAAAGTCAGCAGTTTTTTAGTCCTCATTCTTTGTCTCCTTTCGACTGAGATGGGGGTGCCGATAATGCTCATGGAGCGGACCGGCTTGCCCTGGATTGAGATGCTCGATAGACATCACTTTCTTCCTGACGACTGGATGTGTATTAGATTACTAGTATAGCACAAAGTGAGCCGTGGGGGGTCAAAGAATCCCTAAGGATCGGCAGGAAAACTATTAAGATGTTGATGCAGCGCTTTCTAATGGATCCTGTTCTTAACCTTTCCTATACCTCTTTGTTACCCACGTCCTATACAATCAATAATAACATCGGTCATATGTGCTGGTGTGATATGCTTTTAATCAACGGCGGACATCATTCGGTTGAAACCCTGTTCGTCATCCCAGGCGTTGGCTTGGGAGGAGAGAATCAGAATGAGGCGGCTGTTTCTTGTCGCAAGTGTGGTCATTTCGATTGTGATCATCGGCTTGTCCATCAGCAGCGAAAGTGAGGCTAAGGCGGGCGTCGGAGCGGTGAGTGATGCGCCTCTTAAAATCTCTACCTCCATGGTCACAGCGACGGATACGTTGACCCTGGCTCACCAGGTCTATCTACCCCTCGCGTACAGTAACTTCCCACTGCTTGTCCAGATGCCAGAGGGCAAGTATCTGTTTGTTGAGTACTGGACGTACAGTGTGTTGGGTGCGGGCTGCGCGGGTCTCTGCATTGATTTCCCCACCTACGACTTCAGTCCGCAAAGTGGCGTGCTTACCATCTACACCACATATCCCCCAGAATCCGCTATGGTGCTGGACGACGATGAAATTGGCTACATTGGCAGTGGCGAGAGCTTGGGCGGTGTTGGTGGTGGCGCCAATAGCAACCTGACCAAAATCCAACAGTACCCGGTGTCCCAAACCGACATAACGTTGCATTACGCGGGCGAGACGGGGACTATCACCCTGGAACGTAGAGGTGAGACGATCATCTTAGAGGCGGACGAAGGATGGGTGAGCGATGAGGAGAGTGAGACCTGGGACTGGCTTGGCGCGGAATGTGTCGTGACCAGCACTCATTATATTACCAACTACGGTTTTCAAGATCGGGACAAAATCGCCTACTCGTACTTGTCTGACTAGGCGTCCCTACCCGTCCCTGCTCCCCCGGGGACGGCTTCTTTTCTTAGGTTGAAGGACAGAGCCTGCTTGTTGCAGGTACTGCCCTTTCTATTTGTGGGTCTCCTGGCCTGCCAGGACCGTTTTTTTACCGACCTTTTACACCGGTATAACGGGCGCTTGAAAACCACCTGTTATGCTGGTCACACAAAGAGATAGGAGGTGCGTGATGAAGAAATGGTTTCTGTTGCTGGTAGTCGTGCTGCTGCTGCTCGCCTCCGGTTGCCAGTCTTTGCAGCCGGTCAGCGCGCAGACACTGCCTGAGAGTGGGAATCTGCATCGGGAGGTTCAGTTGCTCAACCTGATCAATGGTCTGGAACTGACGCCCGAACAGATGCGCTTCATTCTCGAACGGGCTCAGCAGGCACAGGAAAAGCGAGAAACGTTGCGGGATCAGGCCGATGTAGAGGCAATGAACGCCACCCTTGGGGAGATCCGGGATATGCTGATGGCGGGGCAGGCTATCTCTCCGGAGTTGGGGGAATGTTTCTTCGCCGCTAAAGCGGACAACGCGCGGCTGATCGAGGCGTATCGAGAGGAGATCACTCGCCTGGCCGAGGAGGTCGAGGATGTCCTGGAGGGGCACCAACTGTACGCCTTGGAGCATTACGTGCCCTGCGTCATTCCACCGCCGGACGAACTGCGGATCGGCCAGGCACAGGGTGCAGGAGGTGGGGCTATACTGGAGCGGCTGCGCGCGATACCCGGTGACCAGTTTGAGCATCGCAAGGAGGACATCGCCCGCCGGGTGATGAAACGGCTGGAGGCCCGCTTCCACGGCCAGGTGCTGGTCCTCGACGAGGAAGGAGAACTGGATCGCATCCTTGACCTGCTGGAGAGAGTACGCTCCCTCTCTGAGGTGGACTTTGAGTTGCAGAGGGAAGATCTGGTCGGGGAACTGCTAGCGCCCTACCAGGCGGCCCGGCCGCCGGTGGAGCCCACGGCGGTGATCGCCCGCCATCTGCTGAATCCGGCCATCATTCCGCTTCTGGAGGAGAAACTGGCGCTGGCGGGGGAGTGACCCCTGGAGGCAGGTCTTGGCCAGGCTCTGAACAAAGGATTTGACGCTGACCTCGGCTGACCTCTACGGCGTCGTCACCGATCATCTGGGCAACCCAGTGCCGGGCGCGACCATCTATGCTACCGGGATGAATGAGGAACATCGCCGTTGTCACGACCTCACCAGCGGCAGTGGCTACTACGCCATCGGTGGTCTTGGCAGCGGCACCTACCTGCTCACGGCGGAACCGCCCTGGTACGAGGGCGCGCTCCTGCCCCCGACGCCCATCACCGTCACGCTGCCCCTCACACCGCAGGAGCATGACCTGACCTTCGGCGCGCCGCCCAAGGTGGTCACGGGCACGGTGGAGACCAACACCGGCGACCCAGTGCTGAACGCCCGGGTGGTGGCACACCGCCTGGACAAAGGAGGCCGCGTCAAGACGCTGAGTGGCTCCGACGGCGGCTACCAACTCGACCTTTCCGATGGGTTGTGGGCGCTGACGGTCAAAGTCATCAGCACTACCATGCCGTCCGAGTGGGTCTACCCCAGTCCGCCGCAACTGGTTCACTTCCAGCACGACCCTGAACCGTCACCGTGTCGCTGCATAACGACGAGGGGATCGGCGCGCAGGGCGTCATCACTGCCGATGGGACCTTCGACATCGCTGTGCCTAACGGCGGCTACAAGGTGTGGGTCACACCCGACGACGCGGGCTACACCGGCCCACTTCTCGACGACGACGAACGAGTGGACCTTCCCGGAGAGTTACGTCGTGGACATCGAGGCCAACCGGGCGGTGATGCAGGTTGATCACTTCACCGACTTCGCCCTCACTAGCGAGCCGGGCTTCCGGTTGTTTCTGCCGGTGGTGGTGAAGTAGCCCAAGCCCCACACATCTTAAGGTAGACAGCAACGAAGGTTCCTCCAGGCTTAGCCTGGGGGGACCTGGCTGTATTCACAATGGCCTAGTGGCCGGTGACGAATGACGAACAGCGAGGGTGGCTTGACATTCTGAGCGCATTTCTCCCCACGTTGCACAAATTGCAGAACTGTGGTATACGAACTTGTATGGATAACCTACTTTCTTCTCCTCAGGTGGATATTAAGGAGTTCTTGCGCCCGGTTCTTTTCGGCCTGGCAGAAGAAGACCTGGACGAACTGAGCCAGGCGGCGGTCGTGCGTCCTTTCCCCGCCGGCGCTGTAATCTGCGAGGAGGGGGCATCGGGGGACGTCGTCTACATCATCGTGCGGGGGCGCGTGGAGATAGTCAAGCGGATGGACGACGGAAGCGAGCGTCACCTGTACGAGGCCCCCCCGGGGGAGATCTTCGGCGAAATGGCCGTCCTCCAGGAAGGCATCCGCACCGCTACCGTCCGCGCCGTCGGGCCCGTTACCGTTCTGGAGATCGGCCGGGAGCCCTTCCTGGCCGTCCTGGGGCGCAGTCCCTCCCTGGGTGTCCGCATTCTGGTTCGGCTGACCGCCCGCTTGCGGGATGCGGACCAGCAAGCCATCTCCGAGTTGCAGCGGGCCAACGAGGCACTGACGCGGGCGCTCCGTCAACTGGAGCGGTTGGATCGGACCAAGTCCGACTTTCTCCAGGTAGCAGCGCACGAACTGCGCACGCCTGTGGCGGCTCTGATGGGGTATACCCAGATGATGCAAAGCAGTCCCTCGGTGCAGGGAGTCCCCGAACTGGAGGTGCTGGTGGAGGGGATAGTGACGAGCACGGAGCGGCTCCACCGCATCTTCAATAGCATCCTGGACGTGTCGCGGGTGATGGCGGGTGGGCTTGAGATCCATCGTACCCCGGTGAGCATCCCTGTTACCTTCCAGAGCGTCCGGTCTAAATTCGAGCAATCGTTGGGGGAGCGCGGCCTGACGCTGGAATTGAAGGGATTGCGGGATCTGCCCTTCTACCCGGGCGACCCTGAGATGCTGTACAAGGTGTTCTACCATCTGGTGAACAATGCGATCAAGTACACGCCGGACGAGGGGCGGATCACGGTGATAGGTCGCATGGTAGAGGTGCCGGACCTGGGACCGTGCATTGAGGTGGCAGTGGAGGACACGGGCATTGGCATCGCGCCGGAGGACTTGGAACTGGTCTTCGAGACGTTCTACCGTGCTGAGGACGTGGGATTCCACTCATCGGGGAGGACCTCCTTCAAGGGGGGCGGGCCTGGGCTGGGACTCGCCATCACCCGGGGGGTGGTGCAGGCCCACGGCGGACGTATTTGGGGCGAGAGCCCCTGCTACGACGAGGAGGCTTGCTCGGGAAGCCGGTTCGTGGTGCAGTTACCCCTTGTGTGAAGAACGTGTGAAGGGTATGGAACTGGACCTTTATGTGAGGGCAGGCGATGACGAATGGGGTCGAGGTTGGAGCAGGGGGAAGCACAGCGGCGGCGCTTCTGGAAAGCATGCGGGCGGTGCAGCAAGTGCTGATGCAGCCGCCTGGTCTCTCCCGTGAGCAACTGGTCGCCCGGCTCCAGGAGTGGCAGCGGATGGTGGTGGAACTGGCCGAGGTACCAGCGCGGGGGGCGGAACTGGCGACCCTCTACGAGATCATCGGTGTCTTGAACTCCTCGCTCCATCTGACAGAGACGCTGGGCCTGGTGATGGATTCGCTGGTCCGTCTGACAGGGGCTGAGCGAGGTTGCCTGATGTTGTTGGACGAGGAGGGGAATCTGGAGATTCAAGCGGCGCGGCACTTTGACCAGGAGAGTGTCGCTGCCTCCGATTTGGAGCTCAGCCACACGGTGGTGCGGGGCGCGGTGGAAGGAGGACAGCCGGTGCTGACCACCAATGCCCAACTTGATCCGCGCTTCTCCGAGCAGGAGAGTGTGATCAGTTACCAGTTGCGCTCCATCATCTGCGTGCCTCTCCATGTCCGGGAGCGGGTGATCGGCGCTCTTTACCTGGACAGCCGGGTTCGGGAGGGTGTCTTCTCCCAGGCGGACTTGCCTATACTGACAGCGTTCGCCAGTCAGTCTGCCATCGCCATTGAGAACGCACGTCTCTACACGATGACCGACCAGGCCCTGGCTGCACGGGTGGAGGAACTGACGACTCTGCAGCGGATAGACCGGGAACTGAACGCCAGCCTGGACTTTGAGCAGGTGCTGGATCTGACCCTCTCCTGGGCGCTGCGGGCCACAGGGGCGGTGGAGGGGGCGTTGAGCATCCTGGATGACGACGGAACGGTCTGCACAATGGTCAGCGCTGGCGATAGCAGCGTTTCTGCTGGACCTGAGCCCGAGGTGGTCAGGTCGGTGATGCGCAACCACGAACCGATTGTCATTGAGCAAGGGCGTATGGTGGTACCCATTCGCTACGAGGACCGAGTGGTGGGGTTGCTGGACCTGCGGCGCGAAGGTGGCGGATCGTTCCAGCCTGACCACGTCCAACTCGCCCGTCGGCTGGCAGACCACGCTGTGGTCGCAATCGAGAACGCGCGTCTGTACGAGCAGGTTCGCCGGGCCAACCGGGCCAAGTCGGAGTTTGTGTCGTTCGCCGCCCATGAATTGCGTGTGCCGATGACCTCCATCCGTGGCTACGCTAATTTGCTGGAGAAGGGAATCGCTGGCACACTGACACCCCAACAGGTGGAGTTCCTGCGTACCATTCGCTCCAACGTGGAGCGGATGCGGGTTCTGGTCTCTGATCTGCAGGACATCTCTCGGATCGAGACGGGGCATTTGCGGTTGGAGATGGAGCCGACAGCCCTGACGGAGGCGCTGGAGAATGGACTGCAGTCCATTCAGGCGCAGATTGAAGGTCGGTCGCAGCAGTTGACGCTGGAGGTGCAGGAGGATCTGCCGTTGGTCTGCGCCGATCCGGCGCGGCTGGCCCAGGTCTTGATCAACCTGCTCAGCAATGCCTGCAATTACACACCTGAGGGTGGGCGCATCCACGTGCGAGTATGGCTAAAGGATGGACACGTGCACTGTGCTGTTTCCGATACAGGCATCGGTATCTCCCCGGAGGACCAGGCATGTCTGTTCACCAAGTTCTTCCGATCGGAGGATCCGGCAGTGCGGGAGATGCCCGGGACAGGGTTGGGGTTGTTCATTGTGAAGAGTCTGGTAGAGCTCCAGGGCGGGGGGGTTGGGGTGGAGAGTCTACCTGGGGAGGGGACGACCTTCACGTTCACGGTGCCGGTCGCCACGGAGGAATGATGGCGCGATGGCGCTGGAGATTCGGCACCCGTCGTAGTGCGCGTTAGCGTCGTCTCCCCGAGCGCCAGATGGAGAAGATGAGCCACAGGCCTAACAGGCTGGCGCCGGCGAAGCCGGTGATGCTCACTATCGTCGCCAGACTCCATTGCCCGGCCAGGTTGAAGGCCGGGACGAGTAAGGCCAGCCCAACGATGAGTGCGGCCAACAGCATACTCAATGAAAGACGGTTTGCCAGTCGGTCCAGCCGCACCAGTGCCTGACCCAACTCCTTGTGGCTAAGTGTGATCTCAAATTCCCCCCGCTCGACGCGGGTCAGGACCTGGGAACTGACACGTGGAATAATGCGCATCAGTTCCGCCCAGTCACTGGCTCCTTTGAGCAGCGGTGGCCCCCAGGTGCGTGGAGAGGTCATCTGCCACATGAAGCGCCGGACGTATGGCTCGGAAACGGCGAAGATATCGAAATCGGGCACCAGTTTCAGCCCCACTCCTTCCATCATTGCCGTTGTCTTGCCCAGCAGCCACAGGTCCGAGGGCAGGCGCAGATTGTGGCGGAAGGCGATGGGCATGACGTCCTCAACCACTTCTCGGGCTCGTATTGTTCCCAGCGGCATCCCGTGGTACTTGCGCAGTAGCCGCGTCGCGTCCCGCTGTAGTCCTGCCCGATCCAAGGCACCGCTGACCGCACCCATGTGGATTAACTGATCCACGATGCCTTCCTCATCCAGTTGCACGGCGACGATGTAGAGGCGGATCAGGTCGCTCCGCACCCGATGGCTCAGGTGGCCGACCATCCCGAAGTCCATCGCGCCGATGATCTCGCCCGGCATGATGGCGAAGTTGCCCGGATGGGGGTCGGCGTGAAAGAAACCGTCGTCCAAAACCTCCTTGATGATCATGTGGGCTGCGTGGAGGCCGATGCGGGAGCGGTCGTAGCCTGCCGCGTCCAGCGCCTCAATGTCATCAATCTTGATCCCGCTGATGCGTTCCAGTACCAGCATGCGGCGAGTGGTGAAATCCCAGTAGACGCGGGGGATGTGGAGATAAGGCTCGTTGGCGAAGTTGGCGCGGAAGCGGTCGGCGTTGCGCCCCTCGCGGTAGAAGTCCAGTTCGGCCCGCAGGGTGATGGCGAACTCATCGACGATCTCTGGTAGGTCATAGGTTTTCCCCAGAGGGGTGCGCTCCTGGATCAGCCGGGCCAGGTCGAATAGGATCTCCAGGTCCGTCTCGATGATTGTCTGGATGTGCGGCCGCTGCACCTTGACGACAACTTGGGTGCCGTCGGGTAGTGTTGCAGCGTGTACCTGGGATAGCGAGGCAGCGGCAATGGGAACAGGCTCGAAGTCGATGAACTGCTCTTCCAGCGGCACGCTCAGTTCGGCATCGATCTGCGTTCGGATCGCCCCCCATGGTACTGGAGGCACAGTGTCTTGCAGCTTGGCGAGTTCGGCGATGTAGGCAGGAGGGAGAATGTCGGGACGGGTGCTAAGGACCTGGCCCAGTTTGATAAAGGTGGGTCCAAGTTCCTCCAGTGCCAGGCGCAGTCGCTGCGGCATGCCCAGGGGAGGTGCGACTGGTCGTCCCCGGTGCAGCAGCCGCTGGGGCAGCGAGAGGTATGGTAACAATCCCACCGCATCCACCAACTCGCCGAAGCCGTGATGGATGAAGACCTGGGCAATCTCGCGGTAGCGTTTGAGATGCTGGATAGTGCGTGCCGGTCGTCTCACCGTTTCCTCCGATAGCCGTCCACGGCTCAATACTGAGAGAAGCGGGACGCCCCGATTATAGGGCCTCCCGCCTGTGTGTCAAACCGTGCATTCGGGGGAGACAGTAGGACGTACAGGGCAGATGACGTCCCCATCAGTCAGGTTTTGCTCCAACCGCTTGTGGAAGGTGACCAGGTTCAGACCGAGGATGCCCGCACTCTGGCCTCACCAGCCACGACAATATCGGTTAACCTGCCTGCTTTTTTGCCGGCTTCTTGCCTGTCAGTTCCTCGACCTTGGCGGCCAGTTCGTCTATCTTCTGGCTCAGTTCTACGATGTCCTTGCGGGAAGCCAGGGGCACGCCGATGCTGCACTTGTCGAGTTCCTCGTGCACCAGTTTGCGCAGCGCCTCCCGATCCGCCTCGCCCCGGGCCACCAGTTTGTCAATGATACCGGAGGCTTCCTCTGGTCTCACTTCCCCTTCCTCGACCAGTTTGTTAACGAACTGAGCCGCCTTGTCACGGGTCAGCGTCAGCATGCCTAGACCCAGCAGTATGCTCTTCTCAATTAATCGTGCCATTGTGCACCTCCTTGTCTGTCAATTGCTGAAGCGAGAGATTACCCACACACCAGACTGATTGCCATCCTGTATCCACCTCATCTCCTTCCTCAGGGATTTCCCGGAAAAGGGTGGTAGCCCAACCGCGTTGGGCGTCACTAGGCTCAAGACGGCCAATGTGATTGGCCTGCTACCTCCTAATACGGGCTCCTGCGTGGCTCTCCGAGGAGGCTCACCTCACAGGCCGATGGCCCGCAGTACATCGTAGACAAAGTCGGACAGGCGAGCCTTCTCTCCCCCGGCCAGGTTGTCCAGGTGCTCGTGGAACTGCTGAGAGTAGGAAAGTAGCCGCGAGGTAGTGTGACGGTTGGCTCTCTCGACCAGCGAGAGAGCCAGGCTGAAGCCGGCTAGCGAGTAGAGCACTGCCCACCCCGGCGGGCCGAACCCGCGCAGGTAAGGGAAAATCCTTCTCGCCGCGGCAGTATCTCGCAACTCGTAGAAGGCCAGAATAATAGCCGTGATCATGTCGGCGGCGAAGAGGAGCGGCGATTTGCGTTCTGGGATACGCAGCAGGAGTTCGTTCAGCAGGGTCTCGTGGTTGGTGTCTTTCCCTCTTCCCAATGCTTCCAAAATACCCCTCTTGGCTTCCTCCCATTCCTGCTCGTTCAGGGAGTTGCTCGTGAACTCGGCCAACAGGGTGATCGCTTTCTCTGTGGGGGAGAAGACGACGACGGAACGGCCTTTATGGCCCTGGGGTCGTACCGTTTCGGAACGCACCAGCCCCTTTTCCTCCAGCAGGCGCAGCATCTCGTAGGCCGTGACTGGCCTCACCTCCAGCGTCCGCGCCACGTCCACATAGTGCACCGGGGACTCGGCCTCGCGGTAGAGGTCGAGCAACCGACTCAGAAAGTCTCGTTGCCTGGAGGATAATTTCATCGCTTTTTTCTCGGATGTGACAAAAACTTCCTAATCTTCCGAAAGTTCCAAAAATAGTATACCGCTAAACGGTGAATTTGTCAAGACTGTTCATTGTCCATTGTTCATTGTATAATTAGTCTCATGGCGCTCAAGTTCATCATCTTCGATCTGGACGATACACTCTACGCCCGCGATAGAGGGCTGATGCAAGAGGTGGGTCGCCGCATCCAGTTGTGGGTGTGCAACCACCTGGGGGTGTCGTGGGAGGAAGCGATTGCCGTGCGACGCGATTACTTCCGACAGTATGGCACCACGATGGGCGGCCTGGTCGCCGAGCACGACGTGGATATACACGACTACCTGGTCTTCGTGCACGACATTCCGGTGGAGGAGTACTTGGGGCCGGATCCGGCGCTGGCCGCGATGTTGGATTCTATCTCGCTGCGGAAGGCGATCTACACCAACGCCACTTCGGAGTACGGCTGGCGGGTGCTGCGGGCGTTGGGGGTGGCCGGCCATTTCGAGCGGGTGATCGGCATCGAGGAAGTGGGCTTGCGCAACAAGGCTTACCGTGACGCCTACGAGCGTATGCTGGCACTACTGGGCGTCCAGGGTCGCGAGTGCATCATGGTCGAGGATATAGCGCGCAACCTGCGACCGGCCAAGGCGTTAGGGCTAACGACGGTGTTGGTGAACGCAGATGGCTCGACCGAGTTCGCCCAAGTCCCTGACGAGAGTGTTGACTTCGTGGTGGGAAGCGTACTGGAGGTGGGGTGGGTAGTGCGGGGCCTCACGCTTGTGGCCGAGGTTCTGGCAGCTCTTGATGAACCTGCCGAAAGGAGACGTGTTGACTACTTTAACTGCTGACGTCGTCATCTGTGGCGCTGGAATTGCGGGTATCAGCACCGCTTATCATTTGGCCGTCCGGCGTGGTGTCAAAGATGTGATCCTGGTGGACGAGCGTCCCCCGCTCAGCCTGACGAGCGATAAGTCTACCGAATGTTACCGCAACTGGTGGCCTGGCCCCGGGGACGCTATGGTCAGCCTGATGAACCGCAGCATTGACATCTTGGAAGAGTTGGCCCACGAAAGCAACAACGTTTTCCACCTCAATCGGCGGGGCTATCTCTTCGTCACCGCCGACCCTGCCCGTATCCCGGACTTTGAGCGGGCCGCGGAAGAGCCGTGCTCGCTGGGCGCTGGCCCTCTGCGCGTCCATGCCGGCCAGCCGGGCGCCCCGGTTTACATCCCCGCCCCGGCTCAGGGCTTTGAGGGTCTGCCTACCGGCGCGGATCTGATTCTCGACCCGGTCCTGATCCACGAGCACTTCCCCTTCCTCTCCGAGCGCGTGGTAGCGGCGCTGCACGTCCGACGATGTGGCTGGATGAGCGCACAACAGTTGGGCATGTACATGCTGGAACGGGCGCGCGAGCGTGGTGCCAGGCTCCTGTGTGCTCGGGTAAAAGGGGTGGACGTGAGCAATGGCCGGGTACAGGCCGTGCGCCTGAGCAGTGAGGCGGGTTCGCAGGTGATCTCGACGGACAACTTCGTCAACGGTGCTGGTCCCTTCGTGAAGCAAGTCGGGGAAATGGTAGGGGTTGACCTGCCTGTCTTTTGTGAACTGCATGGCAAAATCGCCTTCAACGACTATCTGGGGGTGGTGTCGCGCAACGCGCCTTTGTTTTTCTGGGCCGATCCCCAGACTCTCCCCTGGTCAGACGAAGAGCGGGCGCTATTGGCCGAGTCGGAGGAGACACAATGGCTGTTGGACCCATTCCCGTCCGGCCCCCACGGCCATCCCGAAGGCGGCCCTGAAAGTCATATCCAGCTCACACTATGGACCTACGACATCCAGACGGTGGAACCTGTCTGGCCGTTGCCTGTGTTCGCTCCGCACTACGCCGAGGTCGTTCTGCGGGGTCTCTCCAGGATGATCCCTGGCCTGCGAGCCTATTTCGACAGGCCTCCCCGCCCGGTGGTTGACGGCGGCTATTACACCAAGACCCGTGAGAATCGGCCCTTGATCGGACCATTGCCTGTCGAAGGTGCTTACATAATTGGTGCGCTCTCTGGCTTTGGCATAATGGCTGGCTGCGGTTCAGGGGAGCTGTTGGCCGCCCACCTGATGGGCAGCGATTTGCCGCCATATGCACCCTGGTTCGTCCTGGAGCGGTACGAGGACCCAGCATACCAGAGCCTGTTGGAAGATTGGGATGACTCGGGGCAACTGTAATGTATCAACCCACTCGCCGCCAGCGGGCGACGCTGCCCTGCTTGGTGCACATCACCCGGCCCTCAACCTCCAGCCACTGGAGATGTCCGATGACCTCGGAGATGGCGAGGAAGGTGTTGACAGGGCCGAGGTCCGGGAAAAGTGTGCTACCGATTTCATGTATGGTAAGGGTGTCGTCACCCAGCACTTCCAGCATATGGCGGGCGCGCTCCTCGTGGAAAGCCAGCCGCTCACGGATGAGGGCGCGGTGGTCAGTGATGACCGGCCCGTGGCCAGGCAGTGCCAGCACGATGTCGAGTTCGGCCACGCGCTGCAGTTGCGCCATGTACTCCACCAACCGGCGCGGCCGCTCGGCCTCGCCCGGTGCAGGTGGCTCGACGAGCGGGTTGGAGGAGATGTCGCGCAGCAGGTGATCGCTGGAGATGAGCAGCCGGCGCTCCGGCTGGTAGAGGCAGATGAGGCCACCCGCGTGGCCGGGGGTATGGAGCACGTGCCAGTCCTCACCGCCCAGCCGAAGCGCATCGCCATCGGCCAGGGTACGGTCGGGGACCACCGTTTCGGCGTAGCGGTCCATGCCACGCTGCATCCTGGCCAGGCCCACCAGTACCTCCGCCGGGACACCGGCCCAACGCATCACTTCCCCGTAGAAGGCCAACAGCCGTGCATCAGCACCGCCGACCAACCAGGGGAGATTCGCAACGTGGGTCAGCACCTCCGCGCCCGAAGCACGCGCCAGTTCCGCCGCCAGACCACAGTGGTCGGCGTGAGCGTGAGTGAGGACGATGCGCCGCAGGTCGGCCACGCGGTAGCCACACCCGGCTAAGCCTTTCTCAAGCGGTTCGCGGGCCGGGCCGTAGCGCGGGCCAGCGTCTATCAGCGTCAGTGGCTCTCCCTCAGCCAGGTAGACGTTGACGGGGCCGACGGGGAAAGGAGTAGGGATAGAGAAGGTGTGCAAATAGGGTGGAACGGCGCAGTGAGTCATTGAATCAGATTGAATCAGAATGGAGAATGCAGAATAGAAAACAGCCGGCAGCGGGTCAGGGAGCGCTCTTGATGAGGATGGTCCAGGTGCCCTTTTGCACCGTCTCGTCTCGCTGGTTGAGGACCACCACGTCGAAGACGACGAAGCCTCCGCCCAGGCGAGCCATCTCCTTTTTCCTCTGGGTCTTGATCCGCACGCGGATCGTGTCTCCGATTTTGATAGGGCCGCGGAACTTCCACTCCAACCCGGTGAAAGCCTCAGCGGTACCCTCAACAAACCCTAGCCGCGAGGTCAGGCCACTAGCGATGGAGAGCCCCAGAAGGCCATGGGCGATGCGCTCGCCGAAGGGCGTCTCTTTGGCAAACTCGGCATCGGTGTGAAGTTGGTTATAGTCGCCGGAGAGACCGGCGAAAAGCACCACGTCGGTCTCGGTGATGGTACGGGCGGCGGTCTCGATCCCGCCGCCGATCTCAAACTCCTCGAAGTAGCGTCCGCGGGGGCGGGCTAACTCGGTCATTGGCAACTCCTTGGTGACAGTTGGTTTGTTGGTTGGCTGGTCGAATTGTAACACTTTATGGCCGGGAGCACAACTTCTCAGCCTGTGCAGGGTGCGGTATAATACCGCGACAGGAACTATGCAGAGACATAAGCGTTTCATTGAGATCCTACTATTCGCCCTGGTTTTGGGACTGGCGCTCTTTCTGCGTATACGACGGATTGATACCACCGGCATCTGGGCCGACCAGTCGTTCACGCTCGGTACGGCGATGCGCTGGGTCAACGGTGGCACGATGCCGCTGGCTTCCAACAAATCATCCGCCGGCTTCGTAAATCCGCCGATGATCGAGTACCTGTACGGAGGTGCGCTGCGAATCTGGCCCGATATTCTCAGCGTCGCGGCACTGACGATGCTCTCAGGGATGATCGCCATCGCTGCCGCCGGGTGGTCAGCACACAAAGTGTTCGGCAAGCGCGCGGCCTTTTGGACCGTGTTGGTCTTCGCGATCAATCCGTGGAGCGTGTTCTATAGCCAACTGATCTGGAACCAGACGATGGTCCCGGTCTTTTCGTCGCTGATGCTTGCCTGCCTGCTGTTCTACTTCGCCGTTGAGCAACGTCCTGTCTATCTGATCCTTAGCCTCGTCTGGGCTGCCTGCATGACGCAAGTACACCCGGGCACCGGCATCCAGTTGCTGGCGATGGGCCTGATCTGTGTGCTCTTCTGGCGCAAGTTGCGGGTCTGGCCACTGGTCGTCGGCATTGTCCTCTTTGTCCTCCTGTACGTACCATTCCTGCTGTATGAAATTGGAGTCGGCTGGGTAGACGTGAAAGCGATTTTGGAACTTGCCCGCCAGCCAGCACCTTTCAGCACTGCTGCCATCCTCGTCAGCGCCGACCTGCTGCACGCTCAAGGACTGCTCAGTTCCGCCAGGCACGTGCTGCAATTCGACAACCTGGCGACGGTTCTGCTGGCGCTCTCGCTGGCCTACGTGCTCTGGGCTGGGATCCGCGCGTTCCCCCAGCGTCACCGCAACCCGGAGGCTGCGCGGAGAGCAACTGGCTTCTGCCTCCTGTTGTCCTGGTTCATCCTACCGATTCTTTTCTACCTGCGCCCATCGCACTACTTGCAGGTCTACTACCTGATCGGCCAATTGCCGGCCCACTTCCTGCTGATCGGCGTCTGCCTGGACGGGATGCAGCGTAGCCTCGAACGAATTGCACACCGAGCCCACCAGCCGGTCGCACGACGTGCTATCCGGGCAGTTGCCTGGGCTGTGCTGCCACTTCCGCTGCTCGTGCTCGTGGGGTGGCAATTTGCTTTCAACGTGCAGTTTCAGGACGCTCGGCTACAGACAAGAGAACCAGCGCAGGTCCGGCACATCCGCTCTGCTACCCATAGGGCCCGCCAATTACTGGCCGAACGGGCCGAGTGTGACCTGGTCGTCGTGTCCGAAGGGCACAACGTCGAACGATCCAGCCTGGCATTGTTACGCGAGTTCACCTTCCCGGAGCGTGTCCTGTTGGCCGATGGCCGGATCGCGGTTCCTGTGCCAGAGCCCTGTGCAGTCTACCTGGACGCACTGCCGGGGAGCCGGGCGTCAACGTGGCTGGCGACTGTCGCCACGCCGCTCCCAGATGCAGCGATCCATGTTCTGGGCGAAACCTGGCAATTCTACGACCTGTCTATGGATGACCAGGCGAGCCTGGCTGAAACAACCCCGTCGCAGGCGCACCTGGCGACGTGGACAAACGGCGTCGCATTGACGCAATACACGCGCGGTCGAGCGCGCCCCGGTGATGTGTTGCCGTTGGTCCTGACCTGGTCGGTTGAAGCGCCACCGCCAGGAATCGTCTATCATTTTGGTACATACCTGCTCACAATGGATCACCAGGTTGCTGGTCAGTCCGACGGGCCGGGGTTCGACAGCATCCAGTGGCGGGCAGGAGACACGTTCATCACCTGGTTCGACATCCTCGTGCCCCAGGACCTGCCTCCGGGCACCTATCAGATCGCCGTCGCGCTGTACTCCTGGCCCGAATTGGAACGAGTCAATCTGGCTTCCGGCGAGAATACGGCGTTCCTGGAGCAGTTACAGATACCCGAACAGTAGGTACTTGTGAAAGTCATAGGATGGAGGAAATAATGAGCAACAAGGTCTACTTCGCGCCGGCACGGGCGAAGCGCTGGGACTACAGCGCCAGCCAGGTGGCCGGATTGGAACGGCTGGTCGAGAAACTGGATTTTGGCAGCGCTATCGCCGAAGGGGAATACGTAGCGATCAAGACCCACTTCGGCTCGCAGGGGGCGCACCGCATCGTGCGGCCGCGCTTCCTGCGCGTCCTGGCCGACGCAGTCAAAGCAGCCGGCGGCAAGCCCTTCGTCTGCGACACCGTGCGCATCATGGGATGGGATTACCTGGAGGTCGCGAACCAGAACGGCATCAACCCCCAGTCGGTGGGCTGCCCTGTTATCCTGGCCGACGGGCTTTTCGGCTACGACAGCATCGAGGTGCAGGCCGGGCCAGTGCTGGGGGGCGTGCAGATCGCCTCTGCTATCTACGACGCAGCGGCGATGATCGTCGTCAGCCACTGCAAAGGACACATCGGGGCCGGCTACGGCGGAGCGATCAAGAACCTGGCGATGGGCGGCGTGGCTGGCCGCCATCGCAGCGGCGACTGGAAGCGGGCACGTGGTCACCTGCACGCCGCCGGTGCTGAGTCTTCCGTCATCCGCGATCCCGAACTGTGCACTATGTGTCTGCAATGCCTGCACATCTGCCCCACCGAGGCGATCTCGGGAGTGGACGAAGGCCTGGTCGTGGACGACGAGAAATGCTGGCGTTGCGGTCGCTGTGAGCGGGTCTGCCCGGAAGGCGCGATCCGGCTGGAGAAGCGGGGCGAGGATGAGTTCCAGATAGCGCTGGCCGAGAGCACTCAGGCGGTGCTGAGCACCTTCGAGCCGGGCAAGGTGCTATATTTCAACTTCGTGCTGGAGGTGCAGCCGGAGTGCGACTGCATGCCCGTGGCCGATACCCCTATCGTGCAGGATCAGGGCATCCTGGCCTCCAGGGACATCGTGGCGGTGGAGCAGGCGGCGCTGGACCTGATCAACAACGGGGTGCCGCTGCCAGAGTCGCTGGCGGAGGACCGGGGGCTGAAGGCCGGGCAGCGCATCCTGGCCGAAGCACTGGGTGTGGATGGGCAGTTACACGTGGACGCGGCAGCGCAGATCGGTCTGGGCAACCGCGAGTACGAGTTGATTGAAGTATGAGCGTGGCACGGTCAGGAGACCAGCCGCAGCAGGTGAAATGTGAGGCCGCGATGTTGCCAAAAATTGCCGAAGGGCTAGGCATCCTGTGGTACAGACTCACCCAGCATGGGCTGCGGGTGACGGCGCTGTGGGCAGCCGATCACATCGTGCGTATCATCACCGGCGCGCCCATTCGCAGCGTGAGCCAGATCACGCCGCAGTTGCACGTGGGCGGGCAGTACCGGCGGCGCGGGTGGCCGAGACTGGCATCGCGGGGCGTCACGGCGGTGGTCAATATGCGGATAGAGTTTGATGACAACGACGCCAGTATTGCACCGGAGCGTTACCTTTA
>JADHWW010000016.1 GCA_016783285.1 Anaerolineae bacterium
CGTCGTCGTCTACCTCGCCCGCTTCCTGGGGGAAAGGAACGACCTTGAAGATGCCGCTCTTCCAGACCTGGCGGATACGGTTATCCAACTCCTGCTTACCCTTCGTGCGCCCCACCATTCCCATCTCGTCGGTGACGATCTTGTTCAGCGAGGGTTCCGTCTTGAAGCGGTAGCGATGGCCGTCCCAGTCGAAGAACCATCCTTTGTCGTAGAGACGTTCGGCCGCCTTGTGGGCTAGCACCGCGTCGTCGCCCGGGACCAGCACAGCCAGGAGTAGGTCGGCCGGGTCCACGCCCGTAGCGATCCCCTGGGTCAGGCTGTGTAGAAAAACCGTCGTCGCGACACGACGGGTGTAGGGTGGCTTGCCAGCCGCCAACCAGGGCTGGTCGAAGACCTGGGCATGGGCGGGAGAGCCAGCCTTGGGGCTGACGATGTCGGCCTCGACGACCTGTCTGAAGGCTGGACGGTCCAGGCGACTGGTCAGGTCATTGGTGATGGACTCGACGCTCAGGTCCAGGTGAAAGGGATGGATCAGGTACGCGTCGGGAGGGCGAGTTTCCCACAGGCGGCGGATGACCATCGCCAACAACCGCAGCGCACCTCGGGTCTTCTGGAAGTTGGGGATGGTCGAGGTCTTGCGGTTTAACGTGTTCAGCAACTCGGGGTGGAAGGGGTAGCCCCCGACCATCTCCTCAGCGTACTCGGCACGAACAGCCCTCTGGGGCAGGTTGGCGCCCTGCTCTACGAGTTGGCGATACGAGTTCGTGTACGCCCTGGCGGTCTCACGGGCAGCGTCCCGATCAACGAATTTGAACAGGCGGTGCGTTACAACGGCTGGGATCTCTGTCTCCCCTGTCGGCGTGATCACCCGCTCCTGGCGGGCCGACACGCGCCGGGCTTCGGCCAGGTCGTGGTGCAGTTCTTCCGTCTCTTTGCCGAAGGCGTCACGTGGGTCGGCCAGCGTCAGGACCACAACCACCCGCTCCTTGCTGGCGGCAAACTCGAACAGAGACATCAGGAAAGCCACCGTCTGCTCGGCCAGGTCAGATTTTCCGGTGACGGTGGGCACGGTTTTTGCCGCACGCAGGTGGCGCGCGACCTCGTCGAGCATGATGAGGGTTGGTTCATCCCCGATCAGTTTCTCCAGCAACCCGGTGCCAGGTGCGGAGCGGTCCTGGTCGCCGCCGGAAGCGAAAGCATACCCCGCCGCACCGCCCAGTTGATAGGCCAATTCGCCCCACAGCGTGTACGTGGTCACGTCCCCGTGCTCGAGGCCGTCGCGAGGCTGCAGGTCCGAACCGACAACGCCGACCACCCGCACCGTCCCACGAGCCGGGACCAGCGCCGTACCAACGAACGATGGCCCAGGCGCAAATCCTCCGACAACGTGATAGAGGCCGATCAGGTTGTGGGTCTTGCCGCCTCCAAAAGCGGTCTCCAGGCGGATGATGGAGTTATTGGCCGGCTTCACACCTATCAGTCGTCCCAGGGCCTCGTCGAGCAGGAGCCTCAACCCTTCGGTGGGATAGGTGTTGTCAAAAAAGGTTGCGGGGTCCTGGTAAACAGGGTCGGCTTTGCCTTCGATGACATCTCTGAGACGGGCGGCGAAGATCTCCTCCCGCAATTCTCCCTTCAGGACCTCGGGACGCGGTTCGCAACTGTCAAAGATGGTCTTCATGGGGACTCCTATTGTCGTTTGTAGTAACGACTTCAGTCGTTGTTGAGGCGGAAGAAGCGACTGAAGTCGCTACTACGAACGCCTTGTATGGGAACATGGCGTCTTCGCCGAGTTCCAATGTTTCTCTCGACTGACTGAAGTCGCTACTACGAACGCCTCGTATGGGAACTGTACTAATCTGTCACCGGCGCTTCGATAGTGATATCGGCGTTGAAATCATAGAGGGTCTGGGTCACGGTCCCGCCCGATGCTGGCTTGGACACGATCTTGCGGGGCAGGCCGTCCTCCACGCCGATCCAGGCCGTAATCTCAAGGGGGCTGCCTTCCATCTCCGTGGTGTAGACGTACTTCTGGCACGGCACGCCATCCACATCTTCGGTTCCTTCCAACCGGGCCTCCACGATGTCCTCTTCCGCGACGCCGACTTCTGCAAGTGCCGTCCCTGTGCCACCGCCGGATATCTTGGTCCAGGTATCGCCGGCCTTCACGTACAGGTCATCGCCGATGCCGATTGTCTCCCCGAAGTCTGAGACCTGGTGGAATCTGTCGGGCAGGACGTACTCGTAGAGAGATTCCATAGTCTGCCCCTCGGTTTCCACGATGATCTTCGCGCGATAGCTCGTCAGGTTTTTCAAGTCGGCGGACGATTGCACGATGATGTTTCTCACATCCTCAGGCGGGGCGGCGGGAGCCTCAGTCGCTGCCGTCTCCTCCGTTGCAGCAGGAGCCTCGGCAGCGGCCTCAGTCGCAGCGGTAACATCCTCGGGCGCCGTTTCTTTCGTGCCACCGCAGGCCAACGCAAGCGCGAGCGTCAGGCCAAGAACCAGGACAGGTATCCATTGACGTTTTCTGATTTCCATTTTTTCGTCTCCTTCATTCACCCAGGGATTTCATAAAACAGAGGACCGTCTCAATTCCCTTGTAGAAATTGGGCAGGTGGAACTTCTCGTTGGGGGAGTGCAACCGGTCGTCGGGCAGCCCAAAGCCGATCAAAACCGTCTCAATCCCCAGCAATTTTTGGAACGTGGCGACGACGGGGATCGAGCCTCCCTCACGGACGAAGACAGGCTCCCGGCCAAACACCTCGGCATACGCCCGACACGCCGCCTTCATCGCTGGGCTATCGCGGCGGACGATGGCAGCATCGCAGCCATGCAGATCGTGCGCCTTAACGGTCACCGTGGGTGGCGCGATCTCGGCCAGATAACTCCGGATCAGTTGCGCGATCTCCACCGGTTCCTGATCCGGCACCAACCGCATCGAGATCTTGGCGAACGCCTTGCTGGGCAGCACCGTCTTCGCGCCCGGTTCGATGTACCCACCCCAGATGCCGTTGACGTCCAACGTAGGCCGGGCCGTGGTCCGCTCGACGATGGTGTACGCTGGCTCACCCCAATCGGTCTTCACACCCGCTTCGTGGAGCCACGTTTCGCGCTCGAAAGGAACCTTCGCCATCTCTGCGCGCTCCTCGGGGTCCAGTTCCCGCACCTTGTCGTAGAAACCGGGAACGGTGATGTGTCCATTCTCGTCCTGCAATCTGGTGATCATCGCACAGAGCGCGTTGATCGGGTTACGCACAGCGCCCCCGTAGATACCGGAGTGCAAATCGTGATCGGGGCCGGTCACCTCGACCTCGACGTAGGCCAGCCCGCGCAGTGCATAGACGATGGAGGGTAGCTCCTGGCCCAGAATGTGCGTGTCGGAGATCACCGCCACGTCGGCGGCCAATAACTCCCTGTGCTCGCGGATGAACGGATCCAGGCCAGGGCTGCCGCACTCCTCCTCCCCCTCGAAGATGCACTTGATGTTGACCGGCGGCCTGCCCGCCGTCGCTTTGAATGTCTCCACCGCCTTCACGTGAATGTACAACTGCCCTTTGTCGTCCGATGCTCCCCGGCAGAAGATGTCATCGCCCACGATGGTCGGCTCAAATGGCGGAGTGTCCCACTCTTCCAACGGGTCGGGCGGCTGCACGTCGTAGTGCCCGTAGATGAGGATCGTGGGAGCCTCAGGCCCGGCAGCCAGCCACTCCGCGTAGACCACAGGATGGCCCCGTGTGGGCATGACCTCCGCCCTGGGGAACCCTGCCGCCAGCAGTCTGTCCCGCAACCACGCCGCCGCGCGCTCGACGTCCGGCTTGTGCTCCGGCTGCGTGCTTATGCTGGGGATGCGCAAGAACTGCTCCAGTTCTGCAAGAAACCGGCCCTGATTTGCCTGTGCGTATTCTAGTATGGTCTTCATTTGTCACCTCGCTGAGTTATGTAGTGCAGATTTCATCAGAGTACCTTTTTGTGCTATAATGGAAGTGTGAAACGTGAGCCGTATTGTGTGTTGCGCATTGCGTAAAACATGAGGGAGGTGAGGCAAACGATGATGGAGATTGTGACGGCGGTGTACGAAAAGGGCATACTGCGCCCATTGCAATCGCTCAACCTGCGGGAACGCCAGACGGTGCGCATCCAGATTGTGCCAGAGGAATCGGTAATACAGGAAGAACCGGCCGACGAAGTTGAAGAAGTTGTCCAAGGCTTGGTCGCTGCTGGTCTGATGCGCCCCCGCCCAAAAAGAGGCACTCCGCCTCCTGATCCTGTCTCCGAAGAAGAACGTCGCAGATTGGCCGATATTATGGGCAAGGCCCCTGGCAAACCTCTTTCAGAGATTATCATTGGGGAGCGGGGGGAATGGTGAACTTTGCTTACTTTGATACCAGCGCTTTGCTCAAGCAGTATGTTACGGAGACCGGAAGCAACTGGGTGAGGACATACCTTGCTTCTGCTACGGCTCCTGCTGTATTCACATCGCACCTGACCGCAGTAGAAGCCACGTGTGCCTTTGCCCGCAGGTTGCGGGAGGGAACTCTGCTGCCCGCCGACCATGCCAAAGCGGTTCAGGCCCTTGACTATGACATCGCATACAGGTACAGCCTGCTGGACGTTATGCCGGTGACGATTGATACCGCTCGCCAGTTGGCTAATCAGTACCCGTTGCGGGCATACGATGCCGTGCAACTGGCAACGGCCTGGTTGCTTAACCAGGAATTGCTCCATGCCAGCAGGCCGTCGCTCACGTTCATCTGTGCCGATGACCGCCTGATCACCATTGCCCAAGCCGCCGGTCTTCGCACCGACAATCCCAATCATTACTTCTGATCCTCGCGATATGGTTATCTCCCTTGCCAAATCCGCGCCGTGCCATCCCCTCCGGCGGTCACGATCCGCACCCCGTCCGGACTCCACGCGGCGCCCAACACTTCATCGGTGTGCCCCTCAAGGGTGAAGAGCAACTCGCCGCTGGTAGTGTCCCACAGGCGGGCGGCGCCGTCTGCGCTGGCGGTGACCAGGTAGGATCCATTGGGTCTGAAGGCCGCCGAGAGGACCTCACCCTCGTGCCGCAGGACAGCCAACTCTTCTCCCGTGACCGCATCCCACACCCGAGCCGTCTTGTCCTGGCTGGCTGTCACCACCAACCGGCCATCGGGGCTGAAGGCGGCCGACCAGACCGAATCATCATGCCGCAGGGCGGCCACTTCTTTCCCGGTGGCTGCATCCCATACCCGGGCCGTGCCGTCCTGGCTGGCCGTCACCACCCGCTGTCCATCAGGGCTGAAGACGGCCGACCGGACCGAGCCCGTGTGCCCGCGCAGGATGGCCAACTGCTTGCCCGTGGTCGCTTCCCACACCCGGGCCGTGTCGTCCCAACTCGCCGTCACGACCCACTGCCCATCCGGGCTGAAGACTGCCGACCAGACCGAGCCCTTGTGCTGGAGGACGGCCAACTCTTTTACAGCCATCTCTCCCACGGACGGCTCTTCACCATCCTGCTTTTCTTCGATGGTCACTTCCCATACCCGAGCGGTGTCATCGTGGCTGCCTGTCACCAGCAACCGCCCATCGGGGCTGAAGGCGGGGCTGAAGGCCGCCGAGATGACCCCGCCCCCGTGCTGCAAGATGGCCAGTTCTTCTCCCGTGATCACATCCCATACCCGAGCCGTGCCGTCTTGGCTGGCAGTCACCACCAACCGGCCATCGGGGCTGAAGGCTACCGAGTTGACGTCACTCCCGTGCTTCAGAACCACCAGTTCCTCGCCAGTTCGAGCGTCCCACAACCGGGCGGTGTCATCCTGACTGGCGGTGGCGATGCGTGTCCCATCCGGCGACCAGACCGCGTCGAGGACGAGGTCCTTATGCCCAAGCAGCAGCAACAGTTCCTGACCAATGTGCACGAGTCGAACACCCAGGCTGTCCAGGACGTCCTGGATGGGCGCCAGGATCGTTTTCGTTTCCGACCCGGCAACGACGATCCCTATGGCGTAGCCTTCCTCGTCCACGACCAGCGCGCCGCCGTCGCCAGGCTGCGACAGGGGTGAGGTTTCGATGCCGTTAGAGAGCCGAATGGTTCCTTGAGGTAAACCACTGATTGCTGTCGCCACGCCAATTTCCGTGATCTCGCCTGTCGCCAGCCCCGTCGTCCGGCCTAACATGCGGACAATCATGCCTCGGGTCGGGTCGCGAACCCCTCGAATCGGCCCGATGCCTGGGATGGACGTCTCAAATACGATCCCCTCCTCAAGGCGAGCCAGGCCAGTCATGTTCGCCACTGAGACCCCGTCAGCCAAAGGCAGGTACCTGGTGAAGTAGCCGACCACGTCGTCGGGTTCCTGACCTCCGTCGCCTCGCCCTGGTTGGACAACCGGGGAGTCGAGGGCATAGTCCGGGGAGCCCAGGACGTCCGCTGTGCTGAGGAGATAAAATTCACCCTTCGCATCACGGACGAAAGCGCCAATCGTGCCGGACCCCGCCTGAATCCCGCTCACACTGAGCCCTGGTTTCAGAGGGCGCAAGCGGCCACGGAGCAAAGAGGCCGCCAGTCCCGACGATGCGGCTGCGGCCGTGGCCTTGACCTCCGATACTTCGACTGCGACTGCGGTGCCGGCTTCGACCGCGGCTGCAGTGCCGGCTTCGACTGCGGCTGCAGTGCCGACTTCGACCGCGGCCGCTTGGGTCGTTTGCGTGACTATAGCCGCCACCAGAGCCGGTAATCCCACAAGCAAGAGGATGATGACAACGGCTACGCCACCGCCAATGCGCAGCCATCTCTCACGCCGCTTGGCACGCCAGGCTTCGTTGGACTTCTGGATGGGGCCAATGAACCGATCGTGGGTCAGTTCATACCATCGGGCGCCGGCCCGCCACTCTCCCCTGATGAGGTGCAGGTCCTGAAGTTCGTCTACCGCCGGGTTTGGGATCCCGCCGGTTTCCTCCCGTCCTCGATAGACCGTTCCGCGCGTTCCCGATGGTGTAATCAGGCTGCGCTCAAACCACGTTCGCAGGTCGCCGTCGTCCACGCTGGTTTTCTGGGCTGCTCTCTCGATAGCCCCCTCGTAGAACGCTGATAGCGCCTGGTTCACATCGCCGAAAGCCTGGAGATCGTCATGGGTGATGACGGTAACGTCAGGCGGCAAACCACGCCATAGGCTTTGGCAGACCACCTGGAGTTGCACAGGCTCGACAAACTCCCCGGTCACCATTTCGGCTTTGCCTGCAGTGGTCTCGACCTGGACCTTCATCAGATCGTTGACCAGTTTCTCAGCCACCCCCTCGGCGAAGGAGCATCTTGTGTCTCGCAGGGGCTCTGTAACAGCCGGCAGAGCAGCCGCCTTACCCAGACGCTCCAGGCGAAAACGTGTCCGCAACTTCTCGGGTAGCAGAGAAACGTAGGGGTCCAGTTGGGCGATGTGGTCCTCTCGCATGACAAAGATTGCCCGCAAAAGCGGGTCCTCTTCCAGCGTTTCGTTGACCTGCTCGAAGAACCTCTCTCTGTCTCTCCAGCGCTCTGGATAGAAAGTAAACAGTTCCTCGAACTGGTCGAAGACGATGACACGAGGTGCAGGCAGTCCCTCTTCATCGGTGCGACGCTCCCGCTCCCTCAGAAAGTCAGCCAGGGACACATGTGCCAGCCGTCTTGGGTCGGCCTCATCCCCTGCCCAGCTCACGAGGGTGTTGAAGACGTAGAGGTTCGATATTTCCTCGGGCTTGATGTCTTCAGGAATCAGGCCTCGCATCCGGGCCAGCGGGAGAATCTCAAACCCCTCCTCTTCCAGAAGAAGACTGAGACCGGCGTTGACGAGCGATGTCTTGCCAGCCCCCGACTGGGCATAGAGCAGAAGCATGCGGTGGGCAATGATGAGCGACAGAACTTCACTGACCTCGCGATCTCGCCCGAAGAAACGGTCTCCGTCCTGCCGCTCGAAAGGCCGAGGCCCAATGTAGGGATTGCGTTCTCGTGGTTCAGTTGCCATTGTGAAACCCCCTCCAACGTCCTCGTAATTCCGCCGCGAACTCCCTGGCCGTCCCCCAGTAGACCTTCACATTGATGTTCCCGAAGTAGTCAGCCAAATAGCTCTGCACATTCTGATCGTCGGGGGGTAACTGGACAGCCACGCTGATGCGCCGCAGGCTCGCCTCCATAGAGGAGACCAGGCCTCGAAAGAGCACCCGGAAGCTCCAGTCCGCCAACCGATAGCCGATGAAAAGCAGCGATGCGCCGGTCAGTGCCCTCTGAATCCGGGGCGGGAGCAGAGCCTGGTCACGGGAGATGTTCACGAGAAAGTCCATGTAGTCATCCTCCGTGAGGACCAGCGACTCCGGCACTTCGTTGTGTCCATGCAGGTGGAATACGACCGGATTTGCTGGAGTGGGATTGAAGCCAGGCTCCGATTCGAAGATAGATGGCTGGTCCTTGACGTATTTGTTCCACTGGCACAACTCCCGCTTCGGATCCTTATGCCGGCTTCTGAGAGCCCGCACCATAAAATCGTCGTAGTTTGTGGTCATGTACACGGGGAGCGGGAGGTCTGCCAGAACGCCGTGAGGCTCGTCAGGCTCTTCGAAGTCTGGCGGTTCAACGTCTCTGAACAGGTCCAGGATCTCTTCCTTTGGAAACATTGGGTCACCCCGGTCCACAGCCAGAAACTGGGCCACTCGGGTCAGATCGTCGCAGTCCTTCAGTGGGTAGTTGTGCTTCCCCGCCCAGTCTCGCGCGATGTCGGAGCCGAGGGGAAGCGCCCCGAAACAAGCCCCCGCTCCAAGAAAGGGGGTGCATTTCCCAATCTTGATTCTCCGAAGGAGGGTGTCCCAGTCTTTCTCTTGCAGCGTGTTCGACATTCCCGACCTCCTTTCTTTCAGTACCGCACAGAGCCTGCCGGTCAGTATATCTCAGGCTTGTGGTTTGGTCAAATGGCGGGGATTTCTATCAGTGCCTGTTGTCCGAGACCCAACTGCTCTTGCCCCGCCGACGGTTGAAACCATCGGCTGATACAGAAAGTGCGTTAAAACGCACTAAAACGTGGCTTCCCAACCAGTTTTAACGGGTTTCGTCATATCAGCGCTCCGTTTCAACGCCCCGCGTGGGGGTGGCTGGGCAGTTACATTCTTTTTATCTCGGGTCTCTGGGAGTTTGCGTGGATAATATATCGGAGTCCCGAACTTGTTCGGGTTCTTCGTGGCGCACCCCCAACAAGTTACGTAAGAGGGGGTTTACCCCTCTATCTGGCACAGGGAAGTCTCCATGACCTCGAATTTCTCATCGAGGCTGGCTCCCAAGTTCAACCACTCTTCTTCCGAGGCAGGAACAAGCGACGATCCCCGGAATGTCTTTTCGACGTCGTAAGGATCGTTGAACTTGAGAAATGATAGATGTGCCTGGCCAGCGCTGCACAGACGAACGGCATGGCCTTGTACCATTCCCGGCCCTCGGCCATCTTGTGTTGGAACAGTTCTTTGTAAGGATTGTCCCTTTTGTCGAACCAGACCAAAGGAGCGGCAATGTGGAATAGCGCTCGTTTCATGTTCCGGTTGCCCCGGCGCGACATCTTGGTCCGGTCGATTTGTCTGCGACTTTTGCAGTCCGGCGAAGTAGCCGGTGTAGGCCACATACTTGCGGTAGTTGGAGAAGCGGCCGACATCGCCGGTCACGGCCAGGATCACGCCTAGCGTGGCAGGGCCGGAGTAGGGCACTTTGACAATTAACTCATAGCCGTCCCGCTGCTCTATCAACTCCTTGGCGCGCTTGTCGAGGACTGCCTTATGCCGGAAGTTGGTCAGCAAGAAGTCCGTCAACCATTCCAACCGCCAACCAGCAGACCAACGTGCGTGGTCCGCGTGATGCCGTCGCCGGTTCTGGTGATGGGCTTGGTGGCAGCAGAGGGTGGCACTCCGGCCCGGGGCGGGGCGGGAAAGAGCCACTCCGGATGTCAGACGTGATTACCAGCGTGGTTCTCTTTGAACACCCGCCATTGATTCAGCCAACGCACCTGGCCGATCCAGTCGTCGGCTTGCGTCTCGGAGAGGAGACGGTCCAGCGCAGCGATCAGGCTGGACAGGGTCCAACTGGTTTGGGTTGCCAGGATGATGCCGCCGTGCTGGGGGTAACGGTGTGCCAGGGCGATGAAGTCACGGATGTTGAAGGTGAAGATGCAGCGTCCGTGCGTGGTGGCCTCAAGCAACTGGGTTTCGTCGCTGGCATTCCGGGCTAGCCACTCATTTGGAGTGCGGGTCACGTCGTGGCCGCGGGCGATCAGGGTTGCCTGAAGCGCCTTGCTGGATGTGTCGGCGTCGAGGTGGAGTCGGGGTTCAGGCATAGGGTGCTTCCGTAGCCTGCATAGCCTCCATAGCCTGTTCAGTTGCGATGGCACTGTCTATTTCGGCGCGGTGGGCTTGGTAGAAGGACAGGGCGTTGTTAACCTGGGCTTCTGTCAGGTCGTACTCTGTGGCGATTTGGGCGGGTGTCAGTTCCCATTGTTGGGCGGCCACGACCACGGTTTGAACACGAATGCCTGTGCCGCGCAGGACAGGCGTGGGTTGTCCCGCAGCACCGCGCCGATACGTGACGCGGGAGAAGGCGGGGTCATCAAGATTTCGGCTGAGGGCGCCTACTCTCTCGGCCACGGCCCACATGATGAATTGGTTGAGCGAGACCCCCTGGTTGGCAGCCCACTTTTCTGCGTCTCGTTTCAGTTGAGCGGGTAGGTTCAAAGGATAGCGTGTCATTAGTTTCTCCTGATAACACATCACTGAGTATATCGTATGATACATCATATTGTGGAGGGTGTCAAGAGGAAGAAAGCAAATGACGAATCGCAAATCACGGATTGTGTTTGGTTGTGCTTGTTTCTTTCGAGCCGGCCGCCGTCAGGGGCAACCCCGCAGGATGACCGGCAGGTAGACGCGCGCGCCGCCGACCAGCAGGCCCACACTGACGGTACGCGTGACGCCTCCGCCAGTGCCGGTGATGGGGATGGTGTACCACAAGCCGGGCAGGAGCGTCGGGCCGGGGTGTGTGTCTGTCAGCGTGAGCGTACCCTGTCCTGCTGAATCGAGGGCCGTGGGAGCCAGGCTCAGTGTCAGGCTGGGCGACGGGCTGGTGGCGACCAGCGTGACGGTGTGGGTGAAGCCGCCGATGGGCTGTACCCCGATATCGTACCTGGCGATACCGCCGGGGCTGATGGCGCGGCTGGAGGGGGTGGTGGTCAGGGTGAAGCCGTAGCCCTGGTATTCGTAGGCGCCGACGTCGGGAGCGATTCCCACGTAGTCGTCGTTGATGCCGGAGATGATGACGCCTGCGTCAATCAGCTCGCTGGCCGGGTCCAGGGTGTAGTCGCCGCTCGTCGCGCCAGCAAAGCCGGGTTCGACGTTGAACCCGTGGTGCTCCTGGCCCGTAGCACCGGTGAAGGCGGTCAGGGTAGCGTAGCGGGTGCTGTCCCAGCGCACCAGGTCGCCGCCGTTGTCGTTCCACAGGTCGTCGTAGTCCAGGTCTATCGGCTGGCCGGTGTTGTAGTTCTCCAGCGCATAGTTGGTGCCGGACCAGATATTGTTGCGGGCATAGATCAGCGTCCAGGTGCCCGGCGCTTTGATATAGATGCCGTTGTTGCCCGGCAGCGCCGCGTCGGCGGTGTTGTGAAAGAGGTACATCGGGCCAGATTGGTCGTAACCGCTGTTGAATTTGAAGGGGCTGCCGGTGTAGTCGTTGTTGCCCACGCCGGTGCGGTAGATGAGATTGCGGATGGCGTAGACCGGGCCGTCGTAGACAGGGGCCAGCGAGATGCCCATCAGCACGTCGTGGAAGGTGTTGCCCCAGATGCGCACGTTGCTGCACTGTCCGTCCGTCTCCATCCCATCGTCGCCCACATCGTAGACCAGGTTCTCGTAGACGTCGGTCTCGTTCGTATCACCGCCGGTCTCGTTGGGACAGGCCCCGAAGCCGTCAAAATAGTCGTGCAAGGTGTTGCGCCGGATGACGTTGCCCCGTCCGCTGGTGGGGCTGTAGAAGCGCACGCCGCCCGTCTCCAGGCTGCTGCCTGTCTTGACTGCGTCCCACGGCCAGTCGAAGGTGGTGTCGTAGAACTCGTTGTCCTGAATCACGTTGCGGTGGGAATCGCGCTTGATGCCGATTCCCAGGTCGTTGACGGCGAAGGTGCAGCCCTGCACCAGGTTGTCACTAGCGTTGTTGAAGTAGATCGCCTTCGCATAGTCTCCCTGCCCGTAGTGGCGGAAGGTCAGATCCAGGAAGTAGATGAAGTCCTGCTCGACGGTGAAGGCGTGGTTGTAGCGGGAGACGACCATCGTGCCGCTGTTGGGGTCGGCGTCTCCGGCCAACCGGACGTAGAGGGTCTTGCCGTTGGCGTAGAAACCGGGGATGTCCCAGCAGAGAGACTGCAGGTCGGAGAGGCTCTGGTAGGGGTATAGGCGCTCACCGTTGGCCATGACGAGGTGGGTGTCGGGTTCGTTGACGGTGGTGCGGTAGACGCCGCCGCCCTGAGCCGTCCAGGTGAAGGTATTCGGGTCGGCCCCGTCCAGTATCGCTGTCTCGCCTTCGTAGCCCCGGACGACGATGGGCGCGCCCGACGTGCCGGAGCGGGGCAGGGGGATCTCGCCCTGGTAGTAGACGCCGTCGCGCAGGACGACCTCGTCGCCGGGATTCGCCCGGCTCAGTCCTTCTTCCAGCGAGCAGGGCACGGCCTGGCTGCACGTCGTCCCGCTGCCGCCAGGGCTGACGTAGTAGGCGGGGGGTGATGATGGGATGGTGATATCGGCGCGGGTTGAGGCTGTGCCTGCTATGGTCGTGCTGTCCAGGGGGCCGCCGTCGGAGTCGTTGAAGGTGACACGCACGTCGTATCCGGTGCCGGGCTCCAGCCAGAAGAGGCTGCCCACGAAGCGGGTGTCGGCGACGCGGGAGAGAGGAAAGCTCTGGTGGTAAGACCCGCTCCCGCTGACGCGGTATTCGACGTTGGCCGTGGCATCCCGGTCAGGGTCGTCGCTTCCGTCGAGGGTGACGATGACCCCCATAGCATGGAAGGTACCATAGAGTTCCAACGAGGCAGCGGCGCGGGCGGGAGGCACAGAGAGCACCAGAAGGCCTGTCAGGATGGTCAGGAGGAAGAAGGTTTGCCGGTTTCTCATTTCACTGCCTCTGAATCGCGGGCAGGTAGACCGGATAGCCGTTGGCGATGATGGTTTTCTGTCGTTGCCACACGTTGCCCTGGCCGTCGTCTATCAGCGCGGTGTTGGAAATGGCATAGGGGCTGGTGATCTGCTCGCTGACCGTCACGCCGAAGGTGATGGTGATTGGCGTGGCGGCGGGCACGCTCCCCGTCCAGGTAATCACCCCGCTCGCCTCGCCGTAACTGCCAGAGGAGGCCCACAGGTTGCCCAGGTAGTGCACTTCGGCGGGCAGGGTGTCGGTTACACAGGCTCCGGCCAGCGCCGGGCCGGGGTTGCGCAGCGTGATGGTGTAGGTGAGCACGTCGCCGGGGCCGGGCAGGATGGGTCGCACGCTCTTGTCCGAGGATTGAAGCGACCCATACAGAACCGCCCCCGTGCGCTGGTAGTTCCCCCGGCCGGTGGACCACAGGATGCGGGCATTGGTTGTGCCAGGTAGATCGTAGGCCACCAGGCCGGAGTGGGCCGTGTTCAGCACCAGTTCCAGGTCGGCGTCGCCGTCAATGTTCGCCAGGGTGGGGGCGGCCAGCGCGCCGTTCCAGTCACCGGAGTGGGCGGCAGGCAGGTTCACTTCGTGTAGTGAATTACCCTGATAGTCCAGGATGTGTAGTTTGCCGGTCTGGTCGGCGCCCTTTTCCACCCAGGAACCGAAGATGACCTCAGGGTGACCGTCATCGTCCAGGTCGGCCACGACCGGCTCGGAGGCGAAGCGGTAGAACCCCTCGGCAGCGTCGTAAATCGAGTAGGGCCAGTTGTGGTGCTCGGTCTTGTCCAGCCAGAAGGCGTGCATGCGGCCATCATACGATGGGTAGATGATCTCCAGGTAACCATCACCGTCCAGGTCCACCGTCACCGGGTTCGGTTGCACACTTTCGATGACGCCGTAATCCTGGATCACCGGCGCGCCTGTGTCAACCGGCAGTGTCGTCCAGTCGAACCCACTGGCGTCGAAGCGGCTGCGGTCGGCGTTGAAGATGTACGGCCCGTTGTACAGGTCGGTGTAGGGGCTGGTGTGGCAGTCGTGCACGTCGCCGATGACGACCACTTCGTTGCTGCCATCCCCGTTCACGTCTACGACGTTCGCCGGCCCGTTGGCGAAGTTGGCCCGGGCGGTAGATTCGGTGTAACACGGCCCCCAGCCACGGGTCTCGTACTCCAGGTCAACGTAGGCTGGCACCTCTCCCCAGTGATCCATGTCGTGGCCCGAATGGCCGTGGTACATCTCGTGCGTCGTGAGATGGCTGCCATCCGGTTCGTAGGCGCAGATGGTGATGGTGTCGGAGGGGATGACCAGTTCGAGCACACCATCGCCGTCCAGGTCGCCCAGGCCGACGTTGTCGTTGTACAGCCCGGCGGCGGAGCCTTCGTCATCGCTCAATTGGGGCCAGCCGGAACGTGTGTCGCCGCTGTGTTCCAGCACCCAGACGTTGACGCGGTTCAGGCGCGCCAATCCGACGACGATCTCCATATCACCGTCGCCGTCCAGGTCGGCCACGGCCAGGGAACGGAATTCGTTACTGGCGGGGTTCTGGGGCCAGCCGGGCTCGAAGTATCCCTCGTGGTTGTAGACCGAGACGTAGCCGCCACTATGCGCAGTGACGATCTCCAGGTCGTCGTTCCCATCCACGTCGGCGACGACGACGCCGGACCAGGTGCGGCCGACGTTGTCGGCGTCGGGTTCGATGAGATCGTGCCCTGATTTGACGCGCCATTCCAGCGCTCCTGTCGCACCATCCAGGACGACGATGGAGTAGGCCGAGCCGATGACTTCCATCGTCCCGTCGTTGTCGAGGTCAGCCACGGCGGGGGAGGAATACCAGCCGGTCTCACACCAGGAGGAGTAGCAGCCGCCGCGCTGCCACTTGAGGGTCGGGGCCTGGACGGCCTGGCGCGGGGCAGCGCGGGTGGCGGCAGGGGGGGAGAGGCCGACGGCCCCCAGCAGAAAGGCCGCGATCAGGACGCCAAACATCAGCAAGCCTTTCGTCTCCTTCGTGCTCATCGTCGTGAAAAGCAGTGGGACGTCAGTCGTTTCTCAACGAGAGCGGCAGGTAGACAGTATGCGCGTTGGCGATGATCGTGGCGGTGGAGGTGATGGTCTGGTAGCCCGGTGCGACGATGGTCGCCGTGTTGGTGATGACCTGGGTCTCGGCAGTGCTCACGGCAACGGCGTACGTGACGGTGACTGCCGGTGTGGGGGTCAGCGTGCCGGACCAGCGCAGGGTGGGGGCATCGGTGTCGGTGACGGTGCCCAGCGTGGCGGTGAGTGTGCCAGGGACGTAAGCCAGGCCGGAGGGCACCACGTCAGTCAGGTTGACGGTGGTGGTGATGTCCCGAACGACGATGGTGTAGGTGACGGTCTGGCCGTGCTCCGGCGCTCCTATCGAGGCGGTCTTTTGCGCCTCGCCTTCCTCGACCTCATCCCCGTTCCCATCCCAACCGGCGAGCCTGGCCATCATCCACCAAAACGCCTGTCCCTTGCGCTTGCAGTTAAGAGGATGCGAATGCGCACAGGAACTTGGAGGGTCGGTGCAATCCTCAGGATGAGCATCGCACCAGTCGTAACACCAGGAACAGGAGTCGTCCGTATAGGGGTAGTAGTTCCCGTCAGGGTCGTAGCTTTCAATATCGGCAAAGTCGAACAGCACCTTGTCGTTATCGAGCACGTAGTCCCTTACCATCTCATTGTTGTGTGTCAGCGTAGCACTGCCCCCGTCAGTGTGTCCCGTCATATAGATGAAGCGCATTTGGGGGTACTCTGTCTCGAACTGGTTCAAGGTGTCGAGATACTGTTGTACCTCTGCCTCAGAGTTCCACGACTGCTGCCCACACCAGGACCACATTGAGTGGTCAAACAGCCCGGTATCGGCGACGGCTCGCGTTCGGTTCCTGCCGCTTTCCATGCTCCAATAGTCTTCCGGGTTGATGTACGTTTCGGGCGGGTTGCCGTCGAATATGCAAAGCGCATCCGCTTCACAGGGCAAGGATGTAGGGGGGACAGCGCCTGCGTAGAATATTGAGAAATCGTACTTCGGGTCTTGCTGCTCCAGAGCCTCGATGCCGGAGTTAATCTGTGAGCCGTGGGAGGTGTGGGCATAGTGAAGCGCTAGTTCCTTCGCCTTTTCCAGCCAGTAATCCGGAATCTTGCTCAGGTCGGTGCAGGTGTGGTCAACGATGATCGGTTGCTGTGTCAGCCTATTCTCTGTTCTGGCTGTTGCAGAGGCTTCCACGGGGTTTTCGTCCCCCGTCGTGTCACGAACCGTCGTTCTGGTAGTGGAGGCAGAAGTCACGATAGCCCCGTTCAACGTCATCAGCAGAGCCAGAACGAGAAACATTCCGAAGAACTTTTGTGCCTTCATTTTACGTCTCCTTTCAATTGATCTGGTAGGTGCTCTTCTGTCAAATGGTACGTACTTTTATCACGAATGGCCCGAATATGCAAATTCTACGAATGTTTGACTATGATTTTGAGGGCCATCTCTCTATCTCTGTGGTTCTCTGTGTCTTCTCCGTGTAACTCTGTGTAACGATTGTAGTTCGGCTTGTCCTACAACCGTATGATCATGGACCGTAGCCACGCAGGACGAGCGGCAGGTAGACGTCGAAGTGTTGCCAGAAACCGTTGTTGGACAGGGCCGACCAGTCCCCGTTACCGTTTTGGCTCTTGAGCGCGAAGTAGACTGTGCCGCCCCCGTACGGTACCGTCGCCGTGAAGGTCTCGGCGCTGCCTGGCAGGGTGCCGGTGAGGAGAGAAGCGTCGGTCCAGTTGGCCTCGGTGATGAGCGTGCCGGAGTAGCGCAGTGTGTAGGTGATACCGTCCGTCGGCGCGGTCCAGCGCAGCGTACCGGTCAACGTGCCGGTGTCCGTGATGGCCTGAGTCACGCGCAGGTCGGTCACGGTGGCGGGCGGAGGAGCGCCGTACTCGTCGGCGCCCACATCGGGGGCCGCGCCGATGGGCCGTGCGTCGCGGTCGTAGTCATCCGACACGTTGGCCAGCGTCGCCGCCTGGTCAATGGCGCCGCTGGCCGTGGACGTGAGGTGCAGGTCGCCCGAGGCAGCGTCCGCGAACCAGTCCACCCCGGCGTCGGTGACGTTGCCCACCGGGGTGCCCTGGGCCCCGTCCCGGTTGTGCAGGATGCTCATATTGGTCAGGTTGTAGGCAAAGGTTCCCTGGCTCTCACTGTAGCGCGCCTCCATGCCCCAGGTCAGGCCTGAATCGGGATTGAGGAGGATGGCCGTGTTGTGCGCCACCAGCCAGTCCTGAGCGCGGGTCATTTCGATGGCCACGTCGTGCTCCAGGCTGCTGTAGATAAAGTTGTTGCGCACGATTCCACCGGTATGGTTTATGCCACTCTGGCTAGCATTGCCAAAGGAGATGCCCTGATAGCAGTCAACCAGCAAATTGCGCTCTACTATCGTGTCCGAGGATCCGGACCAGAACAGAATCGTGGGAACGGGCGTGTCATCAATCGTGCGTATGCGATACCACTCGTTGTCCCGCACCACCCATCTGTGCGCCCGGTGCGCGCTGATGCCATTTGTATAGGAATCGGGTGCGCTGGTCGTGTATTCCAGGCGCGAGCAGGCCAGCAACCCGTCCTCACTCCCGTCACCGTCGGGGTTGACTTTGACCAGTTGGTCTCTGATGTCCTGGATGTGCAAGTTGTACAGCCTGGGTCGGTCGCTGCCCTGGATAGACACCCCGTGGTCGTGAGCGTCACGAATCGTGAGATCCGCGATGGTCACGTCGTCGGCATCAACCAGAATCCCAAAATGGCCGGATTCCATGCCGCCAAAATCCAGGATCACGTCGTCACGGTCACCGGTCTCGCCACGGAGGGCGATCCCGTCGTTCACTATGTAGACAGAGTCTTGCATGTCGTAAACACCGGCCTCGACCATGATCGTGGTGCCGGCTGCCGCATCGTACGCCTGATTGCGCAATTCTGATTCTGAGGAGACGGTGACGGTGGGGCCGGTAGGGGGTGACAAGGGGGGACATCTGTCCGATTGGGTTGCGCCCGGCCCCGGAGAAGCCAGCGCGACCATGCCGGTCAGCAGGCTCAAGACGAACGTCGTCGTCAAGACTCGGCTACCCATCTTCCGTTGATCCTCCCGCCTTCCCCCTGCTCCCGCTTTGGTTTCCTGGTTTCTTCTGGTTTCCTGGGGGGGTATACCTACAGGATACCAGAAAACGCGGAAGATGGCAATGGCGCGTTGGTACTACGTGGGCACGCGAGGTGACATGCTACCCCGATTGCCTCTTACACCCTTTTGTGCTAAACTGGATACCGGGTGCGGCGGTGGGCGGCGCAAAAGCACAGGGGAGACAGGTGATGAGCACTATCGGCATCTTTCACTACAAAGTCGGCGGGACGGATGGGGTCTCGCTGGAGATAAACAAATGGAAGCGGGTGCTGGAGGAGATGGGGTACACGGTGCATCTCTGTGCGGGCGACCTGGGCGCGGCCGAGGGTACGCTGATCGAGGGGTTGTATCACCATCGCCCGGACGTCGAGCGGCTGGACCGGAACACGTTCCGCGAGTTGAGTGATTTCGATAGTGAATCGGAGTACAGGGCGGAGGTTTATCGGATCGCCGGCGCGATTGAGCGGGAGGTGCGGGACTTCGTGGAGCGGGCGGGGGTTGATTTCCTCATCCCGCAGAATGTCTGGTCGGTTGCTATGAGCCTTCCGGCCGCCATCGCGCTGGCGCGGGTGATGCGCGAGTTGCAACTGGACACGCTGGCCCAGCATCACGACTTCTACTGGGAACGGACAGGTGGGGTATCCCTCACCTGTGGGACGGCCATCGAGATCGCCGATAAGTACCTGCCGCCGCGTGACCCGTTGATCCGGCACGCGGTCATCAACAGCCTGGCGCAGCGGGAACTGTCCGAGCGCAAGGGGATCGAGGCCAGCGTGGCGCCCAACGTCTTCGATTTTGACGGTCCGAACTGGCAGCCCGACGACTACAATCGGGATTTCCGCGCCCGCATCGGGCTGTGGGAGAACGACGTCATGGTATTGCAGGCCACTCGCATCATCCGGCGCAAGGGGATCGAACTGGCGGTCGATTTCGTGAAGGCGCTGGGCAGCCCGGAGCGCCGTGCGCGGCTCAAGCGGTATGGGCTGTACGATGGGCGCCCTTTCGACGACGACAGCCGGATCGTGCTGGTGCTGGCCGGGTACTCGGAGGACCCGAGCGGGCGTTACGTCAACCTGCTCAGGCAAAAGGTCGAGCGGGCGGGGGTTGAGGCCCTCTTCATCTCCGATTTGGTGGGGGGGCGGCGGCAGACGCGGGGCGGACAGAAGATCTACTCTCTGTGGGATACGTACGTCTTCGCCGACTTCGTCACCTACCCCAGCCTGTGGGAGGGGTGGGGCAATCAGTTCCTCGAGGCGCTGCGGGCCCGGCTCCCACTGGTGTTGTTCGAGTATCCGGTCTACCGGGCCGACATCCGGGACAAGGGCTTCCAGATTGTCTCCCTGGGCAGCGAGATCCAGGGCCGGGATGACCTGGGGCTGGTGGAGGTGGGGGCGGGGGTCGTCGAGGCGGCTGCAGACCAGGCGGTGGCCTTGCTCACTGATGCACGGTTGCGCCGGGAGACGGTCGGGCACAACTTCCAGCTCGGCCGCCAGCATTACTCAATGGAGGCTCTGCGGGGCTACCTGACACGGCTGATGGAGCAATAGCGAGGTGCGGCTTTTCCCCCGATGTGATAGGGATGTTCAGGCAGTATCTTCGACCTCGAAGAAGTAGCCGGCGCCGGGCACAGTGTGGATGAAATGGGGCTTGTTCGGGTCGGCGTCGATCTTTCGGCGGAGCCGGTAGATGAACTGCTTGACTAAATCTGTCTCGCCCACGTATTCCGGGCCCCACACGCGGGCGAGAATGGCGTCTCTGCTTAGAACCTTGCCAACGTGGCGCACGAGGTAATCGAGCATTTCGAACTCGGTCGGGGTCAAGTGGACGATCTCCCCATGGACTACAGCGTGACGGCGGGATCGGTCCAGTACGAACGCCCCATCGGTGAAAACGAGAATGTCGGGGGTCTCCTCTTTGCTGGAGGTACGCCTCAGGCAGGCGGTCAGGCGAGAGAGGAGTTCCCGTTGGCTGAAAGGCTTGATGATGTAATCATCGGCGCCTAGCGCCAGCCCGCGCACGATGTCATCCACCGCTCCCTTGGCGGTGAGGAAGATGATCGGAACCGCGGTCATCTCACGCAGGCCACGGCAGGTCTCAAAACCGTCGCGCGTAGGCATCATCACGTCCAGGATAATGGCATCGGGGTGTGTCTCATACGCTCGACGCAAGCCTTCGAGGCCGTCGGTGGCCAGGACAACTTCGAAGCCGTTTTTGGTCAGGGTGAGTTCTAATATGCGCAGTATGTCTGCGTCGTCGTCAATGACCAAGATACGGGACATTGTCCTTGCTTTGCTCCTTTCGATTGCCGTCCACCTGGTCTATCTTATCTGTACTGCGCCTAATGTATCACAATTGCGAAGTGCTGTCAAGCGTTGATCTCATCCGCCGACGCCATAGCCATCCCACAGCAGCGATGGCGATTGCCTCCACGACCAGCAGGCCGACGACAGTCATAGCCACGTCCATCCAGAAGCGTATAGGGAACAGGCGAATCAAGGTGTCCGAGTAGGGGAAGATCCAACTGTCGCCTTCAAAGAAGAGGCGGTGAAACGTGGTAAAGAACTCCCCCCAACTCAGCACCATGTACACGGCGACGGTTCCCAACAATCCCAGGGTGAGGATGCTGCCGCTCAAGAGCGCGGCAGGGGCGCGCCGACGCGCGTGGCTCGTAGCGAGCAGTGTTGTTATCCCTCCAAGCAAACCCAGTACGGCGACGATGCCGGCCGTCATCATTCCATTGTACACCACCTGCACGTCGGCCATGTGAATCAGTTCCCGCTCGCTGAAAGCAGGCTCGCCACCGGGGAGTCGCAGGTTGGCCAGGAGCGAGAGATGCGCGTTGGTCGCCAGGTACTCCACGCAAGTTTCGGCCAGGCGGGTGCGCTCATCGGTGGAGAGGCCGAAGGGGTCGGGCGGGAAATCTGTCTTCCCATACTCCCAGTGCACAAACCAGTGACCGGTCACGATGCGCAAGTCGGCCGCGACTAGAAGGACGGGCAAGGCCAGCACAAGCAGTCCTTGAATCAGGCGAGCCAATCGTGTGTGAAGCATCATTTTCCTTTCAGCATGAAGTCGAAGACCAGCGCATTGGTCATCAGTTCAATGGCAGCGCGGTCGTCGGTGAAGATGACTTTCCCTGGTCGCGTGGCACGCAGGTTTGTCGCCGCCTGCAATGCTGTGGGGTATAGGAATGTGTCCCCCTCCAGGCCGAGCAGGTTGTCCATCAGGTTACCGGTCTCGCTGGGTTGGACTGTGGCTACGACGACGGCGTTGAAACTGTTCGGCACGTCAATCACGTGGGCCGATGGGAAAACCTGGAGCATCGTCGCTATCATGGCTTCCACCAGCCGGTAGTCCTCAGGGGTGTGCCCTACGTTGACAACGACGACGCCATCAGCGGTCAGATGCTCCCGTACCTGGCGGAAGAACTCCACCGTCGCCAGGTGGGGGGGAATGTAGGGCAACCGGTAGGCGTCCACGCCGACGACCGTGTAGCGCCGGTCGGAGTGAGCCAGGTAGTAGCGTCCATCGGCGACGATGACGTTGAGGTTGGGTTGGTCCATCGCGAAGTACTCCTGCCCCACGCGCACGATCTTGGGGTCGATTTCCACTCCGTCAATGGGGAGCGGCCCGTAGACGGCGGTATACTGCCGGGCGATGGTGCCGGCAGCCAGCCCTATGAGCGCCACACTCTCTACCTGATCCGGGGTGTAGGGTGGGGGATTGAAGTAAGGGGCGACGAGAAAGTAATCCCACGGTCCGGCGGTACGCAATTGATTGGGGCAATAGACGGAATGAATGCCTTGCCCCTCGTTCAGCAGCAGGTGGCGGCAGCCTTCCTTCTCCACCACCTGGATGTAGTTATAAGCCGACTCGGTCTCGTAGATGGCGTCCTCTGAGGCCTTGACCGGCTGCCCGCGCCAGAGAAGGGTCAGCAGGATGACGATGGTTGGCATCCAAAGATACAGGATCAGGCGGCGCGGGCTGCTGTGAGCAAGCCCGATGAGCGCGATGACCAGCAGAAACAGCGACAGCAGGACGAATGTGTAACGCGTGCCGATGGTGGGTATCAGTACCAGGTCGGGCAGGAACGCGCCGATGAAACTGCCGGCGGTTGATATGGCGTAGATGCGACCGGCCGTCCGGCCGGCGCTTTCTACATCTTCCATTGCCAGCCGGATGATGAAGGGCGAGATGCAGCCAAGCAGTGTGATAGGGGCGCTGAAGAGGATCAGCACGGAGAGGAAAGAACCGCCGAGCATGGCGACGTTGAAGTCGGCAAAACCTGGCGACGCCAGCGAGAGCACCGGGTGGGCGGCGAAGGGCACGACGCCGATGAGGAAGGCTGCCCAGGCTACGATCTGGTAGAGCGTGGTGGGGTAGGGGGAGCGGTCGGCCCAGTGCCCACCGAGAAAGTAGCCAGCCGTCAGATAGAGCAGAATCAGCCCGATAATGGTGGCCCACACCAGATTGGCGGTGCCGAAGTGATTGCGGAGCAGGCTGGAGGCGGCGAACTCGACTGCCAGGGAGGCCAACCCACCAGCGAATGCGGTGATGTGGAGGCGAATGTGTTGCCTGTGCATACGGGCTGATTATACTGCATTTGAGCGTCCAGGCAACCTGAACCACGAAAGTCGCGAAAGCGCGCGAAGGCCGCGAACTCTTGCCTCAATCTCAATTTCAACCTCAATGCGTTACTTGACGTCTGCTCTCCGTTGGTATACCATGCTTGGTGAGGAGGGATGTGTCTGATGCGTATAGGCCAACTGACCGAAATCTACAAGCCGGTCGTCAACGGGGTGACCAACTTTATCTCTCTTCATAAGCGTACCCTCGAATCGTGGGGGCACAAGGTTTTCGTCTTTACGCTAGGACGCGAGGATTACGAGGACGATGAACTGTACGTCATTCGCTCTCCGGCTATCCCGCTTTCTGGTACAGGGTACCATCTCAGTTTCCTGTTCTCCCGTCGCGCCCGCAAGAAGATTAAAACGATGGACGTGCTGCACGTACATCATCCGTTCATCACCGGGCGACAGGTAGTCAGCCTGGGCAAGCGGTACAATATCCCCGTCGTCTACACCAATCACACGCGCTACCATGTGCAGGCTCGTTACTATGCTCCCCTCATTCCGGAGGGGCTCTCGCGGGCTTTTCTGGAGGCGTATTTGCCCGACTTCACCGACAAGTGTGATCTGGTCATCGCCCCTTCGCGGGGGATAGAGCGGGTGTTGCGAGAACTGGGCGTGACCTGTCACGTCGAGGTTGTTCCCAACGGCGTGGACGTGGCGCAGTTTCAGCATCCCCCCGCGCCACTCTCGAAGCGTGACCTGGGGCTCTCCGACCAGGCGTTGGTGTCCATCACAGTGGGGCGGCTGGGGCCGGAGAAGAACTTGTCTTTCCTGTTGCATGCCTTCACCCGCATCGCCGGAGAGGTACCGGACTTGCATCTCGTCATCGTCGGCGGTGGCCCGCAGGAAGAGAGCCTCAGAGAGATGGTGCATTTGTTAGGATTGGTCTCGCGGGTCCACCTGGTCGGCGAGATGCCCTACGAGGAAATTCCCAACTGGCTGGCGATGGGTGATTTTTTTGCCCTCTCGTCGGTGAGCGAGTCACACCCTCTGGTTGTGCTGGAGGCGCTGGCCGCCGGCCTGCCGGTGTTGGGCATACCGTGTCCTGGGGTCGAAGACACTATCGTGGATGGTCTCAATGGCCTCTTCAGTTCTGGAGACACGGGTGTCTTTGCGACGCAGATGCGCCGCCTGGCGACGGAGCCAGAATTGCGGGGCCATCTGTCCGCCGGAGCGCGGGAAACGTGTGGCCAGTATGACGTCCGCCGCACGTCGGCCACACTGCTGGCCCACTACGAGCGGCTCGTGGAGGAGCGGGGGCGCGGGGAGCGGCAGGGTGAGTGATGCCCGGGTGCGGTTGGGACGACGGGGGGAGGAACTGGCCGTCGCGGAATTGACCCGCTGCGGCTACGAGATCGTGGCGCGCAACTGGCGCTGCCAGGTAGGCGAAGTGGACGCCGTGGCTCGCCAGGACGACGTATGGACCTTCTTCGAAGTGCGCACGCGGCGTGGGCGGGAGTGCGGCACGCCGGAGGAATCGTTGACATCGGCCAAGCAGCAACGCACGATCCACGTGGCGCTCACCTACCTGGCTGAACACGACCTGAACGATGTGGACTGGCGAGTGGGCCTGGTGGCGGTGGAGATGGACCGGTCCGGCCGGCTGCTGCGGATCGAGGTGTACGAGAGCCTTGAATAAGAGGCCAGGAAGCGGGGAGGCCAGGGGGCAGGGGAGCGGAGGAGCGGGGGAGCAACCTGCAATCCGCAATTCGCAATCCGCGATCCACAATCCACTGGTGGTGATTGTGGGGCCGACGGCGGTGGGCAAGACGGCGCTCTCACTCCATCTGGCCGGCCCGCTGAACGGCGAGGTCATCTCTGCCGACTCGCGCCTGTTTTACCGGGGGATGGACATCGGCACGGCCAAGCCTACTCGCGAGGAGCGCGCCCGCGTTCCCCATCATCTGATTGACATCGCCGAACCGGATGAGACGGTGGGACTGGCTGAGTTTCAGGAATGGGCCTATTCCGCCATTGAGGACATCCATGCCCGTGGGAGGTTGCCGTTGCTGGTAGGGGGCGCGGGGCAGTATGTGCGGGCTGTAGTAGAGGGATGGCGCGTCCCTCGCGTGCCGCCTGACCCCGCTCTGCGGGCTGAACTGGAGGCCCAGGCCGAGCGAGAAGGGGCCACCGCGCTACACGTTCGTCTGGCCCTGTTGGACCCCGCTGCTGCGCAACGCATTGACCCCCGCAACGTCCGCCGGGTCATCCGCGCACTGGAGGTCTGCCTGATCACAGGGCAGCCCATCTCCGAGCAGCAGCGCAAGCAGTTGCCTCCCTACTCCATTCTCCAGATTGGCCTGACGATGGAGCGAGCGACCCTTTATGCCCGCGCCGACCAGCGAGTGGAGGCGATGATGGCTGCCGGTCTGGAGGACGAGGTACGTCGGCTGGTGAGGGCGGGATATGGTTGGGACCTCCCGGCGATGTCGGGGCTGGGGTATGGGCAGTTCAGAGCCTACTTCGAGGGACAGGCTACGCTGGAGGAGGCCGTGGCGGAGATAAAGCGGACGACACGTCGTTTCATTCGCCATCAGTACAACTGGTTTCGCTCTGATGACCCTGCCATTCGGTGGTTCGATGTCACCGAGACGACAGCAGGGGAGATTGAGGTTGTGGTGAAGGTGTGGCTGGCGGGAGATCGGAGTTGATGGGGCTCGTTTGCCTCAATGGTAGCCTGGTGGTAGAATGACCGTCAGCGGTTAGCGACGAACCAGCGGTGAAATGACCCATCGCTGCTTAGGAGGATGCCGATGCAAGTGCGCCCGGCGTGGCCGAGAGATCTGGAAGCGTGTGGTGCGCTGGATCATTCCTACACCACCGATCGCGCCTGGCAGATGGAGGCGCGGGAGAAAAACGATGCGCTGACGATCACCTTCCGGGTGGTGCGTCTGCCCCGTGAGATTCGGGTCGACTACCTGCGCCAGGGTGAGGATCTGCGGGCGGGGTGGCAGCGGCGCGATGGTTTCCTGGTAGCAGCGGAAGGGGGGCACGTTTACGGTTACGTGGCGTTGGCCGCCCGGGTTGAGCACGGCATTGCCTGGGTGGATGACCTGATTGTAGACCGGCCCTGGCGGCGGCGCGGCATAGGTACGGCGCTGTTGCGGGCCGCTGCTCAATGGGGGTGCGATCACGACCTGGTGCGGCTGGTGGTCGAAACGCAGACCAAGAACTACTCGGCTATCCGATTCTGTCGGTCGCGAGGTTTGGCTTTTTGCGGCTACAACGACCATTATTGGCCAACGCAGGACATTGTGTTGTTTTTTGGAGAATCATTGCGCTAGCGTGGAGTTATAGCCAGGCTGATGGGGTTCCTATCTGGGCTCGAATTGCAAGAATCTCTTGAACTGATCAACGTTGTGCTTGCCTCGGGTATCGTGATCGTCTCTGGTGCCCTGTTGCTTTATCTCGTTATCTACAATCTTCGTAACAGTGTGGCCCGTTCGTTTGCCGCCCTGCTGGCGTGTGTGCTGATCACCTATTTCGTGGACCTGGCGCTATTCGGCGTTGAGAACCTGGATACGGCGATCCCCTGGCTGCGGTTCCAGTGGGTGGGCATTGCGTTCACCCCGGCTGCCTACCTGAGTTTCTCCAACGCTCTGCTGATCACTACCGGCGCTCGAAGCAGGCTGCGCGACGTTGCCGTCCACGTCAGTCACCTGCTTAGCGGTTCTCTGTTGCTGGGTGCGGTCTTCACTGGCCTCATTACACGTGGAGGTATGCTGGCGCCTCGTGCTCCCCACTTGCTACCGGGGCCATTCTTCCCATTCTTCGTCCTTTATTTCTTCGCCGCTGTAGGTTGGGGGGCAGTCAACGTTCTGTGGGCGCGCCGTCGTTGTCTCACCTCGACGTCGCGGCGTCGAATGGCCTACCTGGCGGCCACCTTCGCAGCGCCGGCGGCCGGGGTCTTTCCCTATCTACTCCTCACTGGCTGGCCGGCCTCCGTGCCTGGCGTGGCTCTATGGCTGCTGTTGGTGTTGGGCAACGTGGGCGTAGGGCTGATGCTGGTGCTTCTGGCCTACAGTGTGGCTTTCTTTGGCGCTCTCACTCCCGACCGGGTAGTGAAGCATCGGTTGATACGTTTCTTGCTACGCGGGCCCTTCGTCGCCACGCTGGTGGTCGTGGTCATCATTGTCGCGTCGCAGGCGGAAGGGTGGCTTGGCCTTGCGAGCCGCCGCCTGATGCTCTTTGGTGTCGTTGGTGTCATCTTGTTGTTGCAGCTCGGTATCGAACTGTCCAAGCCACTGATTG
>JADHWW010000201.1 GCA_016783285.1 Anaerolineae bacterium
CGGCCTGAAAGTGGTGACGACGTTGTACTCCGGGGCCGTGCCCTTGAAGTGAATCCACCCCACGTTCTCCCCCCAGGCGTAGCCGTCGAAACTGCCGCTGACCGGGTCTATCGTCACCCCGCCCACAGGCTGCGCAAAAGGGCAAATCGAGTATCCAGCGGTCACGTTTCACCCTTGCCTTTTGCCTGAGAAAACGGTATAATGGTAGAAGGAGAACATCGTGCGCGTAGCAATGTACTACAACAACCAGGACGTGCGGCTGGAGGAGATGGAGAGACCGCAGATCGGGCCGGGCGAGTTGCTGGTCAAAGTTATCGCCAGCGGCGTCTGCGGCAGCGACGTGATGGAGTGGTATCGCATCAAACGGGCCCCTCGGGTTCTGGGCCACGAGATCGCGGGAGAGATTGTCGAGGTTGGGGAAGGTGTGGAGTGTTACAAAATCGGCGACCGGGTCTTTGTCTCTCACCACGTCCCCTGCAACACGTGCCGTTATTGCCTGCACGGCCACCACACCGTCTGCGAGACGCTGCACACCACCAATTACGATCCCGGCGGCTTTGCCGAATATCTGCGCGTGCCCCGCATCAACGTGGACCGGGGCGTGTTCCCGCTACCCGACGAGGTATCGTTCGAGGACGGGGTGTTCATCGAGCCGTTGGCCTGCGTCGTGCGCGGGCAGAGGCTGGCGCGCTTGCAGCCGGGCCAGACTGTCCTCGTCCTCGGCAGCGGCATTTCCGGGCTGCTCCACGTGGCCCTGGCCCGCGCCTCGGGTGCCGGGCGAATCGTGGCCACGGACGTCAACGAATATCGCCTGGATGCAGCGCTCCGCTTTGGGGCCGACGAGGTGATCCACGCCGAAGAGGACGTGCCGGCCCGCCTGCGCCGGGTCAACGAGGACCGGCTGGCTGACCTGGTGATCGTCTGCACCGGAGCCTTCCCCGCTTTCATCCAGGCGTTGCAATCTGTGGATCGCGGGGGGACTGTGCTATTCTTCGCGCCGACAGAGCCGGGCATTGATCTTCCTGTTCCCGTCAATGATTTCTGGCGCAACGGGATCACGCTGATGCCCTCTTATGGTGGCAGCCCGCTGGACATCACGGTGGCCATAGAACTGATCCGCGCCCGCAGAGTGGACGTGCACGAGATGATCACCCATCGCTTGAGCCTGGCGGAGACGGGTCTGGGCTTTCAACTGGTCGCCGAGGCCGGGGAATCCATCAAAGTAGTCATTGAGCCGCACACCAATGAAAAATGACCAATGAAAAATGACCAAAATATTCCCCACGAATGGATGGCAGAGTTCGAGGCTGCCGCGCGCCGCTCGTTAGAGGTCCGGCTGCGTTATGCTTTCATTCACACCTACAAGCCGGTGCTGGATGATGCGCCCTATCGTGCTTTTGACACAATGGAAGATTACCGGCGTTGGTGCGAGGAAAAGTTACCCGACTGGTTAGGCTATGGCTGCGTTTGAGTATCGCCAGGCACAAGAGGTCCGCGATGCACTCGCCCTGTACGATGTCCGGTACTTGTTCATTGGCAAGGCGGGGGCAATCTTGCTGGGCTTCCCGGACACCACACAGGACGTGGATCTATTCGTAGACCGCTCGCCGGACAATGGCCGCGCTCTCGCGGCTGCTCTGCGCGAACTGGGGTTCGCCTTGACCGACGATCAGGCACGCGATATTGAGCGTGGCAAGGATTTCGTGCAACTCAGGAATGGCCCGTTTGACCTCGATCTAGTGTTTGCACCTGACGGCATCGAACGATTTGAAGACGCCTGGCAGCGGCACGTTAAAGTAGAGGGATTTCCCGTTTGCCACCTGGACGACATCATCGCCAGTAAGGCCGCAACCGGGCGGGTTAAGGACCGCGAATCGCTGCCGCGTTTGCGTTCTTTCCGCACGTACTGGATACAAAAGCGATCCTGAAAGATGACCGATAAACACGACGTTCTGCGACGATTGGTACGCTTGTCCCGCGACCTCGGCCAGCCCGAGAAGGACTATGTCATCCTGAGCGAGGGCAACACCTCGGCCCGCATAGACGACGTGACCTTCTGGGTCAAAGCCAGTGGCGTCGAAATGCACCAGATTGGTGCTGACGGCTTCGTGGAGATGGCCTTCGATGGGGTGCTGGCTACGCTGGATAGCAGCGATCCCTCGGATGAACGGGTCAAGCAAGGATTGGCGGCGGCCAGGGTAGCCTCTTCTGTCCAGGCCTGGCCCTCTATGGAGACACCGCTCCACGCTCTGGCGCTCACGCTGGGCGGGGCCCGGTACGCGGCCCACACTCACCCCACGCCGGTCAAGGCTATCCTGTGCTCGCAGGGAGCGGAGGCGGCTTTCGCCGGCCACATCTTTCCGGCCGAGGCGGTCGTCTGCGGCGAGCCGCTCTTCGTGCCCTACGCGGGGCCGGGGTGGCCACTGGCGTGGGCGGTGCGCGAGGGGTTGCTGACCTACAACGACCGGTACGGGCAGCCGCCGCGAGTCATCCTGCTGCAAAACCACGGCCTGGTGGCGCTGGGACCTACGCCCGAAGCGGTCATCGCTATCACCGCGATGATAGTCAGAGCGGCGCGCACATTGCTGGGCACTTTTGCTCTGGGCGGGCCGCGTTTCATTGACGTATCGTAGGGCAAATTGGCAATTGCCCCAATGTCATCAAGTTAAGCGCCGTCGGTTGAGTAGCGCAGCGTATGTTTCCCTTCGACAGGCTCAGGACAAGCGACAGGCTCAACACGAGTCGAAACCACGGCGCGGCCCAGGCAATATGAAACTCGTTGCAAGAGCCGCTCGCTTGGTCTCGATACGGCCCTTCGGGCCTACTCGACCGGCGCTCGCTCCCTTAACTTAATGACATTGGCAATTGCCCCACATTCTAAATGGAGATGAAGCAATGGCACAACTTTTTCTGGATACTGCGAGCATAGACGAGATCCGTGAAGCAGCCAGTTGGGGCGTGCTCGACGGTGTGACGACCAATCCCACGCTGATGAAACGCGCCGGCACCGCCGACCTCGAGGCCAACACGCTCGAGATCGTGGAAATCGTGCAAGGGCCGGTCAGCGCCGAGGTGCTGAGCACCGCCGCTGCCGGGATGATCGAGGAGGCGCGGGAGATACTCGCCTGGTCGGAGCACGTCTTTGTCAAGATTCCCACCACCGTCGAGGGGCTGAAGGCGATGCGGGAGATTTCCTCGTGGCTCAACGGGCGCATCAACGCCACGCTAATCTTTTCCCCGGCGCAGGCCTACCTGGTGGCCAAGGCCGGGGCCACCTACGCCTCCATCTTTGTGGGACGGATGGACGACGCGGGGCTGGACGGGATGGAGGTGGTGCGCCAGACGCGGGCCATCTTTGACAATTACGGCTTTGACTGCCAGGTGCTGGCGGCCAGCATCCGCCACACCGCGCACGTGGTGGACGCGCTCCTGGCCGGGGCCGACATCATCACGCTGCCCTTTGGCGTGCTACAAAAGATGATCCGCAGCCCCTTTACCGACGTGGGGTTGGAGCGGTTTCTGGCAGATTGGGCGGAGGTGGCGGGCGGATAGCGAGGCCTCAGATTGACACCAGACCCAGACTGATCTTCAATGCCTCGTCTACACGGGCTATGCTCTTCTCGGAGAGATGCCCCCAGCAGCGGTCCAGCCGTGACTTATCCACCGTGCGGATTTGGTTGAGCAGCACAATCGAGTCCCTGACCAATCCCCCCTCAGATGCTTTGATCTCGACATTGACGTCATATCGCGCTCGCTCGCCGGAAGTGATAGCGGCGACGATAATGGTAGGGCTGTACCGGTTGCCAATGTCGTTCTGGATGATGAGCGCGGGGCGAACTTTGCCCTGCTCGTGGCCTCGCACCGGCTCAAAGTCCACCGTAAAGATATCGCCGCGCCGGTACTGTTTAGCCATCGCCTACCCCCTCGACCTCGTAGGGAGCAACGTAGCGTATCCAGGCCTCCTCCTCCAGAGGTCGCCATTCCTTGGCCATCTCCCGGTCCGACGCCGCATCGGCCAGGTAGCCAACCTTGAGCCGCTCACGCAGGGCCTGGCGGCGACGGGCGGCGACGAAATACTCAATCGCTTCACTGACAAAGCGACTGATTCCCCGCTGCGGGGCTATCTCGCGCACCGTATTCATCAAACTCTTGGGCAAAGTTAGCGTGACTTTTTCTGTGACAGCCATCATTACCTCCTAACAGACTGTGTTTCAGGCTGTGTTATTATACAGCGAAAAGGATGGTCAGACAAACGCTGGCATTGTCCCAACGCCAGACCCCCGGCTCTGCGGAGAAGCCGGGGGCCTGGGTGGATGAGGCAGGCCTTGCAAGAGCCTGCCTCGTTGCATCAAGTGTCACACCGCTATTGCTTCATGTGCCAGGCCGTGTTGACGAAGAGTTGCTTTCCGGTCTCGGTCATGGCCGAGGGGGCATAGTCGAAGCCCCAGAACAGATAAGGGCTGATGTCACAAAAAGCAGCATGGCAACTGGCGACTTTACTATTAACCACAAAGCGGGTATAATTTGACCACGACTCTCCTGGAGACTAATTTTGATGCCTACATTGAAAAATGCGCACAGGGCGCAGCAACGCCTCGATCTGCTCGACGTCATCGTCGTGACTCAGGATTTTCCTGATCACGGAGTGTACGCAGGAGAAGAAGGCACGATTGTCGAAGTGTATACCGAGCCTGTGGAGGCCTACGAGGTGGAGTTTGTCCAGGCAGATGGTCGGACCAGGGCGCTGTTCGCGCTGCACCGCGACCAGTTCGAGGTTGTCTGGCAGGCCGAGGAATTGCACCGCGCCGAGCATCCGTCGCGACTGTATCACATCTTTATCGAACCGACCAATGGGGCTTACCGTGCCTATGCGCCGGCTGTGTCCAAAGTCGTGGTTCACGGCGACACCGTCGAGATAGCGAGAGAGAGATTGACCGCCGCTTTGCATAATTATCTGGCCAGGCGGCTAGCCGCCGGTGCGCCTCCGCCGGTCGAGCGTGCCTGCATTGAGACGGTGGTCATCCACGATTGGTTTACAGCGCCACGTACTCCCCCACCAGATGCACGCGCATCCGGCGCGGCCTGACCCGCTCCAGATAGCAGCCCAGCCAGAACAGAGCCTCGTTGAAAGCCAGATAGGTCGGGTCGCCGATGAAGCGCAGCGAAACCTGGTCCAGCCCGGCGGCCCGCGCCAGTCGCTCGATCTGTGCCGGCGTGTTGGCGCGGTAGAACGCCGGGAAGGTGTCCGCCTCGGCCCGGTCGTAGAACTGGCTCACCAGCCGCCCCCGTGTCCACCCCAGAGCGCGATTGAGCACCAGTAGTGGATGGCGAGCGTTGGGCGTGAGGAAAACGAAACGTCCACCGGGGACAAGTATCCGCGCCACTTCCGCAAAGGCCCATTCCGGCTCTGGCAGATGCTCCAGCACCCACGAGCAGCACACCAGGTCGAAACTGCCATCGGCGTAGGGCAGGGCTTTTGCCAGCCCGCTAGATCGCGCCAGTGCCGATGTGCGGTGCTCGCGCAATGACCCCAGGTCGGGGTCGAGCCCGGCGACGAAGCCAGCCTGCGGATGCAATCGTTCCATCACCCCGCCCCGCCCGCAGCCCAGGTCGAGCACGCGCGTGGCAGGGGTCAGGTGTGCGGCCACCGCGTCCTGGTAGACGTGACTGCTGGGCCGCCAGCCGGGACACACGCGAGCGTAGCGCCTACGATAAGCCTCTTGTTGGTCGAGCGAAAGCATCTGTCCTCCGGCCTGATTATAGCCGCTCCTCGCTCTGCAAGCAAGCCCGGACTTGACGGCAGAAAAAAACAGGGTATCATAGGAATGGTTGTCACTGCATCAAGGAGATGGCATAAGGTGCTCCCCAAACCCAATCGTAGCCAACTCGTCGTTGGTGTTTCCATCGTGTTTGCCCTCGCAATAGTGGGAGGGCTTACGTGGAGGTTCGGCCAACAACTGGTGCTTGCGCGACAGATGCGGGCGGAAGAGGACCGGTTGGAGCAGGCAGTGGCGACAGAAGAGGCCCATCGCCAGGATCTGGTCGCACAACTAGAGTACGTCAAATCTGACGAGTACGTGGAACACTGGGCACGAAAAGAGGTCAGGATGGCTAAGCCAGGCGAAGTGGCCGTCGTGCCGCTCGTGAGCGCCGGTGAAGGGCCGGCCGGCGACGGGCAGCCCATAGCGACTCCCACACCCAAACCCCGGCCATTTTGGGTCGAGTGGTGGGAATCTCTCTTTGGCCCATCGGATTGAGGAGGGCTCCCTCTACCTGGCGATGGGGGCCTCGAGGTAAACATTATTCCACAAATCACATAAAAAGGAGTAAGACAATGACAAAAATCGGTATCAACGGTTTCGGCCGCATCGGCCGGCAGGTGCTCAAGGCGATGAAGGAGAACTACCGTGACGAGTTCGACGTCGTCGCCGTCAACGACCTCTTTGCCCCCGAGGTCAACGCCCACCTGTTCAAGTACGACTCCAACTTTGGCATCTACGCTGGCACGGTTGAAGTGGATGGGGGGGACATCATCGTGGACGGTGACCGCATCAAGGTCTTGGCCGAGCGCGACCCGGCGAAACTGCCCTGGGGCGACCTGGACGTAGAGATCGTGATCGAGTCCACCGGTGTCTTCCGCGACGGGAAGAAGGCAGCCGCCCACATCGAGGCCGGCGCCAAAAAGGTCATCATCAGCGCCCCGGCCAAGCCCGCCGAGAGTGTGGATCTGACGGTGGTTCTAGGCGTGAACGAGGAGATGTACGACCCAGCGAAACACCACATCGTCTCCAACGCTTCCTGCACGACTAACTGCCTGGCCCCGGCGGTCAAGGTTGTCTTCGACAACTTTGGCATCGTCAAGGGGC
>JADHWW010000202.1 GCA_016783285.1 Anaerolineae bacterium
CAGGCTCAGTACAAGGGTTTCGATACGCTCCGGCACGAAAAGCGTGTGCCTCCGCTACTCAACCAGCGCTTGTCCTGAGCCTGGTCGAAGGGCTCGCAAAATTACCCAAATGGGAAAGTTATTTAATTCTCATTCCTTAACACCTCCTGGGCGCGGGGGTCCCGACCAGCCTTCAGGACGCGATAGCAGGTCAGGTAAACCTGGAAGGGATTGACAGCGCCGTCCAGTGCATGCCCTGAGCCTTGTCCTGAGCCCCGTCGCAGGGATTCCGTCGCCAGGTTGGCTTGCCCCAACTCACGCCGCAGGGCCACGGACTCCCGGTAGGCCTCGACCGCCTCCTCCACTCGCCCCAGTCCCGCTAAAGCGTGGCCCAGTCCCATCCACATCATCCCCTGCACGGACTGGTCGTTTATCTCCTGCACAATCTACAGTGCCTGCTGGCTGTGCTTGCGGGCGGTTTCATCCTCACCCAGGCGATGAGCGAGCAAACCGAGATAGCCCAGCGCCAGCGCTTCGTTCTTCTGGGCGCCGATCTCGCGGTTGATGCTCAGTGCCTGTTGCAAATACGTCTTGGCCTCCACGTAGGCGCCCACTCCGGCTACACGTTCGAGAAACCGATCTCCATCACCATCCACTACAGCGACGGCGACGTGGTCGGGCTGGACGAGGAAGAGCTGACGCTGTACCGCTGGGACGGCGACGCGACAGCGTGGGAGGATGCCGCCTGCGGCCTCTACGACCGCCATCCCGACGAGAACTGGCTGGCCGTCCCCGTATGCCACTTGAGCCAGTTCGCTCTGTTGGGTGCGGGTTTCTTTTTCGCCCAATCTGGGGTATAATCCAGGCATCGTATCATCCCCACGAGAGAGAGGAGAGACCAATGCGTTACTTTAACACCGCCGGGCCGGTTCTCTGCGCAAAGCACTACTGTCTGCCGCCTCTGAAGCGGCTCGACCTGGACGAGATACTGATGCTGATTGACCAGGAGAAATACTTTGTGCTCCACGCTCCCCGCCAGACGGGCAAGACGTCGAGTCTGCTGGCGCTGATGGACTATTTGAATCAGAGGGGCGAGTACCATTGCCTGTACTTTAATATGGAGATGGGCCAGGCGGCTAGAGAGGATGTCCGGCAGGCAATGCAGGCTATCCTGGGAGAGTTGGCCTTGCGGGCCCAGGACTTTGTCCAGGATACTTTTCCAATGGAGCATTGGCGGGATATACTGGCACAGTTCGGTGAATACGGTGCTTTGAACGCGCTGCTGACACACTGGGCTAAAGCAAGTCCAAAGCCTCTGGTACTGCTGATCGACGAGATAGACTCGCTGGTGGGGGATACCCTGATCTCGGTACTGCGGCAGTTGCGCTCTGGTTACGACAAGCGGCCGAGGTTGTTTCCCCAGAGTGTCCTGCTCTGCGGGGTGCGCGATGTGCGCGATTACCGGCTTCGCGGTCGCGGCAAGGAGGTGATCACCGGCGGCAGCGCCTTCAACATCAAGGCCAAGTCGCTGCGCCTGGGCAATTTCGACCGGGGGGAAGTGAAAACACTGTACCGGCAGCACACGGAGGAAACCGGGCAGCGATTCGAGGAGACGGCGCTGGCGATGGCCTGGGAACTGACCTCCGGCCAGCCCTGGCTGGTCAATGCGTTGGGCTACGAGGTCTGCTTCGAGATGGAACGAGGTCGGGACCGTTCGACGCCGGTCTCGGCCGAGATGATGATGGAGGCAAAAGAGCGACTGATCCTGCGCCGCGAGACGCACCTGGATCAACTGATGGACAAGTTGCGAGAGCCGCGCGTACAGCGAGTAGTCGGGCCGATGCTACGCGGGAAAAGCCTCGACCGCGCAGTTTGCCAGGATGATATTCAGTACATCATTGACCTGGGACTGGTGCACCGTGGCGAGATGGGATTGCAGATTGCCAATGCCATCTATCGGGAGGTCGTTCCCAGGGAACTGGGTTTCATCTTTCAACTCGACATCGAATCCCTCGTTCGACCAGTGTGGTACGTCGCGCCGGATGGACGTCTGGACGTGAGCAAGTTGCTGACCGAGTTCCAACAGTTCTTCCGCCAGCACTCGGAGCATTGGCTGGAGCGGTTTCAGTACAAAGAGGCCGGGCCGCAGTTGTTGATGCAGGCATTCCTGCAACGGATCGTAAACCACGGCGGACGAGTCGAGCGGGAGTACGGCCTGGGGCGGATGCGGACGGACTTGCTGGTGGTGTGGCCCTTCGACCGTGCTCAGGGCAGGCCTTACGGCGAGGGTCAGGTGCAGCGGTCGGTGATCGAGTTAAAGATACTCTACGGTTCACTGGAGCGCACGATTGCAGAGGGGCTCGAGCAGACGTGCAAGTATATGGACCGCTGCGGCGCGGAGGAAGGACACCTGGTGGTCTTTGACCGTGACGCCGAAAAATCGTGGGAGAGCAAGATATTCCACCGGGAGGAGAGTTACCAGGGAACGCCGGTCGTGGTCTGGGGAATGTGAGCCTCCGTAAGCGCCGGCTGAAGCCTCGAATCCAGTAAAATGAGAATTGCTTTCACGATTGGGCACGCCGGCCCAAAGCGTCGCCGCTGGAAGAACACAACGGCCCTGCTGCTCTTGCGAGTAGCAGGGCCGTGGCTTTTGTGGAGCGTGAAATGCAACCCACTCTGGATTACGTTTCACGCACTGCGTCCAGTGTCTCGGCCACCCAGGCAGCATCCTCCTCGTCCAGTTCGGGCGGCGGGAGGGGGCCGGAGTAGTCCAGCAACCGCTCGTAGCCCACCAGGTCGAAACAAGCGTTGACGGCAGCCTGCAAATCCAGGGGCACATCGGGGTCTGGATGCAAGAGGGGCACCGGCACGGCGGGCAAAGGCTCGCGCAGCGAAACCGGCCAAATTTGCGTGAAGGGGCGGTGTGACACCCGGCTGAGGTAGACGTAATAGGACGCGGGCGGTGGCTCGCCCAGCAGGAAGATGCGCCGGCCCCGGCGCAACAGGTCAATCTCCAACAGATGGGTGGACGTCTGCAACAATTCCATGCGCCGTTCGTCGTACTCGCGCGCGCCTTCGCCCCGCTTGTTGACCGGTGACAGAATTTCGATCAGCGTGACCAGGCGGCGCTGTGCCACGTCGCGGATCTCCACGCTGAGCAGCGGCATCTCTTCGGCAATGGGGCTGACCAGTTCCACGACCGGCTCGGCCACGGCAATCCCAACACCTCCAGGCGCAAACCCTTCGACTGCGCTCAGGACAGACGCCGGTTGCATCTCGGGAGGCGCCACTATGTGGACATCTGGATAGAAAATGCGCTCCGCTGGTAAGCCGAAAATGCCCATGAGGGGACGGTCGAGCACGTACCGCTTCGCCAGCAAGGCCACGTATTTGGGTGCCAATAACGGTATCAACTGCACACTGATTTGATTGGCCAGGCGATCGTGAAACTCTTGCCACATCTCACCTTCGAGATATGGATCCATACCGGGAAAAGGGGATGACATTGGGACCTCCTTTCGACACCTGATGTTGCGCCTCTTGTCGGCTGGCTTCTATTATACTCTCGATTCAGGCAGGCGTCAAAGGATCAAGGAGCAAACCTCAATCTGGCGATCACCGGCCGGTGGTCCGACCCACCGTAGTCCCCCACCGTAGTCGAGAGCGCGACCAGGTCGAGTGAGTGAAACACGTAGTCAATGCGCCACGTCGGGAGGCCAATGTGCGGGAAGCGGGTGAACGTGAACCCCATTCCCCATCCACTTTCGCGGTGCGCGTCGCGCAGGTAGCGGGCCAGCGGCGCGTACAGACTCTGCTGGTCGGTCAGGTTAAAGTCGCCGGTGAGAACCAGCGGGCCGTCTATCCCCTCCAGGCGAGAGAGCAGGTCACGCACATCGGCGTCGCGCCCCTGATTGGCAAACCCCGTGGGGACGCCCAGGGGTAAGCCGAAGGGGTGAAAACCCCGCAGCGGCGGCGAGCGCGGATGGACATTGAGGACAGTGACCTGGTAGCCGTCAATGTCCAGGACACATTGCTGTGCCCAACACCCCTCATCCTGGCTCAGCCGGAAAGCCTCGTAGCGCAGAATCGGGTAGCGGCTGAAGAAGCCACAGCCGGGCTCCACTCTGCGGTAGGGGTAGCGCCCGGCGAACCGGCTTTCGAGGGCCTGGGCCATAGGTGGTTCTAATTCGCGCAGACCGATGATGTCTGGGGCGTGGGCTTCGATAGCAGCCGCGACCCCATCGGCGTGTGAGTTCCGATAGAGGACATTGTAGGTCATCACAGTGAACGTTGGGCCAGTGGCGCGAACGGGCCGGCGAGGGAGGTAGAGGTGGCCGTAGGTCAGAAGGAAGAGAACAGTGGGCGCGGCGACGATGACCAGCAAAAGACGGGAACGGCGGAGCAGAACCCCCGGTAGAAGCACAACCAGTGGGACGAATAGCCAGGGCAAGACGTAGCCGAGGGCGTCAATGAACCACAGATCACCCCCACCCAGCCAGCGCAAGGCAAAGTAGGCGACGAGCAGCCCGGCGTGGAGTGGCGTCAGCAGGTTGACGCCGGCGATAGCAAGTCGCCTGAAGAAACCTGATGCAGGTGGTATCTTTGCCATCATAGCACTCCCATATCGCCCGCGAATTATATTCCATATCCCCGCCCTGCACAAATCCAGCAACCATCTTGACAATACCCAACCTGGTGCTACAATCCCCTTGCCGCCGAGCGCTGCTGGCCCAGCGTTGCAGCGGCGGTGTTTCTATATATGGAGGTGAAACGATGACTGACGGCAGACTTCAGGCCGGTGGTCTGATCCATAATGACCACCTGGCTATGATTGGCATAATGGACATCCCATCACACCCGGGCGTGGGCGGCATACTCTTCTCCGAGTTGAGCGACCAGGGAATCAACGTCGAACTGATCGTGCACCTGATTGATCTGGAGGAAAGGGATCACATCGTCCTGTGCGTGAGCCGGGGTGACCTGAGCCAGGCGTTGGCGGTGGCCGAGCGCATACGGGAGCAGATCGGAGGGAAAGCCGTCACCAGCGACCCTGAAGTGGCGTCGGTGAGTCTCTTTGGCCTGGATTTCCGCGAACAGCGCGGCGTCGCCAGCCACATGTGCCAGACACTGGGCGACTGCAACATCAACATCCGCGCCATCAGCACATCTCTCTCGACCATCACCTGTGTGATCGAGGCCCAGCGCCTGGACGACGCCGTCCACGCGCTGCGTGAAGCGTTCACATTGCCCTGACGGGAACTCTATGAGTATGCAACTGGGACGCACCGCCGTAGAACAGACGGTGCTGGGGAATACAACACAACCCAGGCTTGGCGCCATCGTGCGCATCACCGGCCCGGTGGTAGACGTCTCCTTTGCGGGCGATGAGTTGCCAGCCCTGTTGAGCGCGTTGGTCGTTCGCAACGAGCAACACAGTGTTACTATTGAGGTGCTGGAACACCTCGACCGTCACACGGTGCGCGGCATTGCGATGGAAGCGACGGCTGGGCTGCGCCGTTACATGGCGGTCGAGGACACCGGCGCTCAGATACAGGTGCCGGTAGGGAAGGAGACGCTGGGGCGTGTGTTCAACGTCCTGGGACAACCCATAGATGATGGCCCGCCCCTGGGTGAGGTGCAGACGCAGAGCATTCACCAACCGCCGCCCCTTTTCGTTCAACAGCATCTCTCGACAGAGATATTCGTCACCGGGCTAAAGGTGATTGATCTATTGGCCCCTTACGTGCGCGGCGGCAAGATCGGCTTACTAGGCGGCGCCGGCGTAGGCAAGACAATGTTGATCATGGAACTGATCCGCCACACCTCGGCCGAACACCGGGGCGTTTCGGTCTTTGCCGGCGTGGGCGAGCGCACCCGTGAGGGCAACGAACTCTACCTGCAGATGAAGCGCACGGGCGTGCTCGACGACGCTGTGCTGGTCTTTGGGGAGATGAACGAGCCGCCGGGGGCCCGCTTTCGGGCAGCGCTCACGGCCCTGACTATGGCCGAGTACTTTCGCGACGTCGAACACCAGGACGTATTGCTCTTTGTTGACAACATCTTTCGCTACATCCAGGCCGGCGGTGAAGTGTCGGCCCTGCTGGGAAGGCTGACCAGCGCCGTGGGCTACCAGCCCACGTTGGCCACCGAAGTGGGTGCGCTGGAGGAACGCATCGTCTCTACGTCCAGCGGCGCTATCACCTCCGTTCAGGCCATCTATGTGCCGGCCGACGACCTGACCGACCCGGCGCCCGCTTCGACCTTTGCCCACCTCGACGCCACGGTGGTCTTGTCGCGCCAACTGGCCAGCCAGGGCTTTTACCCGGCCGTTGACCCGTTGGAATCGAATTCACGCCTCCTCGACCCGCGCATCGTCGGCGCGCAGCACTATGGGGTGGCGACGCGCGTGCGCGAGATATTGACGCGCTACAAGGAACTGCGCGACGTGATCGCCATCCTGGGCATCGAGGAACTGGCGGAGGAAGACCGGCTGCTGGTGCAGCGCGCACGCAAGGCACAGCGTTTCCTCACCCAGCCGTTCTTCGTCGGAGAGCAATTCACCGGACAGCCGGGAGTCTTTGTGCCCCTCGAAGAGACGGTGCGCGGCTTCAAGATGATCATTGAAGGCGAGTTGGACGACGTCCCGGAACAGGCTTTCTACATGGCCGGCGACGTCGACAGCGTGCTGCGTAAGCGGGAGCGCTCTGCATAAAAACACTACAACGAATTGGGAAAGGAACGAATAAATGTCTCTGGAACGAGACGTAGCCCTCGTTGATTTCTAAATTCGTTGATTTCTTCATTCGCTGATTTCTCCATTCGTTGATTTCTAAATTCGTTGTTGTGTCCTCCTCTTACACCCTCACGGG
>JADHWW010000203.1 GCA_016783285.1 Anaerolineae bacterium
TTGATCAGTGAGTTTCGCAGGCAAGACACGGCAGCCGGGAAGGGAGTGTGCGGTCTTTGCGGTATGGTAGCAGAATCCTCAGCACCTCAGGACGAGGTCTCGCTCGGCGAGTGGCTCACAGCGCAAGTAACCCGGCTTTCGTCCGGCGAAGAGGCAGCGGTGATCGACGCAGCTCTGGGAGTCATGATCCTAGCTTACAAGAAGAGGGCTTATATTGTACCAGGACTCGTGGACGGACTACTGGCCATACTCACGGGGAGTGCTCACGCAGCTATGGCGGCGGCCTCGGCGCTTGCCTGGCTGAACCACGAGACCATGGCGGATAACGCCTGGCGTCCATCGGCGGCGGAGCTGGAATGGATCATCTCCTTCATCGGCGATCCGGCCTCCGATACCGGGGCGGTGCGCTTTCTGACCTGGATTACAGGTCGGGAGCGTGACGTGCGGGCGGTCGAGCCGCTGATCGCCAGGCTGGAGGACCAGGACAGCGCTGTGCGGCGAGCGGCGGCGCTGGGCCAGATCGGGGACCCGGCGGTGGAGCCGCTGATCGCCAGACTGGATTACCAAGACAGCGCTGTGCGGCGAGCGGCGGCGGCGGCGCTGGGCCAGATCGGCGACGCGCGGGCGGTGGAGCCGCTGATCGCCAGGCTGGAGGATCAAGACAGCAATCTGTGGCAAGCGGCGGCGGATGCGCTGGGCCAGATCGGGGACGCGCGAGCGGTCGAGCCGCTGATCGCCAGGCTGGACCACCAAGACAGTGATGCGCGGCAAATGGCGGCGAGGGTGCTGGGCCAGATCGGCGACGCGCGGGCAGTAGATCCGCTGATCGCCAAGCTGGATGACCAGGACAGCGAGATGCGGCGAGCGGCGGCGGATGCGCTGGGCCAGATCGGCGACGCGCGGGCGGTGGAGCCGCTGATCGCCAGGCTGGAGGACCAGGACAGCGCTGTGCGGCGAGCGGTGGCGAGGGCGCTGGGCAAGGTCGGGGACGCGCGGGCGGTGGAGCCGCTGCTTGCCAGGCTGGAGGACCAAGACAGCAATCTGCGGCGAGCGGCGGCGGATGCGCTGGGCCAGATCGGGGACGCGCGGGCGGTGGAGCCGCTGCTTGCCAGGCTGGAGGATCAAGACAGCAATCTGCGGCAAGCGGCGGCGGATGCGCTGGGCCAGATCGGGGACGCGCGGGCGGTCGAGCCGCTGATCGTCAGGCTGGAGGACCAGGACAGCGCTGTGCGGCGAGCGGCGCTTGGGGCATTGTCGCGGACGTGCGAGGACGATACGGACCGCAGGCTGCTCTCCAGGGATCTAGATGCCCTGGAACCATTTCTAGATCCCCAACAAGAGATTAGCGAGGAACACGTGCGCCAGGCCGCCAGGGGACTGGAGACGTCACTCGAGGAGGTACGTCGTCGTTACGAGGCGCTTGCTCAGCAGTTCCCACTGAAGCTGGCCTGGCAGTCGCGTGCCGCGCAGCCCACGAATCCGTAGCAGCAATCGTTCGCAGCGGTGCGGCTGAATGCTGGACGCTACTCGCTACTCCAGCCCAAGCCCAATATGGCCCTTCGGCAAGCCGATGTGATCTAATGGTCGAGGCGCAGGCGGGCCAGGCGGCAGAGTTGTGGGGCACCACGATTTGCCCCCACTCTCTCACCCTGGTATAATGCCTGCGTTTGAGCGAGGAGCGTGACGTATGACGGAATGGAAGACGGACATAAGGTTAGGCATGAGCATCGGCATCATCCTGATTGTCACCATCGTCCTGGTGGACGTTGGCGTAATCAGCCTGGCCGCCATCCGGCCGCTTAGCATCGGGACGTTTATCACCGGGTTAGCCGTGCTGGTCAGCCTGGGCCTGTTAGGGTTGATTGGCTATTGGCTGTACGGATTGGCCCGCTCGAAGTACCTCCTCGACCGCAACGCGCTGGTTATCCACTGGAGACCAACGGAGCAGATCGTCCCCACCGGGCAGATTGAGCGCGTGCTCACGGGCGATGAGATCAAGGGGCACATCCGGTTCTACGGCGGGAGATGGCCCGGCCACTGCGTCGGCTACGGTGAGGTTCCCGGTGCGGGGCCGGCCTTATTCCATGCCACCGCCCCGCCTCGACACCAAATCTATGTTGTCACCCCCAGTCTCACTTATGGCATCTCCCCCGCCGACCGCGAAGGCTTCCTTGAGTCACTCCAAAAACGGCTGCAGATGGGCCCTACCCAGATCATGGAACAGTCCTCAAAACGGCCGGGTTTTCTGAACTGGCCCATCTGGCAGGATTGGTTGGGACTGGCTTTGCTGGCGACCGGCTTCCTGGCGGTGCTGGCCTTGATTGGCCTGCTGTGCTTTGAGTTTCCCACACTGCCCCGGCTGGTGCCCCTCCACTTCGACGCCGTAGGCAACCCCGATCGGCTGGGACTCCGGGGGCAGATCTTCATCATTCCCCTCATCGGCCTGTTGGCGTTGCTGCTGAACGGTGTGTTGGGGTGGGTAGCGTACCGGTACGAACGGGTAGCGAGTTACCTGCTGTGGGGTGGCACAATCCTCATCCAGGTGCTGGTGTGGGCAGCAGCGCTTGGAATCCTGGGGCAGGTGTAAATACGTGATGGGGCTGAACACTGGCCCACTCAACTTCCTTGAACTCGTCGGCGGCCTTGTTATTTCTCTGTTCATCGGCGTGATTGGATACACACGCGGCGCGCTGAGCGGCAGCGGCGTCGTGGGCGCACTCATCACCGGCACGCTCATCTTTGGGCTGGGAGGATGGGAGTGGGGTGCCCTGCTTGTCGCCTTCTTCGTCTCCTCCAGCGCGCTGTCCTTCTACCGCGCCCGAGACAAGCAGGGACTAGCGGAGAAGTTCGCCAAGGGGCACCGGCGTGACCTGGGCCAGGCACTGGCCAACGGGGGCTTGGCGGCCCTGCTGGCGGTGCTCTCTCGAATCCCCTCCCTCACCTTTCTGGTAGGCGGGGGTCAGGAAGGGATGTGGTTCATCGCCTGTGCCGGCGCGATGGCGGCCGTCAACGCCGACACCTGGGCCACCGAACTAGGCGTGCTGAGCCCACACCTCCCGCGCCTGATCACTACCGGCCAGCGAGTCGAGGTGGGCGCCTCGGGGGGCGTCACGTGGCTGGGGACCGCTGCATCGCTAGGGGGTGCGCTCTTCATCGGCTTGCTGGGCGGGTTAGGGTCGCTGGTTCTGCGCCAGGGCTGTGCCATTGCTGGTACATTGATGCTGGCGGCGACGGTAGGCGGGACAGCCGGGTCGTTGTTCGACAGCCTGCTGGGGGCCACCGTCCAGGCCATCTACTGGTGCGACACCTGTAAGAAAGAGACGGAGCGCAGGGTGCACCGCTGTGGCACGGAGACGCGGCTGCTGCGGGGCCACCGCTGGCTGGGGAACGATCTGGTGAACTTCTTCGCCTCCGCCGTGGGTGCGCTCGTCGCAGCAGGGATCGGATGGGGGTTGCTATGAGGAGACCTGATCGTCTCGTTGTCGTTGACGTGGACGGGCTGCGGCGCGATGTCTTCCGAGGGGCACTTGCGGCGGGCGACCTCCCGAACGTCGGGCGGATTGCCGGCGGGCGGGAGGGGGAGACGGCCTGTCACGTGGACGCGCTCAGCACCGCTCCTTCCATCACCTTCGCCGCCCAGGCGAGCATCTTTACTGGGCAGCACCCCGACGTGCACGGAATCGCCGGCAACGAGAGTTTCGACCGGCTGGGTCGCATCTCCGACGGCCGTCCCCGCCACTTCGGCTTCGACGTCGGCTACACGCTGGCTGTGGACGACGCCGTGCGCGTCTTCACCGACGGCCTGGCCTCGCAGTTCCTCAGCAGTGAGGCCCCCACGCTCTACGAAACAGTCTCCACCCATGGCCTGATCTCCACCGTCGTCTACCACATGTACGCCCGTGGCGCCGAGGCCTGGCTGCCCCCCAACGTCGTCGAGATCGCCCGCTTCACCAAGGGGGAAGGGGTGTTGGGACTGGAGGCGGCCGAGTACGATGGCGGGATGCTCGACCGCCTGATCAGACACCTGGATGCGGGGAACCGCCCCGACTTGCTCACCGCCTATCTTATGGGGCTCGACCACCATAGCCACGTCCACGGGCCAGCAAGCCAGCCCGCCTACTTGCGCGATGTGGTTGACCCACAGATCGGCCGGCTGCTGGACGCGCTGGAGAGGCACGGGATGCTGGACGGCACGCTTTTTGCGCTGGTGAGCGACCACGGCCAGATCGAGGTCGTGCCCGACGACCGCCACTCCATCCGGTTGGGCTTCCCCTTCGACCGGGAACTGGGCCACGTCTTCGAAGCCCTCGGGCTCGACGTGCACGACATCCCCGGCGAGGATCCCGCCTGCGACGCGGTGATGGGCCTCAACGGCGGCCTGGCTCACGTCTACCTCCAGCACCGGGCCGGTCGCTGGGCCGACCCGCCGCGCTACGAGGAGGACATCCTGCCGGTGGCCGAAGCGTTCCGCCAGATGAACGAGAGCGGGAGGTACGAGGAGGAACTACAGGGCAGCCTGGAACTGATCCTGGTGCGGGACGCGGAGCGGGAGGGTTGGCGGGGGGAGTACCGCGTCTACCTGGGCGATGGGCGGACACAGTCCCTGGCTGGTCACCTGATAACCCACCCCGAACTGGACTACGCCGACGCGGCCAACCGCATCCGGCTGGCGGCGTCGGCGACGACGGGTGACCTGATCCTGGTGGCCAACGGGCGGGAGGGGTACTACTTCGGTGCGCCGACGAAGGGCGTGCATGGGGGGACTTCACCCAGGGGAGTCTGAGGCGGTGCTGACCTTCGCCTACCCCGGCGGCTCCCCCAATGAGATCGCGTGGCTGCGGGAGACGGTCACTGGCGCGGTCGCCGACCGCTGCGCGAACGAGGGTGGCCGGGAGCCCAGCGTGGCTGACATGGTGCCCGCCGCGCTAGCGCTGCTGGGGTTAAGCGGGTAGCAGAGAGGCTCAGCCGCGCGCGGCGCCTGGTGGCGGCAGTGAGTTGCAGGTGAGATTGGACTTGTAGATTGCCAAACCGGGGCTAATGATTACTTCCAGTAGAGAAACTAGGATAAGAACCTATCCAAATCGTAATTACCGCTATTGAACTCAATGAGCTTCACCCAATCTATCGCACCTGTATCATCGCAAAATCTATCAATGAATTCCCTTGTAAACCTGTTTACAACCCTTGTCTTTTCTTCGTAGAATGCATCATTATGCTCTTTTGCCCGATAACCTATAGGCTCAATGATGTCTGTATACAACTGCTTATTCTCGCTAACCAAGTACCAGAAATTCTGCCCAACGACTTTCAAGTAGCCACGCAGATAACTTGTTCTTGTTTTCCCGTAACAGATTCCTAGAACTGGTTGGACATTAGCCCCGTGTCGTGACTGCTTAACTCTAGTAACAGCTTTTCGTAAATACTCGGCAAGTTTGCTCTGCTGAGAACTATTCCCCCAATTTGGCCCCGACTTGATTGAGACAATGTAGTAAATGTCGTTGTTCTCGAATTCTAGGTCAACTCCTGGTGCTGTCGATTTATGTCCATTGCAAGTTTTGCTTGCAACAAAGATGGCTAAGTCCTCCAAAAAGTCACCAAACAGCTTCTCTTCAGATGATGAGAGACGGGCATCAAGTAAGCCAACTGTCAAGTTTCCAGCAGTGGTTATGTTCTTGGCTTTGAACAGATACGGGTTTTTCTTGAGCAAGTTATCGAGCTTCAACTCTTCCAACAGCACTATTCTTTTCCGATGAAAACCCTCGATATTCTCGTTAGCGTAGGCGCTCACTTGGTCGAGGCATAACGGATTCATCGGATTTCTCCTGTTGCGTAGGTCTCAGGCTTCTCCAGCAATCGCAATTGCTCTTGCACAAGTCTTTCTGTTGCCATTCGACAGTACTCTTCATTGATGTCAATTCCTACATAGTCTCGTCCAAGTCGTTGTGCGGCCATGGCTGTTGTTCCAGAACCAATAAACGGGTCCAAAACTATATCCCCAGGTTGCGTAAATAGCTTTATGAACCAAGCTGGTAGCGATATTGGAAAAGCAGCGCTATGATTTCTATTTGAACACTCTGTGGCCATATGAATAACATTTGTTGGATACACTTTATCGCGTCCAACCCATCTGGAAACGTTCTTCCCGAACCCACTTCCAACTTTTGACTCATCTCTGATTCTGTCTGTTTCGCTAAGATTAGTTAGGCGATCCATAGCCCAATCCCCGACGGGAACCATGACTGCTTCTTGATACATATTGAACTTCCGTTGTTTGTTGAAGTGAAGCAGTCTTTCCCAAGAATCTCTGAATCTGTTTGGCCATTTGCCAGGGTAAGAGTTCTTCTTGTGCCAAATAAACTCCTCAGTCCATAACCATCCTTGTTCTCTCATACTCAAAATCAATTCAATTACATAGGTGTGCCTTTCCCCCCTGACAACTCTCTCCTTGATATTCAGGATAAAGGTTCCTGTAGGTTTCAGAACACGTAAGAGCTGTTCGGCTTTTGGCAAAAACCAGCCCACATAATCGTTGGGTTTCACACCGCCATAAGTTCGTCGCCTTTGGTCTGCATATGGTGGTGAAGTGAAAATAAGGTCAACAGAGTCATCTGGAAACCTCTTTAGGATTTCCTCGCAGTCACCGCGGATAATTCTGTTCACAGAATCCATTTCTCGCCCCTCAATAAGGTTGACCCCATTCTCAAGACCACAAAATGGCCAAAATAGGTGAAACTCTTATGCCAATGCCTGACCGCTAGAGCTCCCACAATGAAAGACGAGAACAGGCACTCCTCATTAGTGAGACCCGCTCTCGCCTTGC
>JADHWW010000204.1 GCA_016783285.1 Anaerolineae bacterium
ATGAGGATGCTGAGGGACCCTATCCGGTGGTGGTCGATTCGCCTGCAGGAACCCCGGTGCTGGTCGTCTCAGACGCCGCCTGGGGCAAATACCTGGGTCGCCTGGACGTGACGTTCGACGCCAACGGAGTTCCGGTCTCCTGGCAGGGGAACCCCATCACGCTGGATGCCAGCGTGCTCCAGGATCCTGATATCCTGGCAGAGGCTCTGGCGCTGGACGAGCCGCTGGAGGCGCTCCGCAACCAGCTGATTGGTTCGGCCGCGGTTGACCTGGATGGTGATCGGGATTCCTGTCGTTTTGGGGAATGCAACATGGGCAATCTGATCACCGACGCTATGGTGTGGGCGACGGCTACCGAGGGCACACAGATTGCCTTCCTTAACGGGGGCTCCATCCGGACCAGCATCCCGGCCGGTGACGTCAGCCGGGGGGATGTGTTGGAAGTGCTGCCCTTTGGCAACACCATCGCCACCTTTGATCTGACCGGCGCCGACGTGTGGCTGGCGTTGGAGAACGGCGTCAGCCGGGCTGAGAATCCCGAGAATGAAGGGACCGGCCGCTTCCCGCAGGTGGCTGGCATGCGCTTCACCTGGAACCCCAGTCTGCCAGCCGGCTCAAGGGTGACCAGTGTGGATGTCAAGACTCAGGACGGCAGCTACAGCCCAATCGACATGGATGCTGCATACAAGGTGGCCGCCAACGCCTTCATGCGCGGAGGCGGGGACGGCTACGATGTGTTTGCGGAGAGGGCCATCAATCCCTACGATTTTGGGCCGACGCTGGCCGACTCGGTGGAGGACTATGTCGCCGCTCATTCGCCGGTAGCCACCGAGGTTGAAGGGCGCATCACTCAGGATGACACGGCTGGGCCGACGGAGCTGCCGGCTACCGGCGGCGTTGCCTTCCCGTGGATGATGGTGCTGACCGCGGCCGGCTTTGCCCTGGTCGGGACTGGAGTGTTGGTACGCAGAAGGACAGGCTGAATGGTGCCGGGGCAGCAAGTGGCAGACAGCATCCCACTGTCCGCCCCACCCAACGGAGCGATGTGTCGCATGTGTCGCCGGTAGGCCTCGTCAGGGTGCGGCGTGAAGGATCAACGTGTTTGTCGCGATTTGGGATCATCCTTATGAGCTGGAGGGAGAAGACACATGAGAACTCAGGATCGCTGGATTTTGTGTTGGATGATGGTATTGGGTGTAGTGGTGGCGCTGCTTATGAGCGTGGTGCCAGTGGCAATGGCGCAGGGAGGCGAGTATACACTGACCGTGCTGCACACTAACGATGTGAATGCCCGTGTCTTGCAGTTCCACCAATACGGCATCAGCTGCGATGAAGAGGATGCAGCCGCAGGCAAGTGTTTTGGTGGCGTAGCCCGACGGGCCACCAAGGTCGACGAGATACGGGCTGAAGGCGGGAACCTGATCCTGGTGGATGCAGGCGATCAGTTCCAGGGCACGCTCTTCTACAACGAGTACAAGGGCGAGGCCGCGCAGCGCTTCATGAATGCGTTGGGTTACGATGCCATGGCGGTGGGCAACCACGAGTTCGATGACGGCCCCGGCGTGTTGGGGAGCTTCATCCGGGGTGCCGACTTCCCAGTGTTGAGCGCCAATATCGACGTCACCCAGGAGCCGAAACTGGCCGGTCTGGTCAAACCCTACACGGTGCTCGAAGTAGGAGGAGAGAAGATCGGCCTGATTGGATGCACGGTGGAAGACACTGGCAATCTGTCCCGTCCTGGCCCCAACGTGGTGTTCAATAGCATTGAGACGTCGGTGGCCGCTGCCGTGCTCGAATTGGAGGGTGTGGGCGTCAACAAGATTGTGCTGCTCAGCCACACTGGTTTTGACAGGGACAAGCAGCTGGCGGCTGCGGTGGACGGCATCGACGTGATTGTTTCGGGTCATGTCAATACCTATCTCTCCAACACGGATGAGGATGCCGAAGGACCCTACCCGGTGGTGGTTGATTCGCCTAGCGGCAACCCGGTGCTGATTGTCTCGGATTTCACCTGGGGCAAGTACTTGGGTCGCCTGGACGTGACGTTCGACGCCAACGGTGTTTCGGTCTCCTGGCAGGGGAACCCCATCACGCTGGATGCCAGCGTGCCCCAGGATCCTGACATCCTGGCAGAGGCTCTGGCGCTCAACGAGCCGCTGGAGGCGCTACGCAGCGAGCTGATTGGTTCGGCCGCGGTTGACCTGGATGGTGATCGGGATTCCTGTCGTTTTGGGGAATGCAACGTGGGCAATATGATCACCGACGCTGTGATGCGGACAACGGCTGCCGAGGGCACGGAGATCGCCTATCTGAACGGGGGATCCATCCGGGCCAGCATCCCGGCCGGCGATGTCAGCCGGGGGGATGTGCTGGAAGTGCTGCCCTTTGGCAACACTATCACTACTCTTGAGATGACCGGCGCCGATGTATGGCTGGCGTTGGAGAACGGCGTCAGCCGGGCTGAGAATCCTGAGAATGAAGGCACCGGCCGCTTCCTGCAGGTCGCCGGTCTGCGCTACATTTGGAGTCCCAATTTGCCGGTGGGATCGCGGGTGATCAGCGTGGACGTGAAGAGCCCTGACGGTACTTTCAGCCCCATTGAGTTGGATGCCGTCTACAAAGTGGCTACCAATAACTACGTGCGCGGCGAGGGGGATGGCCCCGACGTGTCGACGGAGAAAGCCATTAACCCCTACGACCTGGGCCCTACGCTGGCCGAATCGTTGGCTGACTATATCGCCGCTCATTCGCCGGTAGCCACCGAGGTTGAAGGGCGCATCACTCAGGACGACACGGCTGGGCCGACGGAGCTGCCGGCTACCGGCGGCGTTGCCTTCCCGTGGATGATGGTGCTGACCGCGGCCGGCTTTGCCCTGGTCGGGACCGGAGTGTTGGTGAGCAAGAGGACAGGCAGAATGGTGCCGGGGGAGTAAGTGGCGGACAGCACGCCGCACGCAGGGAGGCTTGGCACTGTCCGCCCTACGACGCAGAGTGCACGCGTCCGCGTCAGTGTGCTCCAGGTGGGGCGATGTTCGAATCGCCCCGGTAACCGCACAGATTCTTCAATTGGTGCTCAAAGGCACGCTTGTGTACGAATTCGTCATATCAATATTGAAGATTGGAATGTCATTGGAAAACTCGCGGCTGGAATCTGGCAATTTCCAATATTAACTCTCTATTCTTCAACCGATTAAACAGATTGATTTCTCGGAGGAAACACAGATGAATAGCAAATCAACCTTCGTGAATTACAATCGAAGAATTCTTTTCACAATTGTCGCCATATTGGCCACCGGTCTGAGTGCTTGCGCAAGTGATGGAGGCACCATCACGACGAGCGAGGAAGACTCTGGCACTGAACTTGCCCTTGACGAACGCTACGACGCGGTCCGAAACGGTGCTCGACTGGTCTTAAACTACGACGCGCAAAGCAATTCATTCAACGGTTTCGTGGAAAACACCACGGACAATACCTTGAAACAAGTTCGGGTTGAAGTTCACCTGTCGAACGGAGTAGAGCTTGGCCCAACAACTCCGACTGACCTCAATCCTGGTGGAAGCATAGACGTCAGTCTTACAGCAACAAACAAGGACTTTGATGGATGGACCGCTCATCCGGAAACCGGAGAGAGCGGAGGCGGCGAACATGGACACGGTGAGGGCGACAATGAACATGGTGAGGAAGGCGAAAGCGGACACAACGAAGCGGATTCTGATTAAGACTGAAAACAACCGCCTACCATAGTACTGCAATGTAATGACTCCCTCACCAGTGCCAGTTTTCCCGTCCTGCAGCTTGCGGTTTTCCGCGGGGGGCGGGTCGGGGGAGGTTAGGGAAATGAGAAAGGCAAGCATTTGGATTGTATTACCGGTGATGGTAGGCATAGTTGCTTGTGGCATTGGCAAGCCTCCAGCTTCCCAGGTGGCTGGGAGCCTGTCGCCGGAGGCCACGGCGATTGTAGAGACGGTCACGCTCACGCTGTCGGCAACGCCCGGGCCGTCACTAACGCCGACGGCCAGCCCCACGCTGGAACCGCCCTCTCCCACGCCAACGGTCAGCGCCACGCCGCAGCCGCCCTCGCCGACAGCTACGGCGGTGCCTCCCAGCGAGACCGACACGCCAACGCCGACGCTGACTCCCACACCGTCCCCCAGCGCCACACCGTCGCCAGCGCCGACCCCCATGGCTACGCCGTCGCCATCGCCGGTTCCGGCAGCCACAGTCACGCCGGAGTCGACTGCTCCCAGCAGCGAAGGGGGACAGCCGGGCTATCACTTCCTGCCGATGGGCGAGGCGAGGCCGGAACCTGGACATCCTTGTCCGGGATGTCAACACGCGCCAGGCTATATCATCGGGAACGTCTTTGATGCAGGCGCCAGGCCGCTGTGCGGCGTGCGAGTGGTCTGCTACAACGACTGGTATCGCTACCCGGTAGTGGGCACCAAGGGGGGCGGCGAGTATGATATCATGGTTCTGCAGGCGGAGGCAACCTGGTACGTGGTCATTCTCGACGAAGCCGACCAGCCCATTAGCCCCGAAGTGCCTGTCCATTTCAACCCAATCGAAGCGTGCTGGTATCGCCTGGATTGGCAACGGACAGATTGAGCAGCTGTCGTCAGCGGTCTCCCGTTCCAGCCCGCCGGTATCAAGGGTGTGGGGATGGATAGGGGCTTCTTGACTCTGGAGATGCCGTATCTTGCGCCCCCCTTTGCATCTGACGCCAAGCGTGCCGATATCATGCCCTCTGGGTGCTCCCCGATTCGCCAGAGTCGAGTCCGGAAGCCTGCCTGGAACCCTGTCAGGCCATGCCAAATGGGGACCCATCTTCAGACCAGAATCGTGGAGGAGAGTCAATGCTTTTCGGAGAGAAGGTGCGACTGCGGGCTATGGAGCGTGAGGACATCGCCACTTTCGTGCGCTGGTTCAATGACCCGGAGGTGCGGCAGTATCTATTGATGTTCGCACCCATGTCGAAGGTGGCGGAGGAACGGTGGTTTGAGGCCCAATTGGAGAAGCAGGACGAGTATCTGTTTGGTATTGAAGCCCGGAAGGACGAAGACGAGTGGGCTCTTATCGGCAACGTGGACCTGAGTAAGGTGGACCTGAAGAACGGGTCAGCCACGTTGGGCATCGTTCTGGGCGACAAGGACTACTGGGGGCAGGGTTATGGTCCCGATGCTCTACGCACGATGCTTCACTTTGCCTTTGACGAGCTGAATCTGCATCGGGTCGAGTTGGACGTCTTCGATTTCAACTCCCGGGCCCGCCGCAGTTACGAGAAGGTAGGTTTCCAGCATGAAGGAACCAGGCGCCATGGGTTGTTTCGAGATGGGCGCTACCGCGACGTGCACCTGATGGGCCTTCTGCGGGAGGAGTTCCTGGGGCAGCAGGCAGGGGGCAGTGGCGGAGGGGAGTGACCGGTCAGCCTGGCCCTGTGGCCGGATTCTGCGGCGCGGGCTGTCCGCTGATGGCTGACGACTGACTGTCTGCCTGCGACTCCTCCTCCTGTGGTTCACTCCAAAAGCCGTACTGAGGCGTTGCCAGGGCTTGCCGAAAGATCGGATTGTCGAGGCCCATAATGCCAGGCTGGCGCAGTCCGGGCAACACCTGCACGTCGTATATCTCCTCGCACGAGTTAAGGTAGCGGATGAATCCCTCCAGCCGCCCGCTGGGCAGGTGTACCACAGCCACGCCGGCGAACAAATCTCGCCGGGCCAGCGGAATGTCCCCCAGGGGCCGTCCCTGGCGCAGCTTGGACATGCCCACAAACAGGTAATCCCGATGGCGAGCCAGGCCGCGCACGAAACCGGGCACACTGAGAATCGTGTCAAAGGTGGCGCTGTCCAGGTCGACCCGAACCAGCTCGCCGGTGGCGGAGTTGAGCATGTAGAGCTGGTCGTCATATACTCGCGGCGAGTGAGGCATAGGCAAATCGGTTAGAATGATCTCTCCGGTGGGCACGTGCATCAGAATCCCTCCTGATACCTTGTTAGCCCGCCAGCCCTTGTCGGTGTCGGTGGCCCCCAGGGCGGTCACGTACAGGGGCTGTCCATCCAGCAGGGCTACCCCGTTCAGGTGGCAGCGATCGTCGGGCGTCAAATCGGTGATGAAGGGGGGCGTCCACTGGGGGGTGAAGCTGAAGTGGGAGTCAATATGGCACAGGCAGGAGAAGCGGGTGTTGACCGCCCACAGCGTGTCGCCGTGCCAGACCATATCGTGCAGGTCCAGCTCGCCGCAGTAGTAGATTGCCCTGGGCGCGAACAGGCTGTCGTACCGGCCGGGTGCTGGCGGGTAGCCACCGGTGAGGTTGGGCGCGTTTGCCAGCACCACAACCTCCTCGCGCGCGGCCACAGCCAGGCGCCATCCGTCGGCAGCCAGGCCCATCGGCTTGTTGAAGGTGCGCGGCAGCTGAATCAACCCGCCTTCATGGCCGCTGAGGATTATCACCTTGCCGGCCTGGTAGGTGCTGATCACCAGCGAGCAATCCAGTTCGGCCAGCAGGTCGGGGATCTCCGGAGAATGGGTGCAGCTGAAGGGAGGCAGTGATTCCGTCATATAGTTGACTCCTCTTCGTCACCGATGCCAACGGAACTGTGGGAGCGGGCAGCGCGACGGCACTGGCACGAGGCCGCCCGACGTGTCATGTCGAATGGACCTCTACCTGCCACCCGCCCTGGCCAGGGCTTCCTCGAAGAATGCTGCCAGTTCGGTGACGGCGTTCGCGTCTTCAAAGAGCACGGGACAGGCCTCAGTGATCCGGCCGCTGACTTCGGCCTGGCAAGCCGGGTCGGTGCCAAGCCTGACAGCTATG
>JADHWW010000205.1 GCA_016783285.1 Anaerolineae bacterium
GCCGTGGCCACCACAGAGCCGGTCCAGGTGGAGATCTCGCCCACCCTGCGCGTTGAGATCCCGCCCGATGGCTGGCCTGAGTTCATCCTGCCGCAAGAGAAGCCCTATGCCTTCGCCGTGCGCCTGCTGTGCGAGACCACCCCAATCAGCCTGCGCGGGGCGCGGGTGGGCGTGCCACTGACTGTGGTCGCCGAGGTGCTGGACGACGCCACCGGACGGCTCGTGCAGGAGATCCCTTTGCAGGAGGATCCTGCCAGGCCCGGAAGATACACTGGCCAACTCACGGACCTCGCTCCCGGAAGATATGCCCTCAAGGCCCGCGTGCGCGCCGATGGTCAACTGCTGATCGAAACTTCGACCGGTCCGCGCTGGACAGTGTCATCGCCGACTGGCACTCCTACACCAACACCGACCCACACGCCGACAGTCGTTCCGATGCCAACCAGCACACCGACGCCCACATCAACCCGACTCCCCCCTTCGACGCCAGTCAGGCCACGCCTGCCAACAGTAAGAGCCACGCCGCCATTGACCATCCGCCTGGACGAGCCGCTCACCCCCTATCTGCTACCTCGAGACGAACAGCCCCGCTATGGCTTCGTGGTGCGGGGGCAGGTTACAGGCCTGCCCGCGCCAGAGCCGATGTTCGTCACCATCTCCGATGGTCAGGAGTTGGCCCGTTCGGCGCTGGACATTCAGCCTGATGGGAAGTTCACCCTGGAAGAGGTGCCCGACGTGTGCCGGATGCTGGCAGCCAACGACGACCCGGCCCGCTTCTGGCAACTGGCGCACGATCGGTTGTGGCTGGAGCGCGATCATCAACTGGCTTTCTATCGAGGTGATGAGCAGGCAACAGCATTGCCCACGCCCGCCAGCGCTCCAGTGAACATCGAGACGCAGATCACGCCGGCGCTGCGGCTATCGCTGCCGCCAGATGGCTGGCCAGCCGTGTTCAGCCCCAATGAACGGATGGATGTGGGTGCATTCCTCACTTGCGGCAACCGCCGCCTCTCTCTGCAGGGCAGCGCGATCGCCGGCCGGGTAAGAGCAGTGGCAGTGATCCGCGGGGAGGGCCGAACAATGCCACAAGAGCCCGACCTGGCCCCTACGATCACTGGAGATAGAGATTTCACCGGCTCCGTCCTGGCGCCAACGGCCGAGGGGATGTACAACCTGACCGTCGAGCTTCGCCATAGGGAGAGCGGAGCGGTGCTGCTCAGCACCAGCCCTGTGACATGGCGGGCGTCTCGCGTCACGCCAACACCCACCAGACCACCTGCCGAGATCCGTCTGTACCAACCGGCCTCAACCTACCGGCTGCCGCGGGCGACGGCGCCCCGCTATGGCTTGCCGATACAGGGTCGAGTGGTTGCTACCCCAGTACCGACGCCAATCTTCGTGCTTGCCCGGGACGCGGAGGGGCGTGAACGGTTCCGCACCTCGCTGGTGGTGAAAGAAAACGGGGACTTCAGCGCATCTTCTACAGAGGACGTTTGCGAGTTGCTGGCAACCGACGAAGAGGCAATCGCTCAGGCCTGGCGTTTCAACGGCACCCGCCTGTGGTTGCAGGAGGTCTACGACCTGAGCTTCTATGTGGGCAACGTGAAGCATGAGCCACCGCCGCAGGCCCTGGCAGTGTTTCCGGCACGGCGGGTGGAGATAGCGCCCGCATTCCGGCTGCGGCCGCCACCGGACGGTTTCGCCAGATCGTACTCGCCCGGCGAGCGGTTGGATGTTCGCGCCTACACAAGCTGTGGGGGGCAGCGTGTCTTTCTGCAAGACAGTCTGTGGGCCAACCGTGTGCAGGCCATCGCCCTGCTGAGCAAGGAAGGATCAAACTGGACGCAACAGGTGCCGCTGCAGGCCTCTGTCGGCCGAGGCCAGGACTTCATCGGCCAGGTATTGGCGCCAACCGAGACGGGCACCTACACGTTGAGGGTGGAGATCAGGCCCCTGGAAAGCCAGACAAAGCTGTTAGCAACAGAACCGATCACCTTTGCTGTCATCTCTCCCTAATAGGCGCTGATCTGGGACGACGACAGAGGGGATGTGAAGTGCGGCCGCTGATCAGCGTTGCGCATCCCCTTATTCCCCTCTGCCTCACGCCCTTGCTATCTGCAAGGATGTCTGAGCATGTGAAGGAGGCCGCATGCCCATCGTATGTCCAAACCCGAACTGTCGCCAGGTGAACCGCGATAATGCTCGCTTCTGCGGCCGATGTGGCATGCTACTCTCTCAGATCGGTCTGCCCGACACATCAGCGGGTCCAACTGGACCGCCAGCGACAGCTATATCGTTTCCGACTGGGCTGCTGTCACCCAATACGCTTCTAGCGGGCCGATACCTTATGCTGTGCAAGATCGGCCAGGGTGGGATGGCTGCGGTCTACCAGGCCAGGGATGTCCGCCTGCCTGGCAAGCTCTGGGCCATCAAGGAGATGTCGGACGTAGCCATCACCGATCCAGCCGAGAAACGACGCGCCATTAATGGTTTTCTCCGTGAGGCCCAAATCCTCGCCTCCCTGGACCATCCCAACATTCCGAAAGTCATCGACTCGTTCGAGCACAGGGGCAACCACTATCTCGTCCTTGAGCATGTAGATGGTGACACTCTGGAAACACTGTTGATTGTTAAGGGCCACCCATTCAGCGAGGCTGAGGTGGGACCCTGGCTCGATCAACTGCTGAGCGCACTAGCCTATCTCCATGCGCGCAGGCCTCCCGTCATCTTTCGTGACCTCAAGTCCGGCAACATCATGCTCAGCCGCAGCGGGCAGATCAAGTTGATCGACTTTGGCATTGCCCGATTTTTCCAGGCAGGAAAAGCCAAAGATACCACGCTGCTCGGCACCGTTGGCTATGCTCCGCCAGAGCAACACGGGCAAGGGCAGACCGATGCGCGTTCGGATATCTACGCCCTGGGCGCCACTCTTCACCGGCTGCTCACCGGCCACGATCCGACGACGACGCCGTTTCATCTACCGCCCGTTCGCCAGCTCAATCCAGGCATCTCACAGGTGATGGAGCAAGTGATCACCCGGTCCTTGGAGCACAATCCCCGGAACCGCTGGCAGAGCATTCACGAGATCCAGGCCATTGCCAGGCCATCATCTCCCAAGGCAACGGCGAAGGCTGCCCCTGTTCGGCCCGTTCAGGCTCTTACACCTTCTCGCCCGACAACAAGGCTCTTGTTGGCCGTGGTTAAACTGTCCGGCCGACAACTGGCCGCCGCTGTGGGCAGCTTGCTGATCCTGGTCGCCCTGAGTGTCTGGCTATTGGCACCGGGCATCCAGCGCAACCTGCCCTTTGTATGGAACAACGTGCCAGTGTTTGTCATTGCGGGACCGATGGCCTATGCTGCGGCGCGACGGCGTGGAGCGGCGATCCTGGCCCATGTTCCCATCACTCTGGTGGGATGGTTGATCCTGTGGATACGCGTAGGCGGCGCGCCGGACAGCTATGGGCCGTTGCTGCTGGGCACGGCCATCAGTGGGCTGGCCATTGAGGCCGGCCTGTGCTTCTTACCCCAGATCATCAGAGGAAAGGCCGGGGATGAAGCCTGGAAGCGAGAGATCGCCTGGTTCGCGCTGCTGGGAGTGGCGGCGGCGATTTCCTTCTTTGTGCTCCTGGAAGGCCTGGCGTACAGCATGCGCCCCGCTATGTGGGTTGGCGCCGCTGCTCTTGGCGCGCTGGGATGGTTCTTGGGCGACCTGGTACAGCAATGGTTGTACCTGCGACAGACTGGCATGCGACGGACGACGCAGCCATAGGAGATGGTTTAACGAAGCGATTCTGGTGCTCACATGGCGCAAAAACCTGGCACACTGCCACCTCTTCAAGTAAGCACGGTTCTGCAAGCGAGATACCGAGTAACGGGGATCGTCGGTGGCGGGGGTATGGCCCTTGTCTACCGGGTCGAAGAGATTCACCCTCGTCCCGGCCAGATATGGGCCCTCAAAGAACTCCGCCCTGCTTCGAGTAGTTCCGAGGAGCAAGCCGATGCCCGGCGTCAGTTTGGCCAGGAAGCCAAGCTGCTGGCTCGTCTGGATCATGCTAATCTGCCCAAGGTGGTGGACTACTTTGACGAATCTGGTCGCTCATATCTGGTCATGGAGTTCATCGAAGGGCGATCCCTGGAGAAGCATCTGGAAGCAGCCGGCCGAGCCTTACCAGAGAAACCTGTGCTACACTGGATGATCCAGGTCTGCCAGGTATTGGACTACCTGCATGGGCAGCAGCCGCCCATCATCTTCCGCGATCTGAAACCCAGCAACATCATGTTGTCCAATGTTGGGTTGATCAAGCTCGTAGACTTCGGGATCGCCCGCACGTACAAGGCGGGCAAGAAGAAGGACACGGTAGCCATGGGCTCGCAGAATTACGCCCCGCCGGAGCAGTGGGGGAGGGAGCAGACCGACCAGCGCTCCGACGTCTACGCGCTGGGGGCAACGGTGTATCACCTGATCACCGGGACATTGCCTCCATTATCGTGCCTGCCTGGGCCACTGCCACCACCTTGTAGTCTCAATCCATTCATCTCGCCGGGTATTGAGCAAGTGATCCTGAAAGCAATGGCCAAGGAACGCGGAGATCGTTACCCGACGGCCAGAGAGATGGAGGCGACCCTGGCTGGTTGCCTGGCCAGCCTTGGCGTTGCGGCGACCGTTCAGCCTATACCGGCGATCGAAGAACGCCCCTGTCCTTTCTGCAGTAAGCCCAACCGGCAGGGAGCACGCTTCTGTGGCTACTGCGGTACCCATCTCGGCGGGCAACTGCGAGGGGTTCTTCAGGTTCTCGGCCCCTCGGGGACCGGCTGGGAGATGCCGTTGAGCAAGACACCTTTCCTCATCGGCCGCAAGAGTGCCGCTGACAGCATTTACCCGGACCTGGACCTGTCGTACTACGATGCGCAGTTCATTTCTCGCTGTCACGCCCAGATCTCGCAGCATGGCTCCGAGTATATGCTCATAGACCTGGAAAGCGCCAACGGCACCTTTGTCAGCGGTACGCGATTGTCGCCTCACACGCCGCAAGTGCTGCGCAGTGGCGATAGGATTACCATAGGCAAGGTACACCTGGTGTTTCGACTCATCGTGTAGTGAAGTGGTCACTGGCGGTGTAGGAGCACGTGCCCATAGGCATCAAGGCTAAGTGACTTTGCGCGTTCGTGGCGGATCTTCATACTATCGCCCAGCGGCTGGATCCGGCGATCCAGCCGGGGCAAAGTGCGGCTTTCACCGCAAGAGGCTCAAAGGAGGAGAGAGGATGTATCCTTCAGGCGATCATCGCAGAACACAAAGGCCGTTCTTCCTGCACCTGTTCCTGGTGGGAGCTGTGGCAAGTGTTATACTCTGTGCGTCATTGATCGAGAGTTCTGCCGAGTTGAGGCCAGCGGGCATCGGTGCAAACACGTTGACGGCGACACGTAGAGAGATCCCGCCAAGCGCCCTGGCAGCGCATGACACAACCCTCGCCAACGCCGTGCTGGTAGCCACCGCGACGCCCACCGAAGCTGCTACGCCGACGGCGACGGCTACGCCAACAAGACAGTCTCGGTGGATGGAAACTCGCTCTGAGGGGATCGCCAGGATCTGGCGATCCTGGCGGAGCGATTTTCCATCTGCTGAGTTTACGATTCCCGATGAGGCCCACGCCTATCCTGGAGGACTGGCCGTCTTCCTTCCACTAGCACTGGTCATCATCTTGCTTGCCGCGGGCATCATCATCTTGGTTGGCGCCGTCAGGATACTGAACAGACTGAAGCGAGAATGGCCTATCACGAAGTTTCCTCCAAGACGCGCCGCTGCACCACCATCCCCGCCCCCGCGGCCTCCAGAGGCCAAGGAACCTGAAGCGGCGCCTCCATCACTCGTGACCGCAGCGCGGCCTGAGCCAGGGATCCCCTATCTGGAGAGCCTGGAACGACCGAAGGGGGTGGTTTGCTGCCCCTTGACCCAACCTGTAACCACCATCGGTCGGGGCACTGACAACGATCTGATGATTGACGAGCATTTCATCGGCTGGTCAACCGTCTCGCGGAATCATGCCAAGGTGGAAGGCGATGGAGAACTCTTGGTGTTGGTAGATCTGGACTCAGAAAATGGCGTCTACGTCAACGACCAGCGCACCCGTGAGAACATCCTCCACGATGGCTGCGTCGTGAGCTTCGGCCAGGTCCGCTTTGCCTTGCGGATGAATAGGGGAAGGAGTACATCATGATTACTTGTCCAAAATGCGGAGCACAGAACCGTGATGAGGCGCGATTCTGTTGTACCTGTAGAATGCTTCTGGTTCAGGCTTCACCTTCGGCCCCGGCGGTTGAAGTGCTGGATACGGCGCCCTTACGGCGAGGGTCTGCTGCAAAGCCGCCCCCTGCAATCTCAACGGTTGCAGCGTCAGCAACGGCTCCTTCGTCGCGCAGGCCTGTGGCGAAACCAGAACCTTCGGCGAGTGAGCAAGTGCCGGATCTGAAGACAAAGCCGTTAGACCCTGAGGGGTATGAACCTCTCCCTGCGGGCCAGCGGGCATCTGATGTGGAGACGGAACCTTTGTCTCTCCCGGAATTCGCTCCTTTGCCACCGGGGGCATTGCTAGCCGACAGGCGTTACGAGGTGGTTTCTCTCGTCAGCAAAAACCCTAAGCTGAACGCCTATGTTGTCCGGGATCGCCAGCAGCGTAATTGCCCTCGCTGCCATTCCACAGCCAGCAAGGCCGACGACGAGTTCTGCAGCGAGTGCGGGGGTTTCTTTACCGGCGAGTCTGTCGAGCATCCCGGTTATCTGCTGAGAGAA
>JADHWW010000206.1 GCA_016783285.1 Anaerolineae bacterium
CGCATCCCATCAGCACCTGATACCGTGCATACAGATGGTCCACTTCGCGCTCAGAGATCTGGATACCGTGTTCCCGCAAGCGCGTGTGGATTTGCTCCCGGTTCAAGTGTTCCTTGTCGCGCCACCAGCCGACCTGCGCGATCACGTCTAAGCCGTACGTGCACTTAGGCACGGTGATCATTTGGACCGCCGCCGAGGTATAGTGTCGCCCCTGGTGCTCACACTGCGGATTGATACACTCTCTGGCCTGACTGACCACATACACCGCCCCCTCCAGGTGTTGGACCGTCTTGCGCCACTGATAGTATCGACGTGCCCGGAGGGGCTCATTACAATGGGGGCAGACCTCAATCTCTGGATTGTAAATGTACCGCGCTTGCGCTTCCAGATGCTTGGCTGTTTTGGGCATGGACCGCTGTCCTCCTCTTGAAGTGTTGTTGGCGGCCCATGTTACCACAACTTTGTGCTAGTGTCATTTTTGCCTTAATGCGATTATTGCCTGTGATATGAAACGGCACATTGTCGAGTTTAACACAGCAGCGCAGGAGACTTTCGGCTACCGCCGGGAGGAGGTTATTGGAGAACACGTTGACATACTCTATGCAGACCCACAGGAGTCTCTCGCCGTCCACGAAACAACGATCAATGAGGGAAGATGTGTGCGGGAAATCCTCGACAGGCGCAAGAACGGCGAGGTATTTCCCGCTTTTCTCTCCGCTTCCCTGCTGCACGATGCAAGTGGTGAGGTAGTGGGGGTCATGGGAGTCGCTCGCGACATCACCGAGCGCAAGCGGGCGGAGCAGGCGCTGCGGCGGCGCAACCGCGAACTGGCGCTGCTCAACCGGGCCAGCCAGGCACTCACCTCCACACTCGACCTGAACCAGGTGCTCGCCACCATCCTGGAAGAGATGCGCCACCTGCTGGACGTGACCGCATCCTCGGTCTGGTTGATTGACCAGGAGGCGGACGAACTGGTCTGCCGACAGGCCACCGGCCCCCAAGAGAAGAGCGTGCTCGGCTGGCGGTTGGCGCCGGGACAGGGGCTTGCCGGCTGGGTCGCTCGCGCCGGCGAGAGCCTGATCGTGCCGGACATCTGGGCCGACGAGCGCCACTTCAAAGGCGTAGATCAACAGACCGGGCTACCGTTGCGCTCCATCCTCACCGTCCCGCTACGGATCAAAAACGGTATAATCGGCGTGCTCCAGGTGGTGGACACACAGGTAGACCGCTTCCAGCCAACAGACCTGAGGTTGGCAGAGTCGCTGGCCACGACTGCAGCCATCGCTATCGAAAACGCCCGGTTGTACGAACAGGCACGGCAGGATGCCGAAACCAAATCTGTGCTGATTGATGAGATCAACCACCGCGTCAAGAATAACCTCTCCGCCATCATCGGCCTGCTCTACACCGAACGACGGCATGCCGACATGGATAGTCAGGCCACTTGTCAATCCATCATACAGGATCTGGTCAGCCGGGTGCGGGGGCTGGCCACGGTGCACAGCCTGCTCTCTGCCTCCATGTGGGCGCCCCTGCGGCTCGGCGAACTGGTAGGCCAGGCCATCCGCTCCTCCCTGCAGGCACTCCCGCGCGATAAGCACGTGTCAGTATCAGTAGAAGACGCGATCCCATCCCCGGTGCGCGTGACGCCCGACCAGGCGCAAAACCTGGCGCTGGTGATCAACGAACTGGCGACCAACACCGTCAAACATGCCCTGCAAGACCGCGATACGGCACACATCACCGTCCGCGTCACTACCGAAATCGAAGGCGACGGGGTGCAAGTCGAGTTTCGAGACGACGGACCGGGCTATCCGGAAGAGGTACTGCGGCTGGAGCGGTACAACGTAGGACTGGACCTGGCACAAAACGTCGTGCGCAAGAACCTGCGCGGAGAACTATCACTGTACAACGATCAGGGCGCAGTGGCGGTTGTTCAGTTCAAAGGGGAGAACAGCGAATGAGTCGCCAACAAAAAAACGTCCGCGTACTGATCGCCGAGGACGACTACCTGGTGAGCGAAATGATCAAGGTGGAATTGCAAAAGGTGGGGTATGCCGTCGTCGGAGAAGCAATGAGCGGGCTTGAGGCTGTCGAGAAAACAGCATCCTTGCAGCCCGACGTCGTCCTGATGGACATCAAGATGCCCGATATGGACGGCCTCGAGGCCACGCGACGCATCTACGAATACTGTCCCACGCCGGTGGTGGTGCTGACCGCCTATGAGACGGCGGACCTGGTCAAAGAGGCCAGTGCGGCTGGCGTGGGGGCCTATCTGGTCAAACCATCCAACGCGCGCGAGATAGAACGCGCCATCACCATCGCCATGGCCCGTTTTGGTGACCTAATGGAACTGCGCCGTCTGAACACCAAGCTGCAAGTACGCAACGAGGAACTGGACGCCTTCGCTCACACCGTGGCGCATGACCTCAGAAACCCGTTGAGCCTTATCATGGGTTTTGCCGGGGTGTTAGAAGAGCATAATACCACGCTGCCGGATGAGGAACGGGAGAAATGTCTGTCTGCCATTGTGCGGAACGGGCACAAGATGAGCAACATCATAAACGAGTTACTCGTGTTGGCAGAAGTGCGCCAGGCAGAAACGAGACCAGAGCCACTGGAGATGGCAAGCATCGTGGCCGAGGCACTGCAGCGCTTGGCCTTTGTGATCGAGGAACGCCAGGCCGAAATCATCTTGCCCGATACGTGGCCAGTACCGCTGGGCTACCCTCTGTGGGTCGAAGAGGTGTGGGTCAACTATCTCAGCAACGCCATCAAATACGGCGGCCAACCGCCCCGCGTGGAACTAGGCGCGACGGTGCAGGCAGACGGTTACGTCTGCTTCTGGGTACGCGACAACGGCGACGGCATACCACCGGAGAAACAGGCCCACCTGTTCACTGTCTTCACACGGCTCGACCGGACTCGTGCCCAGGGTCACGGGCTAGGACTGTCCATCGTGCGGCGCATCGTGGAGAAACTCGGCGGGCAGGTGGGGGTGGAGAGTGAAATGGGCAGGGGGAGTGTATTTACCTTCACTCTGCCAGGAGGTGAGAACTATGTTTGACCATATACTCGTTCCTATGGACGGATCCTCCCTCGCCGAGTGTGTACTGCCTCACGCCATGGCGGTAGCCCGGGCCTGTGGGGCCCAGGTCACGCTACTGCGAGTGCTGGAGCGCCCCCAGGCCGCCGGCCCAACCCGGTCCGTTGACCCACTGGACTGGCACATCCGCAAGGCTGAAGCCAGGGTCTACCTGGACGGGTTGAGCGCCCGCCTGCAGGAAACCGGCCTGCGGACGGAGAGCACACTCCTGGAGGGCCAGGCTGCGGAGCGCATCATCGAGTTCGTGCGCGGCCACGACGTCAACCTGATAGTCCTTAGCAGCCACGGACGGAGCGGCTTGAGCGATTGGAACGTCAGCAGCATCGTCCAGAAAATCATACTGCGTGCCTATGCGCCGGTGATGATCGTGCGGGCCTATCAACCCGTTGCTGGCGACCTGACGGGCTTGCGCTATCGGCACGTGTTGATTCCCCTGGACGGCTCGCAGAGGGCCGAGTGCGCCCTGCCGCTGGCCACCACTCTATCCCGCTCCCACGGATCCGAACTGCTGTTGGTACATGTGGTGTCCAGGCCGGAAATGGTCTGTCGCGCCCCCCCCACGCAGGAAGATATCGAACTGGTAAACCGGCTCACGGAGCGCAACCGGCTGGAAGCGACCAGGTGCCTGGAGAATCTTCGGTCCCGGCTGCCTTTGGCCGTCCAGACCCGCGTGCTTGTCAGCGACAACACCGCAGCAACGCTACACAGGTTGGTGAAGCAAGAGAACGTGGATCTGGTAGTATTGAGCGCCCATGGCTGTTCTGGCAGGACCGAATGGCCTTATGGCAGCCTGGTCGTCAACTTCATCGCCTATGGCAGTACCCCGCTGCTGATCGTGCAGGACCTTTCTCCGGACGAAGTGGAGCGCACTCAGGCCGAGATGGTTACGAGAGAGCACAAGGGACACTAGCGCATGCCAAACAGTCAATTGGAAAACCTGGCGTGTCAACTGGCCAGGAGCCACGCCGTCTCCCGGCGTCCCAGGCGCAGGCCCCCGCTTGTGGACCGCCTCCGGGGGCAGGAGGCGCTCTTACACGACGCCTACCGCCGTTTTGCAGAGGCGTCTGAGGTGCAACTCGCCCTCTCCTACGCGGCCGAATGGTTGCTGGACAACTTTTACACGGTGCGACAGGCGCTGCGCCAGGTTCGCGAGGATATGCCGCCAGGCTACTATCGCCGCCTGCCCAAACTCGCTACATCCCCCCTGGGAGGCTACCCTCGAATATACGCCATCACACAGGAGATCATCGAGTACCACGAGGAGCACCTCAATCTTGACCAGGTGAGACTCTTTGTTCAGGCCTACCAACGTGTCACACCGCTGACGATGGGCGAGTTGTGGGCCCTGCCGACCATGCTGCGCCTGGGTATCCTGGAGAATCTAACACAGGCCATCGCCCGTGTCACGGAACTGCCCCCCCCACCCGGCCCGTCTCTGCCATCTCTGCCATCTCTGAATGAGCACCGCCCTGAGCCCTTCGGCTTCGCTCAGGACAGGCCTGCCGAAGGACTGGCAGACGAGACCGTCGTCGCCAACTGTATCCTCAGCCTACGTTTGCTGGCGACCCAGGATTGGAAGGTCTTCTTTGAAAGCGTCAGCCGCGTGGACCAGGTATTGTCTCTTGACCCGGCGAACGTCTATGCCCGTATGGACTTTGATACACGCGACCGGTATCGCGGGGTGATCGAGGAACTGGCTCAGGCAACAGGCCGGACGGACCAGACGGGCCAAGATGAGGAAGAGGTCGCACGAGAGACAATCCGGCTGGCTGAAGAAGCCCGGCGGAGCAAGGCCAGGTCACCCCGCACCGCGCACATCGGTTTTTACCTCCTGGACGCAGGCCGGAGACAACTTGAGGCCCGCCTGGGCTATCGCCCCCCCCGGGGCGCGCGCCTGTCTCGCTGGCTGTTCGGCCATCCCACCCCGGTCTACCTGGGCACCATAACCCTGCTCACCCTGGTCATCCTGCTCGGCCTGGTCTGGTATGCTCTTGTCGCCGGCGGAACTCTCGTTCAATTGATTGGGGCAGGCTTGCTGGTGTTATTGCCCGCTACGGCTGTGGCCGTCAGCCTGGTCAACTGGTTCATTACCCACACCGTGCCGCCCCGCGTGTTGCCCAGGATGGACTTCCAGGAAGCCATTCCGGCTGAGTACCGCACGATGGTGGTCATCCCCGCGCTTCTGACCGAGACCAGCGAGGTCGAATCCCTGTCGCACCAACTGGAACTTCACTTTCTGGGCAACGTGGACCCGCACCTGCACTTCGCCCTGCTCACCGATTTCGCCGACGCGCCACAGAAGCATAAGCCGGATGATGATAGGTTGCTGAGGCAGGTCAAAGCCGGTATCCAGGCCCTCAACAAAAAATACAGCCGAGGCTCCTCCGGGCCTTTTTATCTCTTTCATCGCGATCGGGAATGGAACCCGGGCGAGGAATGCTGGATGGGCTGGGAGCGCAAGCGGGGCAAGTTGATCGAGTTCAACAGCCTGCTTGGCGGGAGCAAGGAGACCTCCTATACCGTGCAAATGGGGGATCTCGACCTTCTCCCGGAGATCAAGTACGTCATCACGCTGGATGCGGACACGTCCTTGTCACGGGATAGCGCATCCCGCCTCGTCGCCACCCTGGCACACCCACTGAACCACGCCGAATTCGACCCGGACAGCGGCGCTGTGGTCGCCGGATACACCGTGCTCCAACCCCGGGTGGAGATCCAACCAACCAGCGCCAATAAGTCGTTGTTCACGCAGGTTTTCGCCCAGGACACCGGGGTGGATCTGTACACGCGGGCAGTATCCGACGTGTACCAGGACTTCTTTGGCGAAGGGCTCTACGCCGGCAAGGGTATCTATGACGTGGCTGCTTTTGAGAACAGCCTGGCCGAACGAGCGCCCGGCAATGCCTTGCTCAGCCACGACCTGTTTGAGGGCATCCACGGGCGCACCGCGCTGGTGACAGACGTGAGCCTGTTTGAAGATTATCCCCTACACTACCTCGCCTACACGCGCCGGCTGCACCGTTGGGTGCGCGGTGACTGGCAACTGCTGCCCTGGCTGCTGCCCAGGGTGCCTCACGCGGGCGGCGGGACGATGCCCAACGGCCTCTCTGTGCTTGACCGCTGGAAAATACTGGACAATCTGCGCCGCAGCCTGCTCATGCCCGCACTGCTAGCCCTGTTGATCGCCGGCTGGCTATGGTTGCCCGGCTCGGCACTGGTGTGGACACTGGCAGCGGTGCTGGCGCCGGCCATGCCCCTCATTACCGGTTTCGTAACCGGGTTGGCTCGGAGATTGCGGGGTATACCGTCGGGCAGAGCCGTGCAGTCAGTACGGGCAGATGCCATCCGCTGGCTGCTGGCGCTGGTCTTTCTCCTCTATGAGACACTGCTTATGGTGGATGCTATCGGGTGCACACTGGTCCGGCTGGCCATCACCCACAACCACCTGTTGCAATGGACCACGGCTGCGCATACGATCCGCCTGTTCGGCAAGGAAATAAAAGTAGCGCTGATGTGGCATCAGATGGGCGCCGCGCCGATCCTTGCCCTGGCACTGGTTTTGCTGATAGGAATGCTCAACCCGGCGGTTTTGCCCATTGCCGCG